>JACQDF010000295.1 GCA_016201205.1 Acidobacteriota bacterium
CCAACTGGTTAACGCATGCCGCAGCGAAACCCCTTTGCTTGGCTGTGTACACTCGGGCTGTGCCCTCACATTGTTAACAAGGACTTGCCGCGAAAATGCAGGCTAGGCTTACAGCTCAGCGTTGCCGATCGCAATACCATTGCAAACTTTTCTTCAGATGTGCCTGTTTTTACGGCAATGGCGCAATCGGCATCGGGTGCTGTTGAAGATGTAGCCCATGCGTTCCCAGATGTGGTGTCCTATGTAGAAGAGCTTCGCAAGAACGCTGAACTGGGTTCTCAGTTTGCCGCACCGGCATCGCTCACTAGCGAGCAAACCACGGTTCTCTTGTGGCACTACGAGCGAGTCTATCGGATACTTTGGGTCTTGGCAGGTTATGCGCTGGCGCGACATGACCCAAGCGGAACAAAGAGGCCCTTGCTTCGAGTATCGGATGAGTACATAAAGCATTTTGATCGCCGCCAAATGCACTTCCTTGTCACAACTTGGCAGTTGGCGGGCATGTTGCCTTCGCATGTGCCCATTCCTCCGGTTGACGGCGCGACTTAGCAAGAAGGCGCTGGAGGCGACCACCAAAAGCTGGGTGGCGGCCTCACGTGTGAGCCGTCCGGCCCGACGACGGCAAACGAAGTGGACAGCGGTACAATCTTTGGCATGGGCGTGTCGTTTCACCAGAGCCAAGCTCTCAACGAGCTCGCGCGCCTACTCTACGATTATCTGCCCGATAGGCCCCATCCCTACGCCGCCCAAGCCATCAGCTTCGCTGGGGTCGCTCGCGACCTTGATTTGATGCAGTTCTACAGTGCAGGCAGTAAGCTACCGGCTATCACGACACTGCTTCTCCACACGCTTGAGCGGCGAAGTGACAGGTTTTGCGCGCTCGTCTTGGAGATCGTGCGGCGGGGCATGATCTACCTTCAGAACAAGGGTCAACCCATACGCCGTGAGGACATCGTCAATCTAAACGAGCTAGTGCGACGAGTGGGCTTCAAAATTCCGGAACTCTGGGACCCCACCTTTCTTGAGTCATTGCCCAGGCGGACTCCAGAACCAAAGGAGCAGAGCATCACCGCCTCGCCCGAGGTTCTGGCGCGCCTGAAACAGGAGTTGGTGTGCTTTGGAAGCCTGCTGCCTCAGGCGAGGGGAATCGCTTTCGAGAGATTGCTCAAGGATCTCTTTGGCGCGTTCGCCCTTAACCCCAAGGGCTCGATTCGACTCGTAGGTGAGCAGATCGATGGAAGCTTCGAACTGGATGGTGAGACGTACCTAATGGAGGCCAAGTTCCACTCTGAGCAGATCGGGCCAGGCCCTCTCCGCGAGTTTCGCGACAAGGTCGACGGCAAGGCGAGCTGGTCCGAGGGGTTCTCGTCTCCTGGTCAAGCTTTACATCGGAGGCGCTGATTGCTTTTGGTAGAGGGCGGGCCACGAACGCGATCGGCGTATCTGGACAAGACCTGTTTTTTGTGCTGGACGGTCAACTCGCGCTGGCGGAAGTCATACGCAGAAAAGTGCGGCGGGCTGCAGAGACCGGTGAGTTCTATGTGTCGGTCCAGGAACTTCTTTTCAGCGTCTAGGCCGCAGATCTCGCGAGCGTTCAGCCGCCGCAGCCCTCACGGTCACATAGGCTATGCCCAGAACGGCACGTAGCTGGCGACCCTGCGATTTGTTGACACAAACAACGTTGTTTGTGGGAGAATGGAGTTGATGCTGACGCAAGCCAGCAGCGACTCCACGCCTTATGGCGGCGGATGAGGCTTCTGGTCCCGTGAGCCGGGCTAATCACGGGGCGTATTAACTCCTCCATATCATTGTCCCCCGTCTCACGTATCCTGAGATCGTCTGCGCGGCTGCTGGGTACGCCGACGAAAACCGCCAACCTCCGCTTATCCGCGGTTCCAACCACACGACATAGAACTGCGGCGACGCGATGTACAGCCGGTTCGGCGGGCGCACTCTTCCGGTTGGACTGGGTACTTCCCAACATTGCGTGTTGTCGACCAAGCCCTGGATCACAGGACCGATCCATGCCACCCGTTGGATTCGGTCGACGGCCAGCAGGTCCTTCCGGTCCCTGTGACTGATTGGATCGGTTGTCGTAAAGAAGGCGTGGTCGAATCGCTCGCGCCAGATCACGACATCCGACGCGTCGTGCGCGCCGAGGACGCCGCAATCTCGCAGGTTGATGTAGAGTTCGTTGAAGCGTCGCCTTCCCAGCCTCTCGATCTCGGCGTCGGTCAGCCCGGTCAGATCCAGCAAGAGCGCATTCAAGTCGACAGGCAAAAGGCACGGTCCTCACTGGAGATCTATCTTGAACACGTTGAACTTCGATATCTCTGGGCTTGCGGAGGCGATCTTCACAGTGGACAGCCCGCGGCGCTTGGCGATGTGGGCGCATAATTCAGCTTTCGCGCTTCCGGCTTTGGACTCACCACACCAGGCCGAAGCAACGGCGCCGGTGAGCAGATCGCAGAGTTGGGCTAGCGGGGTCTCACCGGAGTCAATCACCGTCAGGTCCAGGATCTTAGCTGCGCCCTTGAGCTTCCGCGTCAGCACCGCCCGGAGGTCCCGGTAGCGGTCCACACTTTGGTTCTGCTTGAAATCAAGCAGGATCAGGTACTCATTCCCGGGCTCGAGCCACTGGACGAGCATCTCATAGTAGAACTTGTAGAATCCAAGCTCGCGGTCGCCTCCATGAAACCGCTCCGGATCGTACTTGGTGTGATCCACCACGATCACGCGGAAGCGGAGAGCTTCTTCCGCGAAGAAGAAGTCGACGACCTTCTGGTACGGTTTGAGGCGCGAGGCGCTCACCTTGCTCCACTTCACCTCCGCGTGAAGGCCTTCATCTCGAAACAGGCTCCGGAGAGTCTTGGTGATTTCGACTTTGCGGCAGCGCGGTACCCAAAGGCTGCCGATGGCCATGAAACGGGACTCGGCGCCACCGTCGTGCCGGCTTTCGTCACAGTAGACAACGTACTGCATCAGAACCCGAGTCCTTTCTTCCGTGCGAGCACGCCTTCGGCCCAGCGCCGTTCCTCCGTGCCGCTCGGGTAGAGGGCGCAGAGGGCCTGCGCCAACCGCCAGAACTTCTGATCTTTGCCGACTCCGTCTTCGACAAGGAACCGGCGAAGCGCCTCGCTCCGGCCGGCGGCAAAAAGGATCATGGCCTGATGCAGGCGGTCAAGGGTGGTGTCTGCCGGGCTGGAGTGCGTCGGTTGCTGGACGAGGCACAAGTGCCGGCGGAGGGGGGCGACGCGCGCGATCGACAACGAAAAGTATGTGGGAACCACCCGGATCACCTGCACCGGTTCCGGGAGCACCGGGCCCCGGATGATAGTGCCGGCATGCCACCGTTCCTGTGGTGACACCTGGTGCTCGGAAGTCGGCATCAAATCGGTTATTGTGACAGAAAATCGGACTGAGAAGCGGCAAACCGTGTGCTACAAAAAGCCAGCCTGACCATCCGGTTCTGATCTGGCTGGTTCGGCCTGCGGAATGTGCGAGGCGACAGAGACGGGACTGGCGAGCGTGCTCGATGAGGCGGAGATGGCGGGTTGGCACGAACGTCAAAACTCGTATCTCAAAGCGAATTGCATGATTCTCGGCCCGCCTTGTCCCGCGGCCACGACACTGGGGAGATATCCGGCGGCAGTTTCATTGTAATTCCGAAAATTGCCCGAGATCAGGAAATTCGGATGATTGAAGATGTTGAACGTCTCCCACCGGACCTGGACAGACTTCCGCTCGCCCGCGCGAAATCTCTTCACCAGGCTTAGATTGATATTTTGCCGGCCTGGGTCGTCCAGGATGCCCCGCCCGGAATTGCCCGGAGCAAAGGGCAAAAAGCCGTATTGATCCGGTGAGCAGCTTCGTTGCGGACTGGAAACGCAGCCTGGGGTGTGCACGAAAGCGGAGGGGGCGAACCAGGGGTAGTCAATGCCGCGCCTGCCTGTCCCCTGGACGTCCATGCCGGAAGCAATCCGGTTCGGCCGGCTGGACTCGCCGAGACTCACGTTTACAGTCGAGTCCTGCACCGTGAAGGGCGGGCCGGAATAGAAGGTGGCGGTGCCGGAAAGCTGCCACCCGCCAAGAAGTGCATTTCCCATCATCCCGGCGCCGCCAAGAAACCTCCTGCCGCGGCCCACCGGCACCGGCCAGGCAAAGGATCCGGTAAAGACGTGCCCGCGGTCCCAATCTGAACGGCCGCGCTCCAGTCTGAGGTTCCTGGGATCCAACGCCTGAGCAAAGCCGCCCGTGGATGTACCGGTAAACTGAGAGGCGTCGTCGATGGATTTGCTGAAGCTGTAACTCAGACGGTAGAAAAACCCGCCGCTGGCTCGCTTGCGCAATGTGATCTGGCCCGCGTTGTAAATGGAATTCGTGCCAAAGTCCCAGAAATTGATCGTTCCCAACGGAGGATACGGCACCGGGAAACTGGTGCCGTTCTCCAGAAACCATTCCGTCGTTCTGAGCGGCTGGTTGATGTTGTACTGCCGCCCCAGGTGCGTGCCTTTGGACCCCACATATCCGACCTCCAGGGCAACCCCTCGGATGCCACGCTCGACGGTCAAGTTGTAGCTCTGCAAGTTTCCCATGCTCGCATCATGCTTATAACCGGTGGACGTTGTCGTGCCCGTCTGAGTCGCTCGCGCGGGGTTCCAAGGACTTGCCAGAGTCAGCACGTTCGGATCGCTCGACAGGCGTGCATAATTGGCTGCCTGGACAAAGGGAAAAGTGTTGTCCAGCCCGTTCCGGATATCGTTGAGCAATTGGCCGCCATAAAAGATGCCGTAGCCGCCTCGGAGCACCGTCCTGTCGCTCTTCATGGGACGCCAGGCGAAGCCCACACGAGGCGCCAGACCTTTGTAGAACGTGTGCACGAGGGAGCGCGGCAAACCATAGTCTTGCGCGAGCCCCATCAGGTTCGTCAGCCCCGCGCCGGCAACCACCTGATCGTAATCCGAAATGGTGCGGTGGCTGGCGATGATGATCTTATTGAGCGAGGGAATGAAGTTCGACATGCGGTCGTACTTGTCGTAGGCAGGCGTCTCGAGTTCATAGCGCAGCCCGAGGTTCAGCGTAAGCGAGCGGGTCACCTTCCAGTCGTCGTTCACAAAGAACCGGTAGCCCTGCTCGCGCAAGTAGTTGCGATTGATCACTGTGGTGATCGACGCGCTGTTCAAGAGCCCGAGCAACAGATCGCCGATGGCGTTTCCGTTGGCGGCGGTGCCGCCGCCCGTCCACACGCCGTTGGCCGTCATACTCCCCCGCGAGTTGTTGAAGTATGGCTGGTTAAACTGGTACCGCGAAGCGTCCAGACCCCATTTCAGAATGTGCTTCGCCTTCACCCAGGTAAACTTTCCGCCATACTGCCACTCGGTCACAAAGTATTGGACGGGCTGATTGTTGGCGTATCCCAGCGACAGATAGTTGGTGACGTTGACGAGAGGGAATCCGCGCAACAAAGGATCTTGCGTCGATCCCGCCATGCCCAGCTCGGCCGCCATATCACCTCCGTCGCCGATGATCCGCTCGCGGCTCGCGTTCCGGCTCACACCGGCACGGACCTCCACCAGCAGGGTGGGAGAAAACATGTGAGTGTAATCCACCCCGCCCAACTCCCGGTCGTCTCGTACCCGGTTCTGGAAGATTCCCAGGTTGCTTCCGGCCCACGGAGCATTCGAACGGGCAAAGCGCTTCCCAAAGCGAACAGATGTGCTGTCGTTGCCGTTAAACCTGTGATCGGCTTTTATCAAGAAGCTGTCCCAGTCGGAGACGTTCGCGGCCGTCGCCAGGGAGTTGTTCCCCAGCGCGGTACGGTTTGGAAGGGGGTAGTAGCCAATTAGCTTCAAGGCAACCGGGCTGAACCTGTCCGGCGGAATCACGTTGCCAGGAAACGGAGCGTTGCTGGCGAACGGGTCCCTGACCGTGATCGGAACACCGGCGTTATTCACCGTTTTTGTGAAATCTCCTTTCCGCTCGAGGGCGCTGGGCACGTTGCCCACACGGGTCTCGCCCCAGGAAAGGCGGTAGCTCTCCCAACTGAACATGAAGAAGGTGCGGTTGTGACCGTCGTAAACTTTGGGGATCATCAGCGGGCCGAGAATCGTTCCTCCAAATTGATTCTGGTGGAAGCCCAGTTTCTCCTTATCGAAGTAGGCGCGGGAATCGAACACCTCGTTACGGAAGTACTCGAACAGGTTTCCGTGGAACTGGTTCGTTCCCGAGCGCAGCACCATGTTCAGAATGCCGCCGGCCATCTTGCCGTATTCGGCCGAATAGCCGGACACCTCCATCTTGAACTCCTGCAACGCGTCCATGTTGGGGCGTAATTGCGCCGCCGCGCCGCGGATATTGCGGTCGTTGAAGCCGTCCACGTAGAAATTGGTGTTGTCGCCCCGGGCGCCGTTAATGGAAGCAAACGATCCCGCGCCGCCCTGAGCATTCGGCACTACGCCGGGAACCAGAAACGCCAGTTCGGTAAAATCGCGCCCGTTCAGCGGGATCTCCTGGATCTCCGCCTGGATGATCACGTCGCCCTTGATCGTCCCGTTCTCGGTGTTCAGCGGGGGCACCTCCGCGCTCACGGTAACCGACTCGGTCACCGAGCCGACCATCAGTCTGACATCCCTTCTAAGGTTTTGGCCGGTTTCGAGAACGATCCCGGTCGCACGGTACGAGCGGAATCCCTCCTTCTCCGCGGTCAGCTCATAGGCGCCTGGCGGAAGGTTGGTGAGCGTGAAATAGCCCTCGTGATTTGTCTGCATGGACCGGGCGATGTTCGTCCCGACGTTTCGGATGGTGATCTTCACATCCGGCATCGCTGCCTGCTCGGGATCCGTCACACCCCCGGTTACCGTTGCCAGATCGCCCTGCCCATAAAGGACGCAGGCCAAAAAAAGTAGTGGAATTCCCATTCGCGACTTGCCAGACATACAGCCCCTTCCCCACGAAATCCATTGGCTCGGCTTCGTGCCGGACCTTGCCAGGATCTTATACGATCCCTCTGTGCTCGTCAATCCCGGGTCCCGGGCCCTCCCGGGCCCTGTCAGTGCTTCGGCATGTAACGTTCGCGTTGTGCGATGAACTCGAGCACCGCTTTGTGGTAAGGGCTGAACTCAGGATCGGGGATGCCGCTCGGCGGAACGGCCGGCGTGCCGTATCCGGTCTGAAACATGTCGTGATGGTAAACGATGTAGCCGCCAAGCTGCCACACTTGCCAGATCTGAACGATCTGATCCCATGGGTAAGTCTGCTCCTTCGGGCCACCGAAGTTCGGAGTGCCGTTGCGGGCCGGCTCGTCGTCGACCACCGGCTTGTTGTATCGCTTGAGCAGGTAGGCGATCTCGGCTGGCGCGACCTCCCAGTGACGTCCCACCCGTTGCCGCGCGGTATGCGGCGTGAGGAAGTCGAGAGCCATGTTCTGCCGCTGATCGCCGAGGTCGCTCGAAAAACCGGGCGAGTTGGTGACGAGCCGCTTCGGATCGAGGGCTTTGATCGTCTTCACGTGATCGAGGACGCGGTCGGAGTGCTCGTTCCACACCTGAAAAAACAGGTTGCGGTGCGGCTTCATTTCGGCGGTGATCGCGGCCACCGCTTTGTCAGCAGCCTCCTTGTCGAGATGGCGTCCCGCCTCGACGGTCTCGTGCGAGAACAGCGTCAGCTCGATCACCATGCCCAGCGTGTCGGCGTCGGAGACGATCTGCCGGAGGCGCACGAGGTGATTCGCGCGGAGACGCCCATCCGGATAGTAGAGCGAGCACTCGTCGCAGGCGTCGGCGAAGCCACGCTTGGAGTCCCACTGCGCCCAGACGCGGAGCGTGTTGACGCCGTACCGTTGGAACTTGCGCATCCACGTCTGGCGATCAGTGGAGTTCTTGTTGAACGCCGGGTTGTAGATCGCGTTAAAAAAGCTGATGCCGGTGAGCGGGAACGGTTTGCCATCCAGCAGGAATCGAGTGCCGGAGATGGTGAGCTCTCCGGCGTCGAGAGCGGAGACAAACATCAGCGCAATGAGCGTGGAGCGCATCAGAATGACAGCCTCGCCCCGATCTGTAGCTTTCGCGGTGGCGCGGCTGCCGTGATCAGGCCGTAGTTTGCATTGTCGATGTCAGTGCTCGCCGGCTCGCGGTAATTCACGTGGTTGAACGCGTTGTAGCCTTCAAAACGCAGCTCCAGCCGGACTTTCTCCCGGATGCTGACGCTGCGGAACAGGGAGAGATTCAGATTCACGTAGCCCGGCTCGCGGCTGGTGTTGCGGCCGAGATTGCCGATGCCGAGGTTGCTCGAAGCGCGGAAGGGGAAGCCCGGCTGGTTCGGTGCGATGAGATAGCGCCTGGCCGCTCCCGCGAATTCGGTCCCGGCCCCGCGTCCGCTCAGGTTCGCCGGGTCGACCACGTCCGGCCGCTGCGCGGACAGCAGGAGGTTGGTGTTGGTCTGGCGGATGGTGAGCGGCAGGCCGTCGGACGCGGCCATCAGGCCGTTGACCTGGAATCCACCCAGCAGCGCCGACAGCAACCGGCTGTCGGACAACCACGGCTTGCCTTTCCCGAACGGCAGTTCATAGACAGCGCCGAGGGTGAACACCTGAGGACGGTCGAGCCCGGACAGCGCCCGCTCAATCGAGAAATACTGCCACGGAATCTGAAACGAGTCGGCGAAATTGGAGGCGTTGTCGATGCTCTTCGAGAAGGTATAGTTGACGTCGACGCTGAGGCCGGCGTTGAACCGCCGGGTGGCCTTCACTTGGAGCGAATTGTAGATGGCGTTGGCGTCGTAGAACACGGCGCTGAACCCGGAATAGTTCGGAAACGGCCGCAATTGCTGGACCGGCACGCGGTTGATCACAACGTCACGCGCCCGCTCGATTCCTGGACTGTTCGCGGCCACAGTGCGCGAAAGGCGCAGGCTGCGGCTGCCGACGTAGCTGATGTCGAGCACCGTACTGAATCCGATCTCGCGTTGGATGCCGGAATTCCACTGAAGACTATAGGGAATCCGGTCCGTGTCGTTGTAAGTCAGCGAAGAGACCGGCAGCGGGCGTGACGGATTAGCGGCTGCGGCCAGTGCCAGCGGATCAGGAACCAGCGCGGCCGCCTCGGCCGGGAAACCTTGAGTGAACGTAAACGGCTGCGCCCTGCCGGCGCCCTGATCCGGGAAGGTTTGCGCGGACGTCCAGCCTGGGTACGCCACCATTTCGCCGTTGTTCACCCAGAGGTTGGAATGAGAAACGGCGAAGCCGGAGCGCACCACGGTCTTGTCGTTGACCGAGTATGCAATCCCGAGCCGAGGAGAGAAGTTGAGGTAGTCGTTGTTGAGACTCAGATTTCGCGACGCGTTGCGGCCCGCCAGCAACAGGCTGCCCGTCGCCAGGTCGACGCGAGAATAGACGTTGTTCTTGACAGCCTGCCAGGTTTCGAACTCTTGGCGAAGGCCGAGGTTCAAGGTCAGCCGTCTGGTCAGCTTCCAGTCGTCGTTGAAGAAGAGGCCGAGGTTGTAATTGAAGCGGTTCACGGGAATCTGAACAACGGGGTAATCGGCCCCCTTCACGGCGCCGAGCAGCAGGTCGGCCAGCGCGTTGACAGGGTTGTTGCGTCCGGCCACGCCATTGCCGGTAATCTCGCCGTTGAAGCTGTAGTTTCCGCTGAGGCCGTTGCCGGCGATGTACCAGAACTGGTTCTGATAGAGCTGCGCGCCGTACTTGATGGTGTGGCGGCCGCGCAGCCAGGTCCAGATATTGCTTGCGCTCGCCGGTTGGTGCACCCAGTTCTGATAGCGGCTGTCGCCGTAGGCGCCGAAGCCGCCGGCGATATTGATGCTCGGCAGGTTGGCGCCTACTTTGCGCTGGATGCCGAGTTCGCGGCTGACATCGAAGCCGTCGTACCAAGGCGCGATCTGGCGCGGGTCGCGCTGTGCGCTGATCAGGAACTCGCTCGAAAGCGCCGGAGTCAGGAAACGGGTGTAGCCGAACGTGGCGCGGCGGATGTTGCGGAAGCGCGGACCGATCTCGGTGTTCAGCACGTTCTCAAAATCGCGCACCAGGTCGCGCGGGCCTTCGTTGACGTGCGAGAAAGTGAAGAAGAACTTGTTCTTCTCGGTGGGATTGTAGTCGATGCGCATCGTGCCGAAGTTCTTGGCGTCGCTGCGGCCCTGCGTGCGCACCCAGTTGTTGGTGTTGATGCCGAAGCGGCTGGGGATGCCTGTCACGTTCGGCGCCGGGAAGAGCTGCATGAATTTCTGCGCCGCCGGATCGAGCCGGTTTGGCGGAATCGTGTTGTTCGCGAACGGCTGCCCGTTGAGCGGGTCGAACACAGACACCGGCAGCCGGCTGAAGTTGCCGCCGCGGATGGATGGATCGGGGATGGTGCGCACTTTGGTGAGCGGATCGCTGTCGCGGACCCCCTCGTAGTTGAGGAAGAAGAACATCTTTTTCCTCATCCCGGGCACGGGGCCGCCGAAGACGCCGCCGAATTCATTGCGGATCAGCACTGCGTTCCTGACGCCGCGCGCGTTGTTCTCCCAACTGTTGGCCGCCATCGCATTGTTGCGGTGGAACTCGTACAGCGCGCCGTGATACTCCTGCGTTCCGCCCTTGACCTGGAAGGTGATGACTCCGCCCGAAGTTCGCCCATACTCGGCGGAATAGGTGCTCGAGAGGACTTTGAACTCCTGAATCGACTCGATCGAGCCGATCCGCTCGGCGATGCCGCCGATGTGCGTCGTCGAGGCTCCGTCGATGACGTAGGCGTTCGAGCCTTTCCGGCTGCCATTCAGGCTCATGTCGGAGTCGAAGGCGAGGCTGCTCGGGTCGTCGCCGCCGGCGGCCACGCCGGGCGTGAGCGCCAGCAGCGCGTACGGAACACGGCCGTTCAGGGGAATACTCTGGATATCTTTGGCGGTGATGGTTTCGCTGATTTCGGCGGTCTCCTGCTGAAGCGGCGTGACCGCCGCCTGCACCTCGACCACCTGTCTCACGTCGCCCAGTTCGAGAACGAGATCAAGGCGCGCCTTTTGCGCAGTCTCCAGCTTGAGCGTCTTCACCTGATTCTTCTTGAAGCCCTTGGCCTCGAACTCGACCTGGTACGCGCCGGCAACGAGCGACGGCGCGACATAGACACCGTTCTCGTTGCTGCGCGTGTGCAGAACGATGCCCGTGCCACGGTTGGTCAGCGTGATGCCGACGTTGGGGACAACGGCGCCGGTGGCATCGGTGATGATCCCGGTGAGGCTGGCAACATTGGATTGCGAGAGCGCAAAGCCGGCGCTCAAGATCAATGCGGGAAGGAAGCGTTTCACGGACACCTGCCTGATCGTTCGATGCGGCGATTACAACATCCCCGGCCTGGGATGTCAAGGCTCTTCTGGCTCTTCTTTTGGCTCTTCTTGGCTCTTCTGGAGGAAACAGCGGTGGAGACATGAACTGTCCGCTACAATCGGGGGAATGCATCGGGGCTTCGCCACGCCGGAAGGCACCGCTCGCTTCGCTTCCCGGTTTCCCGCTCACCTGAGCAACGGATTTTTCCGCCAGGTCCGGGATCTGACTCTGTCCAGCCTTGGCATCGGCACGTATCTCGGCGCGATGGACGACGCCACGGACACCGGATACAGGCAGTCGGTGGCCGCGGCGGTGGAAGGCGGCATCAACTTCATCGACACGTCGCTCAACTACCGGCATCAGCGGTCCGAGCGGGCGATCGGGAAGGCGCTCGAGGGCGCGCTCCGCGAGGAGGTGATCCTATGCACCAAAGCCGGCTACCTGGTTCCGGATGCCATCCCCGCCGGCGTGTTAGGGAAGTCTGACGTCGTCGCCGGCATTCACTCGATGGCGCCGGCGTTTCTCGAGGACCAGCTTGCGCGAAGCCTCGCCAATCTCGGTGTGAACGCCATCGACGTCTTCTATCTGCACAACCCGGAGACGCAGATCCCCTGCGTCGGTCCGGAGGCGTTCTGTCAACGCGTCACCGCTGCCTTCGAAGCTTGCGAACGGCTGGCGGTGGCGGGCAAGATTCTCTATTACGGCGCCGCGACCTGGGACGGCTTTCGCCAGAACGGCTCGCCGGAAGGCTTGTCTCTTGTGCGCCTGGCCGGGATAGCCCGCTCGATTGCAGGGGAGCGGCACCGGTTCCGGTTCATCCAACTGCCGTTCAATCTCACGATGACCGAAGCCTACGGCCAGCGCGGCGAGCGGCTCGGGGAGCGCCGCATGAGTGTGCTCGAGGCGGCCGGCGAGATGGGGATTACGGTGATCGCCAGCGCGTCGATCCTGCAATCGCGGCTGGCGGCCGATGCCGGCCGTGCGATCCAATTCGCGCGCTCGGCGCCGGGGATCAGCGTGGCTCTGGTGGGCATGAGCAAGCAGGAGCACGTACGCCAGAACCTGCAAATCGCGCAAAACCCGGCGCTCAACGCGGAAAGATTCGACGCCTTGTTCAGCCCATGAGCACAGCGCTCGCCGCCAAGCAGCCGGTTGCTTTCCAGGGAGATGCCTTGCAACTGGACCAGGCAATCGCCGCCTGCGCCAACGAGCCGGCGGTGTTTCTGATCTGGCCGCCGGAGGGCGCGCCATATTTGGGGAGAACCATACTGCTGCGGCGCAGGCTCGAGCGATTGCTTGGCGAGCGTAGCCGGCCATCGCGGCTTCTGCATCTCCGCTCGATCGCACGCCGTGTCGAGTACTGGCGTTTTGCTTCCAGACTCGAAGCGAGCCTCCTGATGTATCAGCTCGCCCGGGAGCATTTTCCCGACTACCCCCGGGTGCTCCGGCTGCGGCAGCCGGCGTTTGTGAAGCTGATCCTCTCGAATCCTTTTCCGCGGACGCAGGTGACGGTGCGGCTCTCCGGCGCCGAGTCGATTCATTACGGTCCTTTCCGCACGCGCGTCGATGCCGAAGCATTCGAAGCGGGATTCCTCGATTTCTTCCAGATCCGGCGCTGCCAGGAGGATCTCGATCCCTCGCCGCAGCACCCTGGCTGCGTGTACGGCGAGATGAACAAGTGCCTGCGGCCTTGCCAGCAGGTGGTGACGGCGGAAGAATACGCCAGTGAAGCCGCTCGGGTGGCCTCCTTTCTGCGCTCTGGCGGCGAATCCCTGCTGGAATCGATGCGCGCGGCGCGAGAACGCCTGAGCGAGGAGATGGAATTCGAAGAGGCGTCCAGGCTGCATAAGCGCATGGAGAAAGCCGCTTCCATTCTCCAGGCCCGAGGGGACCTGGCAGCGGATGCCCAGACGCTGAGCGGCATTGCAGTGACGCCTTCCACCGAGCCCGAATCGGTCGAGCTATGGTTCTTTCTCGAAGGCTCGTGGCGGCCGGGCATAACCTTCTCCCTGCGAGTGGAAGCGGGAAAGCCAGTCTCCATGGACCGGCGTCTTAAAGAGACCGTCGAGTCGTTGCCGCCAGGCGGGAAACTGACCTTGCGGGAGCGCGAGGAGCATCTTTCGCTGCTGGCCGGGTGGTTCTATTCGAGCTGGCGCGAAGGGGAGTGGGTCGGGGTCCGGAAACCCGCGTCGCTGCCGTACCGCAGGCTGGTGAACGCCATCCACAGGGTGGCGAAATCACCAGCCGCGCCTCCGAATCCGTGAAGCCCAGGCCTGCGAGCAGCCCTCTGGGCTGCTACTCGATAGAGCGGCGTTCCGTGCGCATCACCGTGAGGTTGCGCACAGCCTGCTCCCGAAACGGGCCGGCCATCGCCATGCACTGGCGGAAGAACCCGGCTGCCTCCCGGTAGTTTTCCATGTGGTAGTTTGCCCAGCCCAGATAGAACAGGATGGCCGCCTCGGTCTGGTCCGAGCCGCGAAGGTATTGCAGGCTGGCGCGCAGATTCTTGTCCGCGCTGGCGTAGCTGTTTTGATTGACGTGCGCGTTCCCCAGCAAGAGATATGCGGAGCCCAGGTAGTAGGCTTTGCGTTTCTCCCATTCCTTTTCGCTGAGTGTTTCCGGCTTGCGTCGCGCAGGGACAATCTCAAGCACCCTGGTTGCGTTGGCAATAATCTTTGAAAAGTTGGACTTGCGTTCCAGCAGAATCTGGGAGCTGAACAGCAGCGCGTCCAGCTCGTTGGGATCCTTCTCCAGGATATGATCGGCCGCCGCCAGCGCTTTGGCGCTGTCGCCGAGGCTGTGGTTCGCATTCATCAGGTACGGCCAGACTTGGGGAGTGTAGCCGGAATTGGGATGCTTGCGCAGGAACTCCTCAAAAAGATGAACCTGTGCGCGAGGGCTGGCAGCTTCGGCAGCCATGGTGAACTCTTCATATTCCCGCTGCGCCAGGACTGCCTGGGCGATCTCCAGGCTCTGCTTCCAGGTTTGCCCATCCAGATCCTTTGGCTGGGAGCTCTTCACGAGTTTCTCGGACAGCGCAAGCACCCGCTCATTCCACTTGTGAATCAGCGCCTGGTCTTGCTTTTGTTCGGCGGCGCGCTGGCAGCGCAGGGCGGTGTCGTAGTCGTCAGGATGCCTGGCGAGGAGTCTTTCTCCGTATTCGATCGACCGGTCGTACAGGCCGGCGCGCAGATGAACCATCTGAAGCCACTCGATCAGATGGCTGACCGCCGGATGAGTTGGATAGCGTTGCAGGAACCGCTCCATCTGCTCGATTTTGCGATTGGTGTCGATCTGGTGCTCGATCAGCTCGAGCAGCTCGCCTTCCATCGTGCCTGTCTGGTAGATCATCTTGTACCGCTGTTGCGCCAGGGAAAGCGGCGTCAGCAGGGCCAGCAGGAAGCATCCAGCCAACACGGGCCTCGCCCGCGGCGGAGAGCAGTGAAGGACTATGCGGAGCATACCTGTGCATCCTCCCGGTACCGGATTTACGGTGGTCTAGCAAATGATCGACCGACGGGCTATTTTCTTTAGGGTCAATCGCTTAATCGGGGCTTTCCCCGTCGGTTACAATAAGCCGAGATGCTTACCCGCCGCTCCTCTATTCACCTGATGGCCGGCGCTTGCGCCAGCCCTGCGATTCTGCACGCCAATCGTAAGCCAGGCGACAAGCCGAATCTGCTGTTCTTGTGGACCGATCAGCAACGCGCCGATACGATGGCCGCCTACGGGAATCCGCGATATCGGGTTCCGGTGATGAACCGGCTGGCTTCCGATAGCGTAGTATTCGAGCGATGCTACATCACGCAGCCGGTATGCACGCCAAGCCGGTCGAGCATCATGACCGGCTACTGGCCCCACACCAACGGCTGTGTGCGAAACAACATCCGGCTGACCAGCCGGGTCGAGACACTTCCTGAGCTCTTGCAGGATTCCAGCTACCGCACGGGGTACTTCGGCAAGTGGCACCTGGGCGACGAGGTTTTTACGCAGCGGGGCTTTCAGGAATGGGCGGCGATCGAAGATGGGATTTACCAGCAGTACTATTCAGAAAGCCGGGACAAGAATGCGCGGAGCGCATATCATCACTTCCTGATCTCGCAGGGTTACAAGCCGGACACGCCGCAGGTGTTCAGTCGCCGGTTCGCGACCTCGCTGCCGGTGGAGCACTCGAAGCCTTCGTTTCTGGCCAGGGAGGCGTCGCGATTTCTGCTCGATCATCGCGCGGAGCCGTGGATGCTCTATGTCAATTTCCTGGAGCCGCACACGCCGTTTTCCAGCGCCTGGAACGATCTGCACAGCGAAGAAGAAGCCCGGCTGCCGGAGAACTTCGAAAGAATTCCCGAAGGGGGCGACCCGGCGTGGTACGAGAAGCGGCGCCAGCAGTTCCACAGCCCGCGGACCGAGGGGTTCGACATGCGCACGCCATCAGGCTGGCAGCGGGCGGCACGGAATTACGCCGGGCTGTGCTCGCTGGTGGATCAGGCGCTGGGCAAGATTCTGTGGGCGCTCGAGGCATCGGGGCAGGCCGGGAACACGATCCTCGTGTATACCTCCGACCACGGCGAGATGATGGGCTCGCATGGGCTGCTCACCAAGCAAGTGATGTACGAAGAGGCGGTGCGGGTGCCGTATCTGCTGCGCGTGCCGTTCCGCAACCAGAAGCCGATGCGGGTGGCGCAGCCGGTGAGCCACATCGACACGATTCCGACGCTGCTCGAGCTGCTCGGCCGCAAAGATTGC
>JACQDF010000009.1 GCA_016201205.1 Acidobacteriota bacterium
AAAGACACCGGCGACGAAACGATCGCTCCCTGGCGTCACTCCACCCACGACGACTTCGTCTTCGCCACCGCGCTGGCCAACTGGCGCGCTGTTTCTGATTCTGAGCCGCGACCGTCAGGGAGCGACGGGCTACACAATTTGTTTGATCACGTTCCCTTCGATTTCGGTGAGCCGCTCCCGACGTCCCTGGTGCATGTAACTCAGCGCATGCTGGTTGAGCCCAAGCTGGTGCAGGATCGTGGTGTGGATGTCGCGGAAGTGAACCGGATTCTCGACTGCGCGAAGACCGATCGCGTCAGTGGCGCCCACCACCTGGCCGCCTTTGATCCCGCCGCCGGCCAGCCACATGGTGAAGCCGACGTTGTGATGATCTCGGCCTTTGCCGCCTTGCGCTTCCGGCGACCGGCCGAATTCGCCGCCCCACAACACCAGCGTGGAATCGAGCATGCCGCGGCGCTTCAAGTCCTTGAGCAGCGCGGCCACCGGCTGATCGGTCTGCGCGGCCATCCGCAGGTGATTCTCCTCGATGTCATCGTGGGCATCCCATTGCAGATTGCCGGGGCCGCCGCCGGACACCACGCAGACGAAGCGGACGCCTTTTTCCACCATCCGGCGCGCCAGCAGGCAGCGGCGGCCATAATCATCCGTGGGCTGCTTGCCGACGCCGTACATCGCCAGCGTTTCGGGCGACTCCCTGGAGACATCGAAAACCTCCGGCGCCTCTGTCTGCATCTTGAAGGCGAGATCGTAGGCGTTCATGCGGGCGGCGAATTCTTCGGGCTCGGCGTTGGGACCGGCCTGGTTCAGCTCGCGAATCAGATCCACTGTCGTGCGGCGCCGGTCCGCGGTCACGTTTTTCGGCAGATCGAGATTGAGAATCGGCTTCAGGCCCGGGCGCAGCATCGCCGGCTGGTACACAGCCGGCAGAAAGCCATGCATGTACATCGGCTGGCCGGCTTCGAGCGCACCCTTCGGATCGGGGATGACGGCATATGCGGGCAGCGAATCGCTCTGGGAGCCCAACCCGTAAATGATCCAGGACCCCATGTTGGGAAAGCCCGGAATGATGCGGCCCGTCATCAACTGATATTGCGCCGCGGAATGCACCACCATGTCTCCGTGGCAGGAGCGGACGACAGCGATGTCGTCGATGCAGTCCGCGGTATTCGGAAGCAGATCGGAGACTTCGATGCCGCTCTCGCCATACCTCCGGAATGTGCGTTTCGAGCCAAGCAGGCGCGCATCAGCGGTGACGAACTGGTACTTTGCTTCACCGAATTCTTTGGGACGCTTTTCGCCGTGAAGCTTGTTGAGCAGCGGCTTGGGATCGAAAGTTTCGATGTGGCTTGGGCCGCCCGCCATGAAGACAAAAATGACGGCTTTGGCTTTAGCCGCCGCCTGCGGCGGCTTGGGCGCCAGCGGATTGTTGCCTGCCGCGCGCAGCTTCTCCTCGAACAGCATCGAAGCGAACGCCAGCGAGCCGAAACCGCAAAAGGCATCGCTCAGGAACTCCCGGCGGTTGCGTGTGAAGCGAATGTGCTCAGGCATGGTCAGTGGATGTAGAGGAATGCGTTCAGATTCAGCAGGGCGAGAGCGAACTCGCTTAGCGGTTGCGACTTCAGAAACTTCAGAGCGGCTGCTTTTTCTTTGGCATTCGGCAGCCGGCCGGCCGCCAGCCGGTATCACAGGTCGATTTGCCTCGAGGCGTCGGGAGCTGCTTTGTCCAGCCGCGCTGCAAGCGACTTGGCCATATCGTTGGGGAATGCGCCATTCAGCAGCTCGAGCGCCTGTGGCGCGTGCGTCGAGGATTCACGCCGCGCGCAACTGATCTGCATGTCGGGGGCGTCGAAGACCTCCATCACCGGCAGGCGCAGGTTGCGTTTATGGAGCAGATAGATGCTGCGCCGGTCGTGCTCGGAAACATCTTTCGTCACCGCCCACTGGGACGGCTTGTAGAGCAGGTTCACCAGCTCCTGGTCGACGGGCACGATGATGCTCGGCCCGCCTGTCCTGGTGTTGAGACGCCCGGCTACGCTGAGCATCGCGTCGCGGATCTGCTCCGCATCCAGGCGGCGCACCGGGAAGCGCCACAGCAGCACGTTATCGGGGTCCTTGTCGCGGGCAGTTTTTTCGAGCGGAGACTGCGAGGACTGCTGATACGCGCGGCTCATCAGGATCATCTTGTGCAGCGGCTTCACCCGCCAGCCGTTCTTCACGAATTCATTGGCCAGCCAGTCCAGCAGCTCGGGGTGCGAAGGCCGTGCGCCCATGCGCCCGAAGTCATTGGGCGTAGCCACGATCCCGCGGCCGAAGCGATAGTGCCAGACGCGGTTGACAAAGACGCGCGCCGTCAGCGGATTCTCCGGGCTGCCGGCCCACTGCGCAAGCTGCGTACGCGCATTCGGCGCCTCCGGTGGGAGCTCGGGAGCGCCATCGGCCAACAGCACCCCGAGCGGGCGGGGCCCGACACGGTCGCCTTTGTTCCGGTAATCGCCTCGCGAGAGCATGTGGACCGGCGTTGCCTTTGCCGTGTCGTTTGAAATCGAAAAGATGGCGGGCAGCGGCTCAGGCGCCTTTTCTTCCGCGTCCTTCAGTTTCTGAGCCATTCGCTGCCGGTCTTCCCCCCTCAGACCGCGCATCTGTTTCTTCAATTCGGCGATTTCCTTTTCAATCGCTTCTTTTTGGGTCTTCCAGCGCGCCTGCTCTTCCGCCGAGGCAATCGGAATGTCTTTTTCATGCACCGCCGCAAAATAGGCCTGCATGCGGTAATAGTCCTTCTGCCGGATGGGGTCGAACTTGTGATCGTGGCAGCGGGCGCAGCCGAGCGTCACTCCCAGCAGAGCGGAGCCAACGACGTTAGTCATTTCGGTGAGCACTTCATTGCGGCTGCTGGCAACTTCCTGGTTGCCCGCGTTCTTGCGTAGCGGGCCCAGGCGCTGGAGCCCGCTGGCGATGCGCGCCTCGGAGTCGTCGGGCTCGACCTCATCGCCGGCGAGCTGCTCCAGCAGGAAGCGGTCGAAGGGCTTGTCCTGCTGGATCGAGCGGATGACGTAATCACGGTAACGCCAGGCGTCGGGGCGGTGGGTGTCGTACTCGAAGCCGTCGGATTCGGCGAAGCGGACCACGTCGAGCCAGTGTTGGGCCCAGCGCTCGCCATAGTGCGGGCTCGCCAGCAGGCGGTCGATGAGGTTCTCCCAGGCTTTGGGCGATTTGTCGTTTATGAAGGCGTCGATCTGGGCAGGCGAGGGAGGAATGCCGGCCAGATCGAAGTACACACGGCGGATCATCGTTTCGCGGTTTGCGGCAGCAGCAAATCGAAGCCCTTCTTTCTGGAGGCGGACCAGCAGGAAAGCGTCGATGGGGTTGGTGACGCCGGCCATCGAAGGAACAGCCGGAGTGCCTCGAGGCTGGAAGGCCCAATGGCGGCGCTCAGCCGGCGTGTAACCCTCAGCGGCCGTCGAGTCGCCGCCGAAGACAGCCGGCACGACAGTGCTCAGAATGATGAGAACGCGATACACCAATACCGCTCCTCCAGAGATGGTTCCTAAGAGTATATCATCGGCGCTCCATGATCGCCTGGTTACAGGCAGGAGATGCGGTAGGAGATCCTCTTGCGCAGAAAATTAGTGCGGCGATCCATCGGCAAGGCGAGCAGGCGGCGGATCTGATCGCGCAGCGCGAGGTCACTCTCTTTCTTCAGAGCCTCGAGCCTCTTTTTCCTGCTGATTCGTTTCTTCATCCAATGCTCGTTCGAGAATATCTACTACGGCCCGGTCGCGCGGGCGTCCCGCGGCCCGCTTGCTAACGCGCGCGGCTCAGTAAGGGCTTCTGAGCCGCGACCGTGAGGAAGCGGTTGGAAAGGTTATTTAATGACAGGCGCTACGGCCCGGTCGCGACGGCGTCCCGCGGCCCGTTTGCTCTTGATGATATCAGACTGGCCGGCCGTGGCTTGTCTGGAGTGGACGCCGGTCAGTACAATACCCGATACCTATGTCTCCCAAGGTAGTTGCACTGCTGGCCTGCGTCCTTCCCGGGTGGGCGCAAACGCCGCCACTCGAGGATCTCAAGAAAGAAGGCATCGCGGAAGTCGACCAGCGGCGCGTGTTCACTCAGCAGATGGTGGACCGGATCTTCAGCTTCGCCGAGCTGGGGTTCCAGGAGTATGAAACATCGCGCTACCTCACCGGGATTCTGGAAAAGAACGGCTTTCGCGTCGAGCGCGGCGTCGCCGGCATGCCGACGGCATGGGTGGCGGCCTGGGGCGCGGGCAAGCCGGTGATCGGCTTCATCACCGATATCGACTGCATTCCGCGCGCGTCGCAGAAGCCGGGTGTGGCCTATCACGATCCGCTCGTCGAGGGCGGCCCCGGGCACGGCGAGGGGCACAATTCGGGCATGGCCGTCAACGTGACGGCGGCGCTCGTGCTGAAGCAGATGATGGAAAAGCACGGCATCAAGGGGACGCTCAAGGTCTTTCCCGGAGTGGCCGAAGAACTGGTGGCGACCAAAGCGTTCATGGTGCGTGCGGGGTTGTTCAAGGACGTGGACATCATGCTCGGTGTGCACGTCGGCAACGAGTTTGGGACATCCTACGGCCAGCCGGCGACCAACAGCGGTCTGGTCTCCGTGATGTACACGTTCAAAGGGGCGGCTGCGCATGCAGCCGGGGCGCCCTGGCGCGGGCGCAGCGCTCTCGACGCCGTCGAGCTGATGAATGCTGCCTGGAACATGCGCCGCGAGCATATGCGCCCCGAGCAGCGATCCCACTACGTGATCACCAACGGCGGCGACCAGCCGAATGTGGTGCCGGAGGAAGCCACTGTCTGGTATTACTTCCGCGAATTGGACTTCGACCGCATTAAGGAAATGTTCGAAGCAGCCAACACCATCGCCAAGGCCGCGGGGACGATGACGAACACGTCGGTCTCCTGGCGCATGGTGGGATCCGCCTGGCCGAATCACTTCAACAAAGTGATCGCCGAGACGCAGCACAAGAACATCGAGACGGTCGGGATGCCGGAGTGGACCGACGCCGATCAGACGCTGGCCAAGGCGCTGCAAAAGGAGCTCGCGCAAAAGCAGGAAGGCCTGAAGCATAAAGTCGAACCGTTCGCCCCGCCCAAGGAGCCACGCGGCGGCGGATCGGATGACGTAGGCGATATCTCCTGGAACCTGCCCATGGTGTACATGCGCTACCCGGCGAATATCCCGCATTTGCCGGGGCACCATTGGGCCAATGCAGTCGCCATGGCGACGCCGATTGCGCATAAAGGCTCGACCGCGGGAGCCAAAGTGCAGGTGATGACAGCGCTCGATTTTCTGCTGAAGCCGGAGCTTACCGAAGAGGCATGGAAGTACTTCCGCGAGGTGCAGACCAAAGACGTGAGATACAAGCCGCTCATCGGCGAGGCCGATCAGCCGGCCATCGATCTGAACAGGGAAAAGATGGAGAAATTCGCCCCGCAGCTTCGCAAGTATTACTATGATCCGTCCAGGTACAAAACCTACCTGGAGCAGCTTGGGATTCAGTATCCGACGGTGAAGCAGTAGAATGCGGCGGACGCTGGCCGGGCTGTTCCTATTCAGCGTTTCCTTCGCCTATATAGAGGCGGCCGTCGTGGTCTACCTCCGGGCGATCTATGAGCCTCTCCGGCAGCAGCTCATCCCCGGCCGGCCGGCAGGCGACGTTTTTCCACTGATCGAGCGAGACCGGCTGCGAGCGGCGGCTCCGGATGCGGCCCGGCTGCTCAACGTGGAACTGGTTCGCGAAGCAGCAACCCTGGTCATGCTGGCGGCCGCTGCGCTGCTTGTTGCCGGTGACCGGGAGCTGTGGCTGCCGTCCCTCGCTGTCATTTTTGGAATCTGGGACCTCTGTTTTTATGGGTTCCTCAGGCTTTGGACCGGCTGGCCGGAATCTCTGCTGACCTGGGATCTGCTGTTTCTGATTCCCGTGCCATGGGTGGCCCCCGTGCTGGCGCCGGTGCTTGTTTCCCTAGCCCTCGTTGCGTGCGGCCTGGCGGCCTTGCGGCAGGCGGTGAGCCTGCGACGATGGCATTGGGCGGGGCTCATCCTCGGAGGCGTCCTCATTCTGCTGTCGTTCCTGTGGGATTCTCAACATGTCATGGCGGGCAATCTGCCGCGTCCGTTTCGATGGCCGCTATTCTCGATCGGCGAAGCGCTGGGCGTGGGAGCCTTTGTCCACGCGTTGGGAACAACGAAACAATCTCGAAACTTGCAGCGATGACAAGGCGCCGCCCGCGCCGTCCTACCCCAGCAGCCGCGCCACGTCCCTGGCGAAATACGTCAGCACGAAATCCGCACCCGCCCGCCGGATGGCCGTCAGCGACTCGACAATGGCCCGGTCCAGATCGAGCCAGCCGTTGCGCGCCGCCGCCGTAATCATGCTGAACTCGCCGCTCACCTGATACGCCGCCAGCGGCGTATCAAAGCGCTCGCGCGCCATGCGAATGATGTCGAGATATGGCATCGCCGGCTTCACCATGATCATGTCCGCGCCTTCCTCGAGATCGAGCGCAATCTCGCGCATCGCTTCTCGCGCGTTAGCCGAATCCATCTGGTAGCTGCGCCGGTCGCCAAACTGCGGCGTGGATTCAGCCGCTTCGCGGAACGGGCCGTAAAAGCACGACGCGTACTTGGCGGCGTAGCTCAGGATGGGAGTCTTGACGAAGCCGGCCGCGTCCAGCCCGCGGCGAATCGCCGCCACCCGGCCGTCCATCATGTCGCTGGGCGCGACAATGTCTGCGCCCGCGTGCGCATGCGACACCGCGCTCCTGGTGAGCCACTCGAGCGTTATGTCGTTGTCCACGTCGCCGTCCACGACTTTGCCGCAATGCCCGTGGCTGGTATATTCGCAGTTGCAGACGTCGGTGATGACGATCAGGCGCGGCTCCGCCCGCTTGATCGCCCGGATGGCCTGTTGCACGATGCCGTCGTCAGCATAGGCGCCAGAAGCCTCTTCGTCTTTCTCCGGCGGGATGCCGAAGAGAATGATTCCGCCGATGCCCAAACCGCGGATGGATTCGCATTCACGGACGGCGATGTCGATCGACATCTGGTAATTGCCGGGCATCGAGCTGATCTCGCGCTTCACCTCCTCGCCGGAGCAGATGAACAGCGGCAGAATGCAATCGCCTGGTTCGAGGTGCGTCTCCCGCACAAGGCCGCGCAATTCCGCCGTCGTGCGCAGGCGGCGCATTCGCTGAATCGGGAAGGCCATACCTTCAGCCTACACGATCAGCATCGCGTCGCCGTATGAATAAAAGCGGTAGCCGGCCGCCGCCGCATGACGGTACGCGCTGAGGATCAACTCCTTGCCGCCGAAGGCGCACACCAGAATCAGCAGGCTCGATTCGGGCAGATGGAAGTTGGTCAGCATTGCATCCACACGACTCCTTGCCGCCGAAGGCGCACACCAGAATCAGCAGGCTCGATTCGGGCAGATGGAAGTTGGTCAGCATGGCATCCACACGCTGAAATCGGAAGCCCGGATGGATGAACAAGTCAGTGTCGCCGGAGAGATGCCGCCAATCGCCGGCCGCCGCCGTCTCAATCGCGCGGACGCTGGTGGTGCCCACGGCAACCACGCGTTGCGCCTGTTGAACCCGCACGGCCGGCTCCGGACTGATGCGGTAATATTCCGCGTGCAGCTTCGCCTCCTCCACCCGCTCCGTGTGCAGCGGCTGGAAGGTGCCCAGCCCGACGTGCAGTGTGATTCGAGCGATGTCCGCTCCCCGCTGGCGGCACGCTTCGAGGATCTGGGAGGTGAAGTGCAGCCCCGCCGTCGGAGCCGCCACCGAGCCGGCGTTCTCAGCGAAGATGGTCTGATACCGGCTGCGGTCCGATGGCGTGTCGGGACGGTGAATATAAGGCGGCAGCGGCACGTGTCCGGCTTCGTCGAGCGCTTCATGGAAATCGCCGTCCGTCCGGAAGCGCAGCGTACGCTCGCCGTATTCGCCGCGTGCGATGATCTCCGCTTCGAGCTTTTCCGAAAAACGGATGCGCTCTCCGAGGTGCAGCTTGCGGCCGGGCCGCGCCAGCGCCAGCCACGTCAGGTGATCTTCACTGAGAGGGCGCACCAGCAGCACTTCCACCGTGCCCGTCAGATGCTGCCGGCGCGTGGGGTTCTTCTTGCCGATGGGGAGCGCGCGTACCCCGTGGCGATGCCCAAAGAGCCGCGCCGGGATCACTTTCGAGTCGTTCAGCACCAGGCAATCGCCGGGACCGAGGAATTGTGGAAACTCCCGGAACCAGCGGTCCTCCCAGCGTTGTTCCGCTCGATAGACGACCAGCATGCGCGAGGCCGAGCGATCCTCGAGCGGCTCTTGCGCGATCCGGTCTTCCGGCAGCTCGTAATGGAACTCGCGGACGTGCACGTGCCGTTACATCCTGACGAAGACAGGCAGGCTTCAGCCTCGAGGGCGGCCGCGGATGATTTCATCCACAATCTGGATCAAAACGCCGAGGCTCTTATCCGTGTGCTTCTGCGCTGCTGCGAGTTCCGTCTGCGCTGCTGCGAGTTCCGTCTGCGCTGCTGCGAGTTCCGTCTGCGCTACTGCGACTTCCGCCATTTTCTCAGCGAACTTATCGATCTTTTCAGCCATGATCACCTGGGCGGTGAGCAGTTGTTTGTGATCATAAACAACGGCGTCCTGCCATTCGTGAATCGCAGTGATAAAGGCGTTGAGGCGCAGTTCGTTCTCGCTCTGGCGCTCGGCTGTTTGAACAGCCAGTGCCGTCAACCGGTCCAGCGAACCTTCAATACGTTCGAATCGTGCTTCGGTGGTCATGCCAGCGGAGATCGCCTGCATTCCAGCTTAGCATTTGCGGCCCAATGAATCAGATTGCTTCGGCGCATCAGCGGGCCGGATAATAGCAGCTTGCGAATTCTCGGCATCGAAACCTCCTGCGATGAAACCGCCGCCGCCGTCGTGGAAGACGGCAGCAGGATTCTTTCAAGCGTCGTCTCTTCGCAATTCG
>JACQDF010000276.1 GCA_016201205.1 Acidobacteriota bacterium
GCCATGGTGAGTCTTCAGTGTTGCTCGCCCACGACCTCTTCGCCAACCCTCGCCCCTCCAGGCTCATTCCACTTTCCGGTTTCTAAAGAAAACTCCCACCCAGATCAGGATGTCTGATGGTAGAGTCCTGCCTAGTTATTAAGTTCGCGGATTTTCGGTTTCCCAGAAATTAGTCCCATCGAGCATACCACGACTCCAGCACGCGTTCAACATGTCGAATTGGGCCCTATTGGGCCCTTTGGGCGCTGTCGAATTGTGCCCTAAGAGTGCGGAGAGTGCGGTCTGCCGCGCGGGCGGAGGGCGCGCTACTCGCCGGCCGGACGTTTTTTTTGATGCTTGCGACCGGCCTCAAGCGGGACGAAGCCGGAGGTGGTTCCCGGGTATGCGCAGTGAGAAGGGCTCGGCTGTCTACTCTTCTCGCCGGCGTCCCATCCCGACCGCAATGCCCACCAGGCCAAGGCCTATCAAAGCCAAGGTCGAGGGTTCCGGGGTGTCCGCTACAGCAGCCAGATATGGATCGAGGCCCACCCAATAGGAGCGGTTGTCCGTGAAGTTGGTGTATCCATAGTCCGGACTGGAAACGACGAACACGGTTCTTAGCTGCACTGTCTCGAATGACAATTCCGAGCTAAGGTTCACGCCCGCCAACTGGATTGGTTGTACGTAAACGCCGCTGGATCCCCCAAGCGTATAGAAGTTGACGGGGCCGCCTGGAAGGGGAGTTGGCCTGGCGCCCACATTCTGCACCATGAGCCCCTGTGTGGAATCGGTAAGGAAGGATTGCGGCCCTACGGTTGTGGATGCATAGAATGTACTGAAATTATTGCTGCTCGACCAAACGCTGGCGTCTGGTACCGGTGTCACGCCGACCGTGCCTGCAAACGCCGTGGCGCTCAGGAGAAGAAGAGCCAGCAGCAGTCTTGCGCCGCCGGCGGCCCTTTTCCTATTGAACATCGAAATCGTCCCTCCGGCTCGTTCGTGCTCTCTGCCGTGTCGCCCACATTGCACTAATACACTACGGGCGCTTTCGGCTAGAAGAAGTATATCACGATTCACGGGCCCGGCAATGATTTAAATGGCTCTTTGGAAAAACGCCTGCACCCCCCCTACTCCTAGAACCTATCGTCAATCCCCACTGGGACTTAGACCCCTTCCGCCAGGGCTGCTCCCCAATGAAATCCGGCCCCAAACCCCGCCAGGCACACCATTCCGCCCGGGCGGAAGCCCTCCGCCAATTCCCATTGGGCCGCTGCAATCAGCATGGACGCTGCCGAGGTGTTCCCGTACCGTACTATGTTGCTGAAAAACCGGCCTCGATCCACATTCAGGGCATCCGCAACCCGGTCCATCAGGTTCTGGTTCGCCTGGTGCATCAGATACACCTCAACGTCACCGGCCCGGACGCCCGCGGTCGCCAGCACTTGCCGGATTACCCTCGGGATCTTCCTCGCAGCTTGCAGGATCACAGTGCGGCCGTTCATGGTAAGGCCGGCGTCGGCCTCCAGCTTCAGGTCTCCACAAAACGTCCCATCGCTGGCAAGCTTCGATCCGATCAGCTTCGCTTTGCCGTGTTCCGGATGGACCAGGCAGGCGCCTGCCCCGTCACCGAACAACATCGCGACTCCGGGCTCGACTGGCCCTGAGGCCACCACCCGCGACATGATCTCGGCTCCAATCACCAGCGCCGGTCCCCACTTGGGCGCCAGATCGTTTGCCAGCACCATCGCAAACAGGCTTCCCGCACTGGCAATCGGCACATCCAACGCCGGCGTCTCACCCAAGCCCATCCGTGCCGCCACCTCGCTGGCCGGCCCCGGGAATCGCCGTTCCCCGCTGCCCGATGCCACCAGCAGCAACCTGATTTCAGATGTCGGCGCCGCCGCCCGCCTCAGGCAGTCCTGCCCGGCCGCGACCGCCAAATCCGCCACGCTGGTTTCCGGGCCCGCCCACCGGCGCTCTTCAATCCCGGACATGTTCCGGATCCACTCCGCGGTCTTGCCGATTTGGCCCGCCAGCTCTTCGTTTGTAACAACACGCTCCGGCAGCGCCGCGCCAAATCCCGCCAGATAAGACACTGCTAGAGCCGGCTTTCCAGGTACTGCTCGATCCGTTGCACCGAATCGAACTTGCGCGGGTTCAGATCCGCGTCGGGAATCCGGATTCCAAAGGCTTCTTCCAGCCCGGTCACCATATCAGGCAACGCGAAGGAATCCAGCATTCCTGAATCAAACAAGGACTCATCCGGCCCCGGCCGGATTTTTTTCTTTGAAACGCTTTCGATGATCTCAAGGATTTTCGCTCGTTTGTCCATTCCGATTCTGTCCGATCAACTCCTGGCGCACTTTCAGGAACGTGCCGTAATGCTCCATCAGGTCCTGAAAAACCGCCCCTCCCAGGATGCGGTAGCCTTCGGCCGTGAAATGCGCGTGGTCCCTCTGCGCCAGACCGGAGGAGACCCATTGCTTCATCGATCCCTTCCCACCCATTTTCGCTCGCAGGTCCCAGAACGCGCACCCTGTTCCCAGGGCTGCCTCCCGTTGTGCCTCGACAATCCGGTCCAGGCCTGCCAGCAGGCGCCATCCACGGTTCCGCACCCGGTAATAGCGATCCGGCGGCCCGATCACCAGAATCGAGGCTGCCGGCGCCATCTGCCGGAACCGGTGGATCAGCGTCGCGAACATATCGCGATAGTTCTCCTTGTTCCATTCGGCGCTGCCCGCTTCATTGGTGCCGTACGCCAGCACGATCAGCGCCGGTCTCCGCCGGGTGACGTGCTCGGCCAGCAGCTTCTCCTCCCATCGGAACACAATGGACGCCTGAGCCCCGTTGATCCCCAGCGTCTCGTACGTAACGCCGCGTCCCTGCTCAGCCACCCACCCGAACAGGCGTACCGGCAGCCGGTCAACCGTCTCCAGCTCGAACCGGTGAAACCCTGCCGGCGCCTCATAGCTCCAGTACCCAGGTCCCATCTCCCCGCTGGTCGAAATCCGGCCCGTCTGTACCCCGTTGTCGAAGAACTCGAGGGCGCCCCCGCCCGGCTGCTGCAAGTAGTACAGCTCGAGCTTGTCGCAGCTCACCTCGAGCGTTACGGACTCCCCTGGCCTGGTTGTTCGAATGCTCACGCCGCCCAGTCCGTACCATCCGTCTCCCTGCCGTCCCACCAGCCCGTCGGAATACCACCCTTTTGTTCCGCCGCTGCGCAGATCCAGCCGCCGGTAGCCGTTCCACGGCCGCCCCGCATAAGCATATCCGCTGCCGCCGTCTCCGAACCTGTTCTGGAAAAGCGCGCGCAGGAAGCCTGTCCACTCATCCGCCGCGGTGTGAGAATCGCCGTATTGCAGGATGTGCAGGCTGCCGTCCGACTCTCCCCGCTGATGGCGGTAAAGCTGCTCGAAGAACGGGACCAGCGCAGCGATGTTTTCCACTGGCGTCTGCCGTGCCAGCTCGAGAAAGCGCCCGGCCAGGTCCTGTTTCGGCTCACCCAAAGTGGGCGCTGCCAGCAGGCTCGCGAGAACTGCCGCTTCCGGCCACCTCATGTTATTTGCTTGCCACCATCCTCTGGCTTTCCAGCAGCCGCAGCTTGTACTTGTTATAGCCGTCCACCAGCGCCTGATACAACAACCCGCCGACAATTCTTGCGCCGGCGGGCATGGGGTGGATCAAATCCGCCCCCACCAGCCGCGGCTCCGCCTCATACCATCGCCCCATCGAGCCGACGCCTCCCATCGCCTCAAACGTGTTGAAGAACGCGCACCCCGCCTCCCCCGCCACCCGCTCCTGGATCGCCACCAGCCGCGAAATCGCCGGCGCGGTTCCGATCTCCCCGCCTGTCATGCGCTGTCCCCGGTCCATGGGACTCATCACCAGGATGGAGGCTTCAGGCAATGCTTTCCGCAGGCGCCGGATTACTTCCCGCAGCTCCTTCTCTGAAGACGTATCCACAAACGGAGGCCAGCCACTCTCGTTGGTTCCATAATTCACCACGACCAGGTGCGGCCGATAGTGCTGCAATTGCTCCCGCCAGTGATTCTCATTCATCTGCCGCGTCAAAATCGAAACATAGGCTCCATTCACCCCCAGGCTGTGATACACGACGCCCGGGCGGGCGCATTCCATCACCACCCCAAACAGGCGCACCGGTCCTCCCATCGCCCGGATGGTGAATTCCTGCTCCGCGGCGGGCAGCGTGAAGCGCGCAAAGCCAGACCTGGTTCGATTCCCTTCCGTGTTCACGAATCCGAGGCTTTCTCCTCCCGCCTCGACGAGGAACTGTCCTCCACCCGGCTGCTCCAGGTAAGCGACTTCCATCCGCGACGCTCCCCTCTCCCGCATCCTGATCCGCGACCATGCTCCCGCGGTTCCCCGGAAGCTCACCGCGCCCACCCCGTACAGCCCATCCCGGATCGAAGGATCATTTGCCGGATCCACGATCCAGCCATGACCCCAGATGTCGACACCCTTGCGGGCATACCAGGCCCACGGCTTCGCGATCAGACAGAAGCCCGGTCCCCCGTCGCCGAACCTCTGCTGCAACAGCGTCCTCACATCACTGGTGATCATATCGGCGGTGGTCGGGGAATCGCCGTAGTGCAGGATGCGCGCGGTTCCCTCGGGCTGTCCCCCCTCCAGCCGGAGCAGCACTCTGTAAAAGCGGTCCATCTCGCGGCCTGGATCCGCGATCGGATGTTTAGCCTGCCGCAGCGGATCCGTCTCCGGCCGCAGCCGCAGTTGCTCCTCGGCTTCAGGCGCCGCACCCCGCCGCCGCTCGGCGAAATCGAGCAGCGCCGGAAGCGTCCGCCACTCCATTACCTTATAGTCCTTCAGCACGGGGACAAAGTCGGCCAGCGCCAGCAACGCGGCCAACGAGGCAATCGTCAATGTGGTTTTTCGCGGCAGCACGGCTCTGCTCAGAATTGTGTGTAGATGAACGGCGCCGCCCCGGTCGCGGCCACATAATGGATCCCCAGCAGCAGCAGCGCCATGGCCGCCGCCTGGATGACGGCGGGTGCGCGCACGAACAGCTCATCCGCCCGTTTGTACCAGCCTGAAGGCGCATAGTGCCCGGCCACTGCAACTGCCGCCACCACCACCAGAGGCGCCGAAACATTCGCCAGCGAAAATGTCAGCGACCCGATCCGCTGGATCACCATCCACGCAGTCTCCAGGCTCGGCGCCCGGAAGAAAATCCATGCCAACGAGACAAACTGCACGGTCGCGAACACACGCAGCCCGCGCGCCCACCACGCCTGGGATGACTCGTGTTTCCCGCGGTGCGCCTGCCACATCCGCGTTGCCGCCAGCCCTGCTCCATGCAGCAATCCCCAGACCACGAATGTCCAGCTTGCTCCATGCCACAGCCCGCCGATCGCCATCGTCAGCGTCAGATTGAAATAGGTCCAGCCCTTGAACTTCGATCGCAGCCCCGGCAGCGAGAAGTACAGATAATCCCGCAGCCAGTTCGACAGCGTGATGTGCCACCGCCGCCAGAAGTCCGGAATACTCTCGGCCGCGTACGGTGTCTTGAAGTTCGCCGGCAGCCGGATTCCCAGCAACAGCGCCGACCCCAGCGCGATGTCCGTGTAGCCGGAAAAGTCGTAGTAGATCTGGAGGGCATACGCGTATACGCCGGCCAGCGCCTCCATCCCGGTATACAGGTTCGGGAAATCGAAGATGCGATTCACCAGGTTCGCGCCCAGGTAATCCGCGATCAGCAGTTTCTTGATCAGGCCGAGGCCGATCAGGAACGCCGCCCGCCCGCCTTGCTCCGCGCTCAGGGCCTTGTCTTTTTTCTCGAATTGATCCACGAGCGTCGAGACTCGCGTGATCGGTCCCGCCAGCGTGGTCGGGAAAAAACTCACCGCCGCCAGGTAGGCCAGATAGCTGTTTGTGGCCACTGCATCCCGGCGGTACACGTCGATCGTGTAGGTCAGCGACTGGAAGCAATAGAACGACAGACCCAGCGGAAACACCCACTGCCACCCCGGCGCGGGCCGCCCCGTCCAGGCGGCGTAGTTTCCCAGAAAAAAGGGCATGTACTTGAGCGCCGCCAGCAGGCCGATATTCAGCAGGATGCTGCCGGTGACCAGCCCGCGCCGCATCCACGGTTTCCGGCATCCGGCCAGCCCCAGCCCGATGGCGAAGTCACACGTGGAGGCCGCTGGAATCAGAAACAGATAGAACAGGTCCCATTTGGCGTAAAAAAAGTAATTCGCGAACAACACCGCCGCCAGCGCGCAGGATCGCATCCGCGCCACCGGCCAATAGAGGAAGAAGATGGCGACTAAGAAGAAAAAATAAGCGGAAGAGGACAGCAACATCGGCAGGTGGCCATTGTAGCCGAAGTTCGAGGAGCCCGCCCGCCTATCCCTTGCGCCGGCGAGGCTGCGGACCGCGAGCGAACCGCCCTCGATCGCGCCCGTTGCCGTTCATCCTCTCAAAGCGCTCGAGAATCGCCTCCAGCCGGTACCGCACGTGCTTCCGCATCGCCTCGTCCGCCTCCCGCACATCGCCTTTCGAGAGCGCCTGCGCCAGATCGCGATGCCAGCGCTCCGGCAGCGCATCGAGGTCCGCCGCCACGTTGAACAGCCAGTTGAACACCAGCACGCGGCTCCGCTCGATCGCCTGCACCAGCGCGGGAAAGCCGCTGCATGCGGCAATGTGCGTGTGCAGCCGTACATGCGCCTGCTCGAAGGCGTACGACGCCCGTTGTTTGGTCTCCGGCGGCGTTCTCGCGATGGAGACTGACAGCCGGTCGACTTCCTCAGCCAGTCTCCACAACTCCCGCTTCTGCTCCCGCGTCGCCGTCTGAGCAAACAACCGTGCCGATTGCGATTCCAGCGCCTCGCGCACCAGGTACCGCCCTCGAATGTCGTCCGTCGTCGGAATCTTCACCCGGGTTCCGGCGCGCGGTTTCGACTCCACCAGATCTTCCGTTTCCAGGCGCTGTAACGCCTCGGACACCGGAATCAGGCTCATCCCCAATTCTCCAGCCAGCCGTCTTCGCGAAAGCGGACTTCCGACCGGACATTCCCCCGTCAGAATTTTCGTCCGGATCCTTTCATACGCCTGCAAGCTTAGCGTCGCAGGCGCCTTTTTCTTAGGCATAAGTGCTCACAGCATATACTGTGACCGAGCATGATGCAACGTAGTGTGGAGCAGCCAGTGCAGGCTTCCGGCCCGCGTTCCTAATTCCTGACTCGCACAGTGGCCGCAGCCAGCCTGCCTCGCTTCTCGGGAATCAAGAAGAGCGCCGGAATCGCCGCCAGCAGAAGAAAAGTCGCCAGCACGCTTGCTTCCGGGCCGTAGGCGCCGCCGCTCCAGAAGTCCGGCTTCACTGCCGCCATCTCGAACCGGCTGATCCGCACGGCGTGACCGCTCAAGACCGCGCCGCAAAGAGTCTGCATCGTGTTCCACCCCGCATGAACGCCGACCGCGAGCCAGAGGCTGCCGCTGCGCCAGAGCGCAAGCCCCAGCCCGATGCCCGAGAGAAAAGTATTGAGTGTGCTCAGCGCCGTGGCGCCGTCGTTTGCCATGTGCCCTGCGGCAAAGATCGCGGATGTGAGAACAATGGCGCCCCATCCTTTGAAAACGCGCGCCAGCCGTTGCAGCAGGTACCCGCGCGTCATGATCTCTTCGCTGAAAGATTGGGCAACGAAGAACGCCATCCAGAACAGCAGATCGCGCAGAGCAGGCGCCCCGCTGTCGGACACGTGGATGCGAACCGAGCCGGTCGCAACCAGACCTGCCGCCAGCAGCCCGGCGGCGAGAAATCCCAGCGCGTAGCCGCTCCACATCATGCGGTTTCCACGAGCGTCCCAGCCCAACCCGACATCGGCAAGAGACGTCAGTCCCTCCGCCCGCAAGAAGGCTCGAGTCACCAGGCTGCCGCCGATAGCGAAGCCGAGCGCCGACGCAATGGCGCCGTCCAATGGGGACGGCGCCACCAACAACGCGCGCAGGCCATACAACGCACCGTAAGCGGCCATGGTGGCGGCGAACGAGCAGAGCACAAACCCCACGCCGGCCCCCAGCGAGAGCGCCATCTGCCCGGCAATGTCACGCCAACCGGCTCCCATTCAGTGCGTCATCGCATAGAGTTAAGATAGTTGAGGCCAAGCCGGTAGGCCAACGCCGCCACCAGCGCCCTTGTCATCTCCTGCTGATCTTACGACGCCGTCGAGGCTTCTCGTCAGAAGGACAGGCGTGCGTTCAACTGGATCACCCGGGTTCCACCGGCGCTGGTCAGCCGCCCGAAGCGGACGCTGGTGATATTGGTGTCCAGGCCGCCGGGATTGGTGTGGTTGAACGCATTGAACATGTCGGTTCGGAACTGAATCCGCCAGCGCTCGGCGAAAGTGAAATTCTTCGCCAGCGAGAAGTCGAGAGTCCAGGCGCCGGGCGTACGAATGGCCCCGTTGCCGACGTTGCCCGGACGAACCGTGGCCCGGGAAACCGCATTCACAGGCACCTGGCGGAAGGCGTCCCGATTCAAGTAAACCAGTGTCTGGCGGTAGTCATTGAGGATGGGCTGGCCGCCGACATAATCGGGTCTGCTGGCTTCGATGGTGGATGGCTGCCCGATCACCACCGGCTCCCCGGTGCGGGCGACGAGGATTCCCGAGGCCTGCCATCCGCCCAGCGTGTGGCGCACCAGCGGCGTCATGCTCCGGAACCGTGGCAGCTCGTAGATCCACTCGCCGGAGAAGTAATGCGTGATATCGCCGGTGTTGGGCCCGCGATCGGCGCGGAGGTTGAAATAATCCTGGGTGCGCGAATCGTTATCGCCCTGATAGTATGCGCCAACATCCCCTCCGCCGACAGAAAGACCTTTACCCCAGGTGTAGTGAATCGAGCCGCTGAGATTCCTCGAGAGGCGCTTGCGAAGCGACCCCTGCCACGAATTGTAGGACATGGTCTGCGAGTGGTCGACGTAGTAGTTCACACTGAGGTTGGAATTGGGGCGCAGCCCGGTCACACGGTCCACTGTGTTGGCCCAGCGGTGCTGGACGAACTTGCGGCCCTGGGTGCTGACGAAGGCCGTTTCGAACATCAGAGTCGGCGTCAGCTCCCTCTGTATGCCGAAATAGGTGTTCATCGTGTATGGGTTCTGGAGGTGTGTATTGAAGATGGAGAAGACATCAACACGGCCGGTCTTCTTCTGCTCGTCGACGAGGATCTTGCGGATCTCGTCGTTGTAGGACGGCCACTTCAAGCCGAAGCGGGCGGAATCGGCGCGGCTGATCCGGATGCGGAAGGGGGTGGCCAGCGTGTACTGCGTAGACTGCCACATCGCGCCGGGAACCTGGTTCGAGAACATGGCGCCGAATCCGCCGCGGATCACTGTCTTGCCCTTGCCGTCGATGTTGTACGCGAAGCCGACACGTGGGCCGAGATTGATTCCCTTGTCATGGTCATACGGGCTGTCGAGCGGGCGGATCGGCCCGGGAATAAATCGCCCGTCCTGGGTCAGCGACTGGGGATTGTAAAACCCGGACTCCGGCGCGTCGCTCTTGCCGTGCACGGCCAGATTGGAGAAGAAGTCATACCGCAGGCCCAGATTCACCACCAGCTTCGAGTTGACGCGCCAGTCGTCCTGCGCGAACAGCCCAAACTCGAACATACGGGCAACGAAGTTCCCATTGCCGAAGGTGGGTGAAACCATGCTCGGTATGTTGGCAACCAGATCGGCCCTGCTGGTGTACTGGATGTCCGTCCCTTCCGGATTATTGCGCTGGCAGCAGTGATGCATGTAGCTGCCGCCGAACCGGAATGAGTGGCATCCGGCGTGGCGGGCGTATTTCTGGTCGATGTTGTAGGAGCGGCCTTCGATCAGATACAGCTCGATGTCGTCGGTGCCGAAGCCGAAGGTGGTTTGCATGCGCGGCGCGCGCCGGCCGAACTCTCGTTCTTCGACGGGATTCCTGGGATCGCGGTAGCTGAAGAAATAGCGATCAATGCGATTGGCGTCGCTCAGGCTGTACCCGAACCTGGTTTCCGACGTCCAGTTGGATCCAACCGCGATGTAGCTGGCCACGCCGCGTTCTTCGTAGATCTGCCAGTCGCGGTCATTGGCGGTGTTGGTGTAGTAACGCGGCAACAGACGGTATGGACGGCCGCGTTTGTAGGAAAAGGCAAAGTGGTGGGCGGAGTGGGGACCCCAGTCGACCTTCACGACGCTGTGATTGTCGTGGCGTGCGCTGGACTTGGCGTCCAGATACAGGCCGATATCCGGATTCGTACTCGCCGGCTGGTTCGGCAGAGGCACAATGTCCATCAGGGAGCGGTACTCCGGAACCGCGCGCAGCATGTCGCTGCGGAGAAGGGCGGTGGGAACATTGGCCTGCACTAATTGAAACGAGCGTTCCCGGTACCCCTCATACACGCCGAACACGAACAGCTTGTCTCTGCGAATGAAACCGCCGGCGGACCCGCCGAACTGATTGAACGTAGTGCCCGGCTTGGTGGCCAGAAACTGATTTCGGGCGTTGAGGTTCTCCGCCTGGAAGTTCTCAAAAACGGTGCCGTGCCATTCATTGGTTCCGGATTTGCTAAGCAGATTGACCTGGCCGCCGACGATGTTGCCGTATTCCGCCGGAACGATCCCCTTGATGGTGTGCACCTCCTGGATCGCCTCGATCGACATGATGTCGATGTAGTTCGCGCCTCCGTAAGTGGAAGCATACTTCCCTTCCGGGTTGGCGCTGGCGTCGGTGCCATCGACGGAGAAACCGGTTCCGTTCTTGCCGACGCCATTGAGCCGAAAGCTGTCGCCGGTGGACGTGATGCCCGAGCCGACGCGCAGCAGGCTCGAGAAGTTGCGGCGCGAAAGCGGAAGCTCGATCACTTTGGCCGAATCGAACGTGTTGAGCTGCTCGGTGGAAACCGTGTTCACCAGCGCGCCGGCGCCCTCCACTTTCACCGTTTCGGTGACCGCCCCGAGCTCGAGAGGAAACCTGCTGCGGACATTTTGCGCCGCCGTCAGCTCGATGCCCGTTTGTTCCAGGCGCTTGAAACCCTGCGCCTCAATCCGGAGCATGTACTTTCCGACACGCAGGAAGTTGAACTCGAAGGCGCCGGTCTCGTCGGACGTCTTGGTGAGCGCGGTGTTCGTCTCCTCGTGGGTCAGAGTCACCGTCGCCCCCGGAACGACGGCCCCGGTGGCATCTTCCACGATGCCGTGAAATGTAGCGGTGGTGGCCTGGGCGTTCAGGATTCCGGCACACAGGCAAACAAAGGTCAGAACGGTTGCGAAGCGATGCAGCATCTTACCCCCCTCACAGGCAGATTGAGAAAATGATATAGCAAATCGCCGCCGAATGCATCCGGGGGCCCGGTAAAATCCGGTAAAATCGGAACAGGAAAGCTTTATGACCCTGCATCTGGATTGGCCACCCGACGTGGTTGAACGCCTCACCGAAGAGGCCTGTCAGAAGGGGCTTTCCCTAGAGGCCTACCTTTTGCAAACCGTCCTTAACCAGAAGGGGGCAAACGGTGCGCCACTCACCGATGACGCAGAGAAGCATCGCCGGCGTCAAGAAGCGGCTGCTCGTATTCTCGAAATCCAGAAGCGCGTCAAACCTGATCCCGAAGGCTGGACTTCTCGCGATTACATCAACTATGGGCGCCGCTGATGGCCGCCCTCGTCATTGATGCGTCGATTGCGTCTGCCTGGTGCTTTCCCGACGAGCGGACAGACTACACGCATGCGGTGTTCCAAGCCGTCTCCTCCTCCGTAGAAGCTGTGGCCCCTCACCTCTGGGCCTACGAGATTCGCAACAGTCTTCTGATTGGTCTTCGCCGCGGCAGGATCAGCAAACCGGACAGTGAAGACTTTCTCGCCGCCCTCAATGAGCTGACTCTGCAGTTGAGCGGACGCTCTTCGTACGACGAGCTGTTCAAGCTGGCAGACCAGCACGGCCTCACGGTTTACGACGCCGCCTACCTCCATTTGGCGGTCCGGGAAAGCCTCCCGCTCGCCAGCCTGGATGGACAGTTGATTCGAGCAGCTCGTCAAGCTGGCGTACGGATCTTCCAGCCCTGAGACTTTCGCGCACTTGCGGCGTGACAGTATGCTCAACGTCCTACCACAGGACCCAGCGAACGTGAATCGCCGGTGGGCAACACCTTTTCAGACGCGGAAGTGTCAGACGCGGAACAGGGTGCGATCGGCGGCATAGACCTGGAATCTTCCGTCATCCTGGAATCCTTCGCCTCGCCGACTGCATCTGTTACCCTGTAAGTTTCCCATCCGGAAC
>JACQDF010000277.1 GCA_016201205.1 Acidobacteriota bacterium
GCAAATGAAGGACGCCGGCAAAGGCGTCATCGGAATGAAGATTCTCGGCGCAGGCAAACTGCGCGACAAGACCGATGAGGCACTGCAATTCGCTCTCGCGCAGGACGTCATCGACTGCTTCACCATCGGCAGCGAGAGCAAAGAGGAAATGCTGGACTTGACCAGGAAGATTCCCGCGGCCAGCGTCCGCGGCTAGAGGAGGCTTACAGAATGAAGAATTTCTTGAAGATCACCGCAGCAGTTGTCATCGTCTTCAGTGTGGCGCTCACGCTGGTGCGAGCCCAGTCCGCCAAGAAAGCCGCCGGCAAAGGCCCCGGCATTCTCCAGACGGAATGGGGCAAGGTCGACACCGGCAGTTATCAGAAGCCGTCGGGCAGGCTGGGAACCAAGCCCGACGCGCCCTGGACTGCCACCACGATGGGCGCCGCCATCGACGGCAAACCGAATGCCGCCAGGATCATGACCGTCACCGGCGAGATCCTCGACTTCTCCTGCTATCTGCAAGTGGGCAAACACGGCGAGAAGCACCGCTCCTGCGGGCAGAAGTGCTTCACCGCCGGCCAGCCGATTGGCCTGCTGGCCGAAGACGGCGTCATGTACCTGCTGATGGAGGAGGAGCATGATCCGCGCCGCGACGGCCTCACCGATTTCCGCAAAGCGGCCATCGAGCACACGGCTCACATCATGGAGGTGACCGGCACGTTCTCCGAGCACGGCGGCTATAAGGCGCTCTACGTGCACGGCTACTTGAAGAAGTAACCTCGGAGGGAGGATCGATGAGACGGGTTGTCCTTCGCTTGCTGGCATGCGTGCCGGCGCTGATTGTTCCGGTGGTGATCGTCGATGGCCAGAAGCCGGCGACAGTCCCTGTTCCTTTGGGCCTGCTTCCTGTCCAGTGGCCCAAGGACAATCCGTATTCACCCGAGAAGGCCGAATTGGGCAAGTTGCTCTATTTCGACTCGCGCCTGTCGGCGGACAACACCGTCTCCTGCGCCTCCTGCCACAGCCCGAAGTATGCGTTCACCGATGGCGCTCCGGTCTCGACCGGCATCCGCGGCCAGAAGGGCGGCCGCAGTGCGCCCACGGTGATCAACCGCGCCTACAGCCTGGCTCAATTCTGGGATGGCCGCGCACCGACGCTCGAGGAGCAGGCCAAGGGGCCCATCGCCAATCCTATCGAGATGGGCGAAACGCACGAGAACGTGGTCGCGAAGCTGAAAGGCATCGCGGGCTACCGCTCGCTGTTCGCCCAGGCCTTCGGCAGCGGGGAGATCAGCATCGACCTGCTCGCTAAGGCGATTGCCACCTTCGAGCGCACCGTCCTTTCCGGCAATGCCCCGTACGACCGGTACAAGGCGGGCGACAGGAAAGCCATGACGCCGGAACAAGTCCGCGGCATGAAGGTCTACTTCGACAAAGCCAAGTGCGACCAGTGCCACGAGGGCATCAACTTCACGTCGAACGCTTATCACAATCTCGGCGTCGGCATGGACAAGCCGAATCCGGACCTCGGGCGTTACGCTGTTACAAAGAGCTCCGCCGATCGGGGGGCGTTCAAGACGCCAACGCTGCGCGACATCGCCCGCACGGCGCCTTACATGCACGACGGCAGCCTCAAGACGCTCGAAGAAGTCGTCGATTTCTACGATAAAGGCGGCATCCCCAACACGAACCTGGATGAGAAGATCAAGCCGCTGAAGCTTACGGTTCAGGAGAGGAAAGACCTGGTCGCGTTCATGCAGGCTCTGAACGGCGAAGGCTGGCAGAAGATCCAGACGCCGGCGAAGTTCCCCGAATGAAGCACCATCCGATTTCGCGGCGCGCCCTGGCGGCGCTGCTGCTCGCTGGCGACGCCTGCAAGCGCCGGCAGAAACGCGAGATTGCGGTGATTCCGAAGGGGCGCGCTCACTTGTTCTGGCAATCCGTCCACGCCGGCGCGGCCAAGGCAGCCAGAGAAGACGGCGTCGAGATCATCTGGAACGGCCCCGCCACCGAGACCGACTATAACGGCCAGCTCCAGATCGTGGACGCCATGATCAATCGCGGCGTGGACGCCATTGTGCTGGCGCCGATCGACAAGAAGGCGATGGTCAGCGTGGTCGAGCGCGCAACCAGGCAGAACATCCCGGTGATCATCTTCGACTCGGGCATCGACACCGACGTCTTTGTCTCGCAAGTGGCCACCGACAACTACCAGGCAGGGCAGATGGCGGCCGACCGCCTGAGCCAGATCCTGGGCGGCAAAGGCAAAGTGTTCATGGTGGCGGTGCAGCCAGGCGCCGCGTCCACCATGGCACGTGAGCAGGGATTCGAGGACCGGGTCAAAGAGAAATACCCTGGCATTGAGATTGTCGACAAGCGCTTCGGCATGGCTGACTTCGCCAAGTCCCTGGCAGTCACCGAGAACATGCTGACGGCGCATCCGGAGGCAGTGGGCCTGTTCGCCTCGAACGAATCGAGCGCGGTCGGCGCCGCTCAGGCGCTCAAAGCCCGCCAGAGCAAAGTCAGGATGGTCGGCTTTGACTGGAGCCCGACGCTGCTCGATGACCTCAGAGGCGGCCTCATCGACTCGCTCGTCGTGCAGCATCCGTTCAAGATGGGCTATGAATCGGTGAAGTCGGCCGTGGCCAGGCTGAACGGGCAGACGCCGCAGAAAATCAACAACCTCGCTCCGCGTCTGATTGTGAAGGAAGACCTGGACAAGCCGGACGTGCAGGAGCAGATCAACCCGGATCTGAAGAAGTATCTGGTAGAGTAGTCAACTTCCGCACGCCCGCCGACAGCATCAACAAGACTGCCAGCGCGCATGGGAAGGCCGAGCCGGGCTCTGGCACGATGGCGCCCTGTGTGAGCGAAAGAGTCACCGGGTCGAACATTTGCACCGGATCGATGGGGAGCAGGAAGGGGTTGACGGGCATAAGCTGGAAAAGCACACGCGCAGATCGGCAAGCAGAACTGCTTCAACCTCATTCCGCGGCGACTCCGCGTTGCTGGTCACTTCCAGATAGCTCGCCGGGAGCACGAAATCCAGCGCCCCATGATTCAGAAAAACGTTTTCAGGCGCCGACTCAATAGAGTAGTAGGCCTGGCTCAGAACATTCGAGAAATCCGTGAAGCTGAACAGGAACTTGTCATCCGGCTTGGCGTTCACCGCCATTTCATGCGCGCCGGAGCGCGCCGCAGTGCGGGCTTCCGGGGTTGTGAGAGAGCCAAAGAGCGCGAACACGGATACGAAACCGTCGGTCTTGGCATCGCTCGACTCCGTGACCAAGGACCCGGCAATCTCAATCTGGGAGATCCCGCTCTGGGTTGTTGTGATCAAGGCCGCCCTGCCGCCGGCCGCGGCCAACAATGCACACCCAACTTTCTGTATGTTTCTGTGAGAGCAAAGCCTGGTCAGATTGGATGGATTGGAGCTGAGGAAGTTCTGGAAAGCGCTACGAGCCGGTGAGTCTCACCATCACGCACATGACGCGGGACCACACGTTGCTCAGAGCGGGTGCGTAGTTCTGCGGCAGGAAGGCATAGACCACGATGGAAATCCCGGCGCAGACCAACGCATACTCCATCAGATCCTGCGCCCGGCGGTCTCGCCAGAGCAGGCGCCGGAACCCGGACAGATAAAAGTAAGTTCCGCTCCACATGATTGATTCCTTGTTTGGTTGATCATCTCCATGCTGAAGGAAACGGCAGGCGGCTACAAGGAGGGAAAAGGCCTTAAACAGACCCTTATTCGCCCTAGTACCACCCCCGCCACGGTTCCGGTTGGGTTAGGGGCATTGAGGAGCCGGTTTAGCGACGGAACCCCAGTTCATCTTTGAACGCCTCCAGCGTATGGTACGCGATGTGGCAATAGGTGGCGCGGTCCGGCATATGCCACATGCGCGAAACCAGCGAGCCCTCGCCGCGCGCCAGGTGCGGAAAGTCCCCGCAGGTCATGGGACGCGCTTCGTAAACCGAGCAGAGGTTGCCTTCGAGAAACGGGCAGCCTCGCCCGGTGCGCTTGAGAATGAGCCCCTCCTCTTCAGAAAGCTCGGTGTATTCCTTCAGGAATTGATCGCGCGGCACACCGATGTAGCGGGCCAGGGTATCGACTTCGCGCTCGCGCAGGCGCACGCTGGCGACGCGGCAGCAATTGGCGCACTGGGTGCAATCGATCTGCTGCTCGATCTCGCCAGCGATGCGGCGCAGCCTGCGCCCGGCTGCGCCATGCGATTTCATGTGACGCCGCAAACGCTCATTCTCGACGCGCTTCTTCTCGCCCAACCGCTGGATCTGGACCAGATCCGTAAGCATTATCGTCCGGTCCAGCAGGGGACGCGCTTCTCGAGGAACGCGGAGATGCCTTCCTGCGCATCGGCGGCAAGCGAATTCATGGTCATGACCTCTTTGGCATAGGCATAGGCCTTGGGCTGATCGAGGTCGATCTGGGCATAAAAGGCCTGCTTGCCGAGCCCGACAGTGAAGCTCGAAGAGGATGCGATCCGGCATGCCAGCTCGCGGGTGGCTTTGGAAAGCTCGGCGGCGGGGACGACGCGGTTGACGAGGCCCCAGTCGGCGGCCGTGGGTGCGTCGATGGCTCGCCCGGTGAGCAGCATCTCGAGGGCGCGCTTGCGTCCGACGGCGCGCGTCAAAGCGACCATCGGCGTGGTGCAGAAGAGGCCGATGCTGACGCCGGGGGTGGCAAAGGTGGCGCTCTCGGAAGCCACCGCCAGGTCGCAGGTGGCCACCAACTGGCAGCCCGCGGCCGTTGCGACGCCTTGCACTTCCGCGATCACCGGCTGCGGGATCGATTGCACCTTCGTCATCAGGTCGGTGCACACTTCGAACAGGCGGCGGTACTCGCTGATTGCGCCGCCCCTGATCTCATTCAGGTCGTGTCCGGAGGAAAAAGCAGGGCCGGCGGCATTCAGGATGACAGCCCGGATGGCGGCATCGCGCCCGATGGCGTCGAGGCAGTCGATCAATTCGAGCATCAGCCCAAGCGAAAGCGCGTTGCGGCGCTGCGGCCGGTTGAGCGTGACAACCGCCAGGTTGTCTTCGAGCGAATACAGAATCTGGTCGTAGGGCATCAGTTCACCCGTTTCTCGAGGCCGGCCCATTCCTTCTCGCGAAGCTCATTCTTTCGGATCTTGCCCGTGGCGGTCTTGGGGAGCGGGCCGAACTCGACCTTTTTCGGGCATTTGAAGTGCGCCAGCCGCTCGCGGCAAAAGGCGATGATGTCCTCCGCCGTGGCCGCGTCGCCGTCTTTCAATGTGACACAGGCTTTGGGGACTTCGCCCCAGTGATCATCGGGGATGGCGACAACAGCGGCTTCGAGCACGGCCGGGTGCTCGTAAATCACTTTCTCCACTTCCACCGAGGAGATGTTCTCGCCGCCTGAAATAATGATGTCCTTCTTGCGGTCGCGGATTTCGAGATATCCGTTGGAGTGCATGACGGCGTAGTCGCCCGAATGGAACCAGCCGCCGCGAAAGGCCTGCCGGGTGGCCTCGGGGTTCTCATAGTAGCCGAGCATGACGTTGTTGCCCCGCATGACAATTTCGCCCATGGTGCGGCCGTCGGCGGGGATGTCGTTCATGTCGTCATCGACGAGGCGGACATCCGTGCCGGCGATGATGTAAGGGACGCCCTGCCGCGCCTTGAGCTGGGCGCGTTCATACGCGGGGAGGGCATCCCACTCGCTGCGCCACGCGCACAGGGTCATCGGGCCGTAGGTTTCCGTGAGCCCGTAGGCATGGAACATGTCGGCGCCGATTTCTTCGGCCGCGCGGAGAATAGCGGGCGAGGGAGGCGCTCCGGCGGTGATGATCCGCAGAGCCTGCTGGAAACGGATGCCTTTGCTCGAGGCGTGGTGGGTCAGGCCGCCGACCACCACCGGCGCTCCGCACAGATGGGTGACCCCTTCGCGGCGGATGGCGTCCACGATCAGCTCGGGGTGCGCCTGTCGCAGGCAGACGTGGCTGCCGCCGGCCGCGGTGACGGCCCACGTAAAGCACCAGCCGTTGCAATGGAACATGGGCAGCGTCCACAGGTAGACGGAGCTTTCCTCGAGGCCGTATTCCATCAATTCGCCGAGCGAGTTCAGGTACGCGCCGCGATGTGAGAACATCACCCCTTTGGGGAAGCCGGTGGTGCCGCTGGTGTAGTTGATGGCCAGCAGGCTGTCTTCTTCGACTTCGGGCAGGTCGGAGATCTGGTCGATGCCGGTGGCGAGCAACGCGTCGTAATCGTCGAGGAAGTGCCGGATGTGCGGCAGATCTTTGCGCACCGGATCGAGCACCGCGGCCAGTTGCGGATCCACCAGGATCACCCTCGCGGCGCAGTGATTCAGGATCCAGGCCAGCTCGGCCGCCTGCAAGCGGATGTTGAGCATCACCAGGACCGCCCCGATGAGGGGAACGGCAAAATGGGGTTCGAGCGCCATCGGCGTGTTGGGTGCGAGTACGGCGACGCGATCGCCGGGCTGAACGCCGAGCTTTCGCAACGCCGAGCCCAGCCGGTGCACGCGCTGCCGGAGCTCGGCATAGGTGTAGCGCTGGCTGCCATCGACGAGAGCGATTTTGTCACGGTAGACGAACGCGCTTCGATCCAGCAGGGCCAGCGGCGTCAGCGGGGATTTCATTCAGACGTTCCCCGGAACCGCGTAGGAGCGCCGGTAATTGCGGGTGAACAGAGCGTTGGCTTCCTCATCGCCCAGCGCCCGGCCGGTGGACGGCGACAGGCGTAGCATGCGGCCGGCGCGATAGCTGATGTTGGCCAGGTGGCAGAACGCGGCGCTGCGCGCTCCGATTTCGATTTCCGCCGACAGCAGCCGGTGATCGCGTGCGCGAATGGCGTCCAGGAAATTCTTCATGTGCGGCGGCGTGTCCTCATTCCTGGCCGGCTCGCTCATCGCCTTCTCGTATTTTTCCCTGCTTCCCGCTCCGGCGCCGCGGGCCGCGTCCCCGCTGATGTTGCCGGCCGTGCTCTTGTAGACCTCGAAGCCTCTCTGGTCGAGGATCAGAAAGCCCAGATCGCCGAAGAAAATATTGCCGACATAATTGGGCCCTCTGAGCCCGCCAAGCCCTTCGGGCAGAGTGGGGAGATTGCGCACATCGAAGGTGAGCTGAGCGTCGCCGAAACTGAACGTCGTTTGCTGCGTATTGGGCGTTTCCTGATCGTCCTTCCAGACAAACTTGCCGCCGGTCGAAGAGACGGAAACGGGCCAGCCGGTGAGCCCGAGGCCCCACAGCGCGATGTCCATTTCATGCACGCCCTGATTGCCGATGTCGCCGTTGCCGGTGTCCCAGAAC
>JACQDF010000281.1 GCA_016201205.1 Acidobacteriota bacterium
CAAACAGACTCCGGGTCCAGTTTCCACCAGCGCTCCCAAGCATGACGCACGACAATGCCAGCCCCAAACTGCCTCCACAGCCCTACTGCGAAGTTCCTGGGTGATCCTCGATCACCGGCGGATCCGCTGATGGAAAGATACTAAGATGCGCACTACTCTCGACCTGCCCGACGCCACATTCCGAAGGCTGAAGGCGCGTGCCGCCGAGCAAGGCGTGACCCTGAAGCACCTGCTGCGGGTTGCCCTGGAGCGAGAACTGGAAAGGGCCAATGAGCTTCAGCAGCACAAGAAGATTCGCTTCCCCGTGCTGCGATCCAAGGAACCGGGGAAGCTGAAACTGACGAATGCGGACATCGAGAACCTCCTTGCCTGACGTCAATGTCTGGATGGCGCTCGCCTCTGAGCGGCACCAACGGGGCGGTCCTGCCCCATCACGAAGTCGCCGCACAGTGGATTGAACAGAGTGGCCCTGACCAGGTGGCGTTTTGCAGGGTGACCCAGATGGGTCTGCTCCGGCTGTTGACCAATTCACAAGTCATGGGTCGTGAGGTTCAGGACCAGGGAGGGGCATGGAGCATCTACGAGCGCATTCTTACGGACCCTCGAGTGCGATTCCTGCCGGAGCCTAATGGTCTGGAACGGATCTGGAAGAGCCTGACGAAAGGGAGCCGCGGCTGGCCGAATCTTTGGACGGACGCTTATCTGCTTGCCTTTGCGCAAGGAGCGGATCTGGAACTCACGACGTTCGACAAGGGTCTGGGCAGACTGGCCGGCGCGCGAGCCTGCCTGCTTCCCGGCGCCTGAACGAACGGCGCGCCTCACCTCGCCGTGCCGGGCACGTCCACCCGCACGCGATACAGCGTCTTGCCCGCGGTGACGTACAGGGTGCGCATGTCATCGCCGCCGAAAGCGCAATTGGTGACCGTGTCCTCGGGAATCGGAAGGAAGCGAAGCTGCTTGCCCTCCGGCGAGAAGACGTACACGCCGGCCTTGGTGTCCAGCGTCTCCGAGGTGCCACGCAAGGCGTTTAGCCCGGCGATGGCGTAGAGATTGCCGCGCGTGTCCATGCAGAGGCCGTCGGCGCTGCGGCCCGGGTAGAAATTATGAAACACGCGCATGTTGCGGACCGTGCCGTCCGCCTGAAGATCATACGCGCGGATCATTCGCGCGCCGCCCTGCGCGCCGTTAGCTTCCACCAGATACAGGGTGCGATCGTCGGGCGAGATCGAGATGCCGTTTGGACGCTGGATGTCCGGCGTGGTCAGAATGCGATCGAAGCGCCTGTCCGGGTCGATGCGATACACCGCGCCGCCCGGAAGGTCGGTGAAATAAATACGGCCCTTGTTATCCATGGTGAGATCGTTGGGACTGTCGAATGGCTTGCCCTGGTAGGAATCGGCAAGCACTTCCAGGCGGCCGGTGGCGAGATCGGTGCGGGTGACACGGGGATTCTTCGGACGGCCCGAGAAGGGGGATTTCCCCTGCCGGTTCGCCGACGGCTCCGCGCCTTCGCATGCCAGCAGACGTCCCTGCGGATCAAACAGCAGGCCGTTGGCGCGGTTACTCTGCTCGCGAAAGATGGACAGCGAGCCATCCGGCGAAAACCGCAGAATGCGGTGGTTCATCACGTCGGTGAAGTAGATGTCGCCGTTGGGGGCCTTGGTGGGGCCTTCCGTGAAGGCGACGGTGACGGCTGGCTCGGCTTGCGCGGATAAGCAGAGAGCAGCGAGCAAAGTGAGCGTGGGAATCAGGATCCACTGGCGCATGGAGACACCTCCGGGAGACGCTGACGAATGAAGGCAGCCAGCTCAACGCCCACAAACTCCGGCGGGCGGGCGGCAAAGACAGGCTTATGGCGAAACCACCTCTCGGGCATCTGCCAGGGAGCGGCGACATCGCGCTGGATGAGGACGAACGCATCCGCGCGGTCCATGTAGGACCAGGCGGAATCTTTCATGTCGGCGACTGTGTAATCGAGCACCATGAGGTACACCTCCGGCTCAAAGAACCGCATGAGGCTGTTGGATTCCACAATCACGTTCCTGTGCTCGGTCAGCAGTTGATTCAAAGCAGGCAATGCGTGGCCCAGCGAGCCGGTGGCTGTGCGAAGCCAGTACGATTGCGCGGCCCCCGCCTTCAGATAACGGCCGCTGTCAGTCTCATCGGGCGCGATCTGCTCGTCGAGAGCATAGGGGTGAAGCGGATCGCCCGGGTCGCAATCGCAAGGGGCGCCGTCGGTGGTGCAGTGCTCGTGGCCGTGCTGGGTGATCTTGACGGCGAGCCAGCGGGCTTCGGGAATGGCGGCGATCAGGCCGCACACCACTGAAGTCTTTCCGATATTGCGGCTGTGGCCTCCCACTGCAACCAGCATCAGCGTTTCTCCCCGGTGAGACGCGCCAGTTGCGCTTTGATTTCGGCGATCTCCTTCCGCATCTGGGGAAGTCTGGCCAGATTGGCAAGCTGCTCGAGGATCTCTCTGAGCGGGCGCGCGGGCGTGCCCCAGACGACCTCGCCGCCGCGGATGATCTTGGAAGTGAGCACGCCGCAGCCGGAACCGAGCACGGCGCGCGACTCGATGCGCGCCTTGTCGCCGATGCCGACCTGGCCGCCAATCACGGCGTAGTCTTCCACCACGACGCCGCCCGAGAAGCCCGTCTGCGCCGCCACCACCACGTGGTTGCCGATGCGGCAGTTGTGTCCCACATGGACCATGTTGTCGAGCTTGACGCCGTCGCCGATCCAGGTGACGCCGAGCGCGGCCCGGTCGATCGTCGAGTTGGCGCCGATCTCGACATCGTTGCCGACGGTGACGCGGCCAACCTGGGGAAACTTCTCGTAGCGATCGCCGGTCAGGACAAAGCCGAAGCCATCTGCGCCGATGACACAGCCCGCGTGCAAAATCACGCGATCGCCGATGTCGATGTCGTCGTAGATGACGACGTTCGCGTGCAGGACGCAATCCAGCCCGATGTTGACGCGGCGGCCGATCGAGCACCCGGGTCCGATCGAGGAGCGTGCGCCGATCCTCGAGCCTTCCCCAATCACCACGTACGGGCCGGCCGCGGCGTCGGCGCCCAGTTCGACGCCCGGGGCAAGGACGGCGGTTGGGTGAACGCCGGGCTCCGGTCTTGGCGCCGGATGAAAGTGGCTGACGGTGCGGGCAAACGCGCCCCGCGGATCCTGGGCGCGGATCACGGTGCGGTTGGCGGAGTTGTCGAAATCAAGCGGGACCAGCAGGCAGCCGGCGGCGGATTGCGCGGATTGGACGCCGGCTTTGCGACTCCCGACAAAAGTAACCTGGCCGGCGCCGGCCAGCTCGAGCGGAGCCACGCCGGCAAGCTCACGCTCGCCATCCCCTTCAAAGGTGCAGCCGAGCCATTCGGCTAATTCGCGTACGCGCATGTGCTACTCATTTAAGGTTATGCCTGTTGACCCCTCGGCTTCCATCGCGCCTACGGCGCGAGTTCACCCGGAGGCCCGGATCGGAGCCAAGGTCGTCGTCGGCGAGTACTGCGTCATCGAGAACGACGTCGTCATCGGCGACTTCTGCCGCTTCGAGCCCTATGTGTACGTGAAGCGCTGGACCACTCTCGGCGACAGCAATGAAATCTCCGCCGGAACCGTTCTCGGCACGGATCCACTGGATAAGGGCTTCCAGGGCGAGCGCAGCTACTTGCGGATCGGCCGTGGCAACAGAATCCGGGAGCATTACACCATCTCACGCGGCACCAAGCCGGAGTCTGTCACCGAAATCGGCGATGAGAACTACATCATGACCAGCGGGCACATCGCGCACAACTGCCGCATCGGCAACCGCTGCGTGATTGCGAGCTGCGCGCTGGTGGCCGGTTACGTCGCCATGGAGGACGAGGCGTTCTTGTCCGGCGGCGTGGTGGTGCATCAATTCTCGAGGATCGGGCGGCTGGCAATGGTGGGCGGCAACACACGCGTCAACAGCGACCTGCCGCCGTTTTTCCTTTATTCCGATTTCAATGTGGCGCCGAAGGGGCTCAACCTGGTGGGGCTGCGGCGCGCGGGATTCCAGCCGCTCGAGATCGCCGCACTGAAGACGGCTTACAAGCTGCTCTATCGCAGCGGGTTGAAGCTGGAGGAGGCGCTGCGGCGCATCGAGCAGGAGCTGCCGGGCGAGCACACTGCTCACCTGGTGCGGTTCATCAGGGGGGCCAGCCGCGGGATCGCCCGGGCGGCCCCGATGCCGTGAGCGGAGTGTCACCGCTCCGGGCGGGTCGGGCCGCGGGTGCAACCTGCTACATTAGGAGATTCCCAAAAAGAGATTCCCAAGGAAACCCGCGATGTTCTTAGCCAGATCTACTGCCCTCATGGCCTTGTGCTGTGGTTGCGCGACCGGCGAATCCATCACGCTGCACCAGGCGGTGGCGCAGTCGCTTGAAAAATATCCCGCCACCCGAGTGTTGCTCGAGCAAGTGTCCGCCGCGGCCGCCGGCGTGCAGCTTGCCCGCACCAGCTACCTGCCGCGGGCCGACTTCCTGGCGCACCTGAACCGCGCCACGCGGAACAACGTGTTCGGCATGTTGTTTCCGCAATCGACTCTGCCTGGCATCTCGGGCCCGGTGCTGACCTCCAACAGCGTAACCAGCGTGTGGGGGTCGGCCGTAGGCTTCCTGGTGAGTTGGGAGCCGTTTGACTTTGGCTTGCGGAAGGCGAACGTCGACACCGCCGATGCCGCCCGCCGGCGCGCGGAGGCGGGCGTCGCCACCACCAGGCTGGAAGTGGCGACCGCCGCCGCCGATGCCTTTCTCACGATTCTGGCAGCCGAGCAGGCGGCCAGGAGCGCGCAGGCGAGCGTCGAGCGTGCAAAGGCGCTCGAGCAGGTTGTCGGCGCGCTGGTAAAGGCCGAGCTGCGGCCGGGCGCCGACGCCGAGCGCACGCGAGCCGAGACCGCGCTGGCGGAAACGCAGTTGATCCAGGCCGAGCAGGCGGTCGCCGTGGCCCGGGCGGCGCTGGCGCAATTCCTTGGCGTTGCTCCCGCCCAGGCGGGCGCGGCCGCCGGCAAGCTGCTCGAGATGCCGCCGGAAGTCGAAGCCGCCGGCTCCGTGGAACAGCATCCGGTGGTGCGCGAGCAGCAGGTCGCCATCGAGGAGGTAAAGGCGCGCCAGGCGGCGCTGGCGCGTTCTTATTATCCGAAGTTCGCGCTCCAAGGGACGCTGTACGCGCGGGCCACGGGAGCGAACCCGGACGGAACCACGGGCAGCGCGGCATCAGGGCTTGGGCCCAACATTCACAATTGGGGTGTGGGCTTTACCATGACATTCCCGATCATGGACCGCGCTTCCATCAAAGCGAAATCGGAAATCGAGATCTATAAAGAACGAAGCGAAGTGGCCCGGCAGCAGCAGTTGGTGCGCGATCTGAACGGCCGGCTGGAGAAAGCCAAGGCGATCCTCGAAGGTGCGCGCCGGGCGGCGCGGCAGGCGCCGGTGCAACTGGAGGCCGCTCGAGCCGTCGAGCAACAGGCGAAAGCGCGCTATCAAGCCGGGTTGTCGTCCATCGTCGAAGTCGCCGAAGCGCAGCGGCTGCTGGCGCAGGCGGATGCCGACAACGCGCTCGCCAGGCTGAACGTGTGGCGCGCAATGCTGGCCGTGGCCGCAAGCAAAGGGAACCTGGACGAGTTCCTGGATCAGACGAGGTAACGGGTATGTGGTTAGTCCTGATTGCGCTTCGCCGGCCCATCACGGTGGTGGTGGCCGTGCTGGCTACCGTACTGCTCGCGGCGCTGGCCGTACGCCGCATGCCGGTGGACATCTTCCCCAAAGTCGGCGCGCCCGCGGTTTACGTGGCCCAACCGTACGGCGGCATGGACCCTTCGCAAATGGAGGGCTTCCTCACCTACTACTACGAGTATCACTTCCTCTACATCACGGGCATCGAGCACGTGGAATCGAAAAGCATTCAAGGCGCGTCGCTGATGAAGCTGGTATTCCATGAAGGCGCGGACATGAACCAGGCGATGGCGGAAGTCGTCGGCTACGTCAACCGCTCGAGAGCGTTTATGCCGCCGGGCGCCGTGCCTCCGTTCATCACGCGGTTTGACGCGGGCAGCATCCCCGTCGGGCAGCTCGTGTTCACAAGCCCCATCCGCAGCCCCGGCGAGATGCAGGATTTCGCGCTGAACCGAGTGCGGCCGTTGTTTGCGACGCTGAACGGCGTGTCGGCGCCGCCTCCCTTCGGAGGCAACCAGCGCACCATCGTCGTGCGCCTGGATCCCGCCAGGATGCGCGAATACCGCATCTCGCCCGAAGAGGCGATCGCGGCGGTCAACCGCGCCAGCGCGGTGTTTCCTTCCGGAAACGTGCGCACGGGCGACCTGACGCGGATCGCTTCCACCAACGCCGTGATTGGCGGCAATCTCAAAGAGCTGGCCGACGCACCGGTGCGCGTGGGCAGCGGTCCCACGGTCTTCCTGCGGGACATCGGCGTCGTCGAAAACGGAACCGACATCCTGACCGCCTACGCGCACGTCAACGGCAGGCGCACGGTGTATATCCAGGTGACCAAGCGCGCCGATGCGTCCACGGTGGCGGTGCTCGACCGCGTGAGAGCGGCGCTTCCGTCGTTCCGCAGCGTGGTGCCGGAGGATGTCGGGATCACGCTCGAATTCGACCAGTCCGGCTATGTCCTCAGCGCCATCCGCAGCCTGGTGAACGAGGCGATGCTGGGCGCGGCGCTGACGGGCCTGATGGTGCTGCTGTTCCTGCGCGACTGGCGGAGCGCGTTGATCGTCATCACGACGATTCCCAGCGCGTTGCTTTCCGCCGTCCTGTGCCTCTGGATCAGCGGCCAGACGGTCAACATCATGACGCTGGGCGGGCTGGCGCTGGCGGTGGGCGTGCTTGTCGATGAAGCGACTGTCGCAATCGAGAGTATTCATACGCATATGGCCGGGGGGTTGTCGCGCGCGCGCGCCGTGCTCGACGCCTGCCGCAAAACCGCCGTCCCGCGACTGCTGGCCATGCTGTGCATTCTCGCTGTCTTTGTGCCGTCATTCTTCATGGTCGGGGCGGGGAAACAGCTCTTTGTGCCGCTCTCGCTGGCGGTGGCGTTCTCGATGATCTTTTCGTACGTGCTGTCGAGCACGCTGGTTCCCGTGCTTTCGACGTGGATCATGCGAAAGGGGACGGCGGCCGAGGAGCACGGCGGCCTCAGCGGGCTCCTGCTGCGAATCTATGGCGCCTATCTGCGTCTGGTTGTGAAGCTGCGTTGGGCAGTGGCGGCTCTCTACCTGCTTGTCTGCGGAGGGACCCTCTACCTTCTGTATCCGCGGCTGGGGGTCGAGCTGTTCCCGTCGACCAACGCAAACTACCAGTTCCAGCTTCGTCTCAGCGCGCCCACCGGCACCCGCATCGAGCGTACTGAGCTGATGGCGCTGAAAGCGCTGGATCTCATCAAGGAGGAAGTCGGCTCTTCCAACGTGAAGATCACCACCGGATTCATCGGTGTGCAACCGGCAAGCTATCCGATCAACACAGTGTACCTGTGGACGAGCGGCCCTCAGGAGGTTGTGCTTCGCTGCGCGCTCAAGCCCATCGGCATGTCGATGGAGCAGGTGAAGGAGAAGCTGCGGGCGCGCTTTTCCAAGGATCTGCCGAATGTCGGGGTGTCGTTCGAAACCGGCGACATCATCAGCCAAGTCATGAGCTTTGGCTCCCCGACGCCCATGGAAGTCGCCGTGCAGGGGCCGAGCCTGCCGCAGAATCGCGCCCATGCCGAAAAGATTTATAAGGAGCTGGCGAAGATTCCGTCGTTGCGCGATTTGCAGTACGCCCAGGCGTTCGATTACCCGACCGTGGAAGTGAAGGTGGACCGGGAGCGCGCCGGGCAGTTCGGACTGACGGCCGCAAACGTGGCCAGATCCCTGGTGACCGCGACCTCGAGCAGCCGCTTTATCGAGCCCAATTACTGGCGGGATCCGGCCAGCGGAAATGCGTTCCAGATTCAAGTCGAGATCCCGCAGCACCGCATGGCTTCGATCGAGGATGTGCAGCAGTTGCCGGTGATGGCCAACGGTGAATCGCGTCCGCTGCTGGGCGATCTCGCCGACGTGCGCTACGGGACGACAGTGGGCGTGGTCGAGCGCTATAACATGCAGCGCGTCGTCAGCATGACGGCGAATATTCATGGCAAGCCGCTGGGCGCGGTTTCTGCGGAAGTGCGTGCGGCCATCCAGCGCGCGGGTTCCCCGCCACGCGGAGCAACGGTGAATGTGCGCGGGCAGATTCCGCCCCTCGAGCAGACGATCGCCGGCTTGTCGCTGGGGCTGCTGCTGGCGATCGCCTTCATTTTCCTGCTGCTGGCGGCGAATTTCCAGTCCTTCCGGCTGTCGCTCGCGGTGCTGGCGACCGTGCCTGCCGTGCTGCTGGGCGTGGTTTCGATGCTGCTGCTCACCGGCGATACGTTGAATATCCAGAGTTTCATGGGAGCGATCATGGCGATCGGAATCGCCGTGTCGAACTCGATTCTGCTCGTCACGTTCGCCGAATTGGCGCGCAGGCAGGATCGCGAGGCGCGCCAGGCGGCCGTGGAAGGCGGCCGCGGCCGGCTCCGCGCGATTCTGATGACCGCCGCCGCGATGATTGCCGGCATGCTGCCCATGGCGATCGGAATCGGTGAGGGAGCCGACCAGAACACGCCTCTGGGGCGTGCGGTGATCGGCGGCCTGGCGCTGGCCACGCTCGCCACGCTTACAGCCGTGCCGGCGTTCTATGCGATTCTGCAAGGCCGTGCTTCGCAAGCGTCCAGGAGTTTGGATCCGAATGACCCGGAGAGCCGTTATTATGAGCCTGTTTAAGTTCTTCCTGTTTGCAAGCTGTGTTGTGAGCGCCGTGGCGCAGCCTGTCGAGGTGGCCACGGTCACTTCGAAGATGCTCGATCGCAAATCAAGATTGCCTGGCGAGTTTCTGCCGTTTCAAACCGTCGACCTGCATGCGCGCGCGACCGGCTACGTCGAGAAAGTGGAAGTGGACGTGGGCAGCGTGGTGAAAGCGGGCGAATTGCTGGTGACGCTGGTGGCGCCGGAGATGCAGGCGCAGATCGCCGAGGCCGAGGCGCGCGTGCAGGCGCTCGAATCGCAACGCGTCGAGGCGGAAGCGAAGCTGGTGGCCGCCCAAAGCACGTTCGAGCGCATCCGCGCGGCGTCGGCCACTCCGGGCGCCATCGCAGCCAATGAGCTGGTGCTGGCCGAGAAGGCGGTCGATTCGGCCAAGGCGGTGATCCGGTCGCTGGAGAGCTCCGCAAAGGCGGCCCGTGCTTCCGTCGAGGCGCACAGAGAGCTCATCAAGTACCTGCGCGTGACGGCGCCCTTTGACGGCGTGATCACCGCGCGATGGGCGCATCCGGGCGCATTGGCCGGGCCGGCGTCCGACGCGCTGCTGCGTCTCGAGCAGGTGGCGCGCCTGCGGCTGATTGTGCCGGTGCCGGAAAGCGAAGCCGGCGGCATCGTGCGCGGAGCGCAGGTGTCGTTTACAGTGCCGGCGTATCCCGGTGAGACATTTTCCGGTGTAGTCGCCCGCCTCCCTCAGACGATGGACCCCAAGACACGGACCATGCCTGTCGAGCTGGACGTGCACAATGCGAGCGGCAAGCTCACGCCCGGCATGTATCCGGAAGTGTCCTGGACTTTCCGCAGGCCGCGTCCTTCGCTGCTGGCGCCGCCGGCCGCCATCGTGACCACCACCGAGCGGAGCTTCGTCATCCGCGTGAATGATGGAAAGGCGGAATGGGTGAACGTGTCACGCGGGGGGCCGGCGGGAGATCTGGTCGAAGTGTTCGGCAATCTGAAGGCCGGCGATCTCATCGTGCGGCGCGGCACCGACGAGATCCGCGAAGGAAGCGCGGTGGCCGTGAAGCGGTAGAACATCGCAGCTCCGCTCTCGGAAGCGCTTTCTGAGCCGCGCGCGTCAGCAAGCGGAGGTGTCAACCGCGCTTATCTTTCATGTCAAGCGGTCGCGAGATGGCGCTCGCGGATCTCGACAATGTGGCGCACGGTCTCGGCGAGCTCTTCGTCCCTGGTATAGAAGTGCGGCGCCACCCGAATCCCCGCGCCAGGCCGGTGATCCACGAGCACGTCGCGTCGCAGCAGTTCCTGGGTCACTTCGGAGCCATGGGGCACGTCCAGCACGACCACGCCGCCACGTTCGGCCGGATTCCGCGGCGAGCGCACCGCAATCCCCGCTTCCTCCGCCAGCTCGATCAGCCGGGCCGTCTGCCGCAGCGATTTCTCGCGGATTCGCTCAACACCGATCTCGACAATGATCTCGTAGCCGCTCATCGCCGCGTACAGCGCCGGAATCGCCGGCGTTCCGTGCAGAAAGCGGAACATGGTATCCGCCATGTCGATCGGCGGCTCCTGGAAGGCGAACGGCGCGCGATGCGCCATCCAGCCGGTGAGCCGCGGGCGCAGCTTCGTCACCAGGTCCGGACGCACGTAGAGATAGCCGGCTCCGGGCCCGCCGCAGAGCCACTTCACCGAACCACCGGTGGCGAAATCGAGTCCCAGTTCACGCACGTCCACGGGCACGCTGCCCGCGGATTGATAAATGTCGGCTACCACCATCGCCCCAACCGCGTGCGCCTTGCTGGCAATCGCCGCCAGGTCCTGAATGTACGAGCTGCGAAAGAGCACGTGCGAGACAGATACCAGTTGCGTCTCTTCGTCGATCGCCGCGAGCATGCTCTCCACCGGCATCGTCATGTCATCGGGTGACGACACTCGCATCACACGCGCCCCCAGCCGCTCCCATTCGCCGAAGATGTAAAGATTCGTGGGAAAATTCAGCTCCTCGGTCACCAGCTTGTTGCGGCGGCCCGTCCAGTCAAAGCACGAGAGCACGATCCACGTCGCAATCGAGACGTTGGGCTGCATCACGACTTCGCCCGGACCGGCCCCGATGATGCGCGCGACCAGGTCGCCCACCGAGACCGGCATGGACCACCAGCCTTCTTCCCAAGCGCGGATGCTGCGCGATGTCCAGTGATCCGCGTATTCAACGAGGCGGTCGCGCGAGCGGGCAGGCATGGCGCCCAGCGAGTGGCTGATCATGTAGAGGGTCTGGTCCACGGAGGGGAACAGGGGGCGCCAGGCGAGGAGGGGGTCCATGGAGATAGATGGTAGCACTTGACGGGCCCCCTAAACTTCGATACACTCGTTATACTTAACCATGATTAACGAAGCGCCCTTCCGTTTCTCCCTCCTCGCTCTCCTCGCCCTCCTGCTGCCCGCCGCCGCCTTCTTCCGATTCCGATCCCACACCGGCGAGAAACTCGACCGCCGCCAGGAAGGGCTCCCTGTTCTGATCTCTTTGCGGCTCAGCGGTCTGGCGATGTGGATCTTGCTCTTCCTCTGGCTGGTCGACCCGCAGAAGCTCTCCTGGGCCGGCCTGTCGTTGCCGCCCTGGATGCGGTGGACCGGAGTTGTGCTCGCCGTGCTGGCCTTTTCGTGGCTGGTTTGGATGCTGCGCACCCTGGGCGCAAGTCTCACCGACACGGTGGTTACGCGCCAGAAGGCGTACCTCGTCACTGGTGGACCGTATCGCTACGTGCGCCATCCGATGTATGCCGCGGTGCTGCCTTTGGGGGTTTCCTTCAGCTTGCTCACGTCAAGCTGGCTGTTTGCCCCACTGACAGCTTTGGCCTTCATCCTGCTGTTCATTCGCACGCGGAAAGAAGAGGAGAATCTGCTGGCGCGCTTCCCGGAGGACTACCGCCGTTACATGGACAGCACCGGCCGCTTCTTCCCTCGCTTACGCCACCGGTGACCTCTTCCGCCACAAGAAATAGGCAGGCACGCCAGCGAGGATCAGCGCGGTTCCGGTCAGCGCGGGCGCCGTGTCCGTCACGAAGGTGTTCGCCACGAACCCCAGAGCGGCCGCCACGAACATCAGCGGCAAGAGCGGATAGCCCCACATGCGATACGGCCGCGCGGCGTCCGGCCGGCGACTGCGCAGGATCATCGCACCCAGCACCGTGAAGCCATAGAAAATCCAGGCCGCGAACATCGCAAAGCTGCCCAGCGTTTCGTACGTCCCGCTCAGGCACAACGCCGCCGCCCACGCTCCTTGCAGCACGATGGCGGCGCCAGGCGTCAGGAAGCGGGGATGCACTTCCGCAAACCGCGCGAAGAACAGCCCGTCGCTCGACTGCGCGAAATAGATCCGCGGAGCGGACAGGATCCATCCATTCATGGCCCCCAGAATCGAGAGCAGGATGATCAGGGCCACCGCCTTGCCCCCCGCCGGGCCCAGGGTGATCTCGGCCGCCCGTGCAGCCACCCGCTCCGCCTGGGCTGTCTCGGCCACCGTGAGCACTTTGAGATACGCGGTATTGGCCGCCAGATAGAGAGCAGTGCAAATCCCCACGCCGCAGAACAGGCCGAGTGGCAGGTTCCGTTCAGGCTTCTTTACTTCGCCCGCCAGCAGGCTCAGCGCGAGCCAGCCGTCGTAGGTCAGCAAACACGCCACCATCGCGAGGCCGAACTGCGGCAGGCGGACCTCGCCGGCCTGCGCTTCCCGCCAATGGTTCACCGGGCTTGCCAGCGCCGCCGCAATCAGGATCGCGATGCCGGCGATCTTCAGAATCGCCAGCAGGTTCTGTACTCGCGCGCCAGCGACCACGCCCCGATAGTTGATCACCGTCAGCGCCAGGATCACGGCCACGGCCGCCGCTTTCCTCGCCGCCGGCGCCAGCGGCAAAAAATACGCCAGGTAGATTCCGAAGGAAGTCGCCAGCCACGCAATCGCCGCCGTGATCACCACCAGCAGGTATGTCCAGCCGCAAAGAAACGCCGCCAGCGGTCCGTACGCCTCGCGCAGGTAGGCATACTGGCCTCCGCTCGACGGAATCATCGCCCCCAGCTCGGCATACGCCAGCGCGCCGGCCAGTGATAGCAGCCCGCCAAACAGCCACACGCCAAGAATCGCCCACGGCGACGGCAATTGCCGCGCCACCAGGTTCGGCGTCAGGAAAATGCCGGATCCGATGATGGTGCCGGCGACCACCAGGATCGCGTCCGCCAGCCCCAGCCTCCTCGGCAGCTCCTTCACCGTACCCACTGTGGCACGACGTAGGCGTACACGGTGGTCACCAGCCCGATCAGCGAGGCCAGCAGAATGCTGTGCCGGAGCGTGAACCGAAAGAGCTTTGCTTCATCCTGCGCGGGCATGCCGGTCGCGGCCGCCGCCACCGCGATGCTCTGCAAGCTGATCATCTTGCCCATGACACCGCCGCTCGAATTCGAAGCCGCCATCAGCACCGGATTGAGGTCCAGCTTGTTGGCCGCGACCACCTGGAGATTCCCGAACAGCGCGTTGGCGGAAGTATCGCTGCCGGTGAGGAAGACGCCGAGCCAGCCGAGCATCGAGCTGAAGAACGGAAACAGCACGCCCGTCGCCGCGAACGCCAACCCGAGCGACGTGGTGGCGCCACAATAGTTCATCAGGAACGCCAGTCCGAGCACGGCGGCAATGGTCACCAGCGAGAGAAACAATTGCCTGAATGCGGCGCTGAGGATCCGCAGGTATCGTCCGGGGGATACGCGCAGTACGGCGGAGGCGAGCAGGGATGCGAACAGGCAGGCCGTGCCGGAGGCGAACAGCCAGTTGAAGTTGAACACGGCGGCGTAGGGCGAGGGTTTGGGGACAAACGGCGGGACGCGCTCGACCAGATTGTGGAGCATCGGCCACTGGAGGGTCAGCGCGGCCGGAATTCCGAGCTGGCCTTGCACGAACCTGGTGATCAGCGCTCGAATGGATTCCTGTCCCCAGAGGAGGACGAAAACGACCAGAAACAGATAGGGCGACCAGGCGAGAACGATCTCGCCGAAGGAGTGCTGCTTGGGCACATGCCTCTGCTGCGCCCCTTCCAGTTCGAACTCCCCGGCGGGCTTCCACAGCTTGAACAGAACCACCAGTGCGATGATGGCGGTAAGCGAGCTGAGGATATCGGTGAGTTGCGGGCCGATGTAGTTGGAGACATAAAACTGCATGCAGGCGAATCCGGCGCCGCAGACGAGCGCGGCCGGGAGCACACCGATTAGGGCGCGAAAGCCGCCCATGACAAAAATGAGATAGCCGGGCACAATCAGCGAGATCGGAGCGCAGATGCGCCCCACGTTTGCGCTCAGATCCAGGAGCGGGAGCCCGGTGATGCCTTGCAGCGTGACTACGGGAATTCCGATCGAGCCGAACGCGACGGGCGCGGTGTTAGCCAGCAGACAGATGCCGGCCGCGTAGAACGGCGAGAAGCCGAGGCCCGCCAGCATCGCCGCCGCCACCGCCACCGGCGTTCCGAACCCCGCCGCGCCTTCAATGAACGCGCCAAAGGAGAACGCGATCAGCAGCGCCTGCAAGCGCCGGTCGCTGGCGAGGTTGCCCACCGAGTCCTTGATGATCTCGAATTTGCCGGTTTCGAGCGCGATGCGATAGAGAACAATCGCCCAATAGACGATCCAGCCGATGGGAAACAGGCCAAACGCCGCACCGTAGGTGATTGCACCGAAGGCAAGGCTGGCCGGCATGCCATAGGCGGCCATCGCAACCGCCAGCGCGGCCGCCAGGCCACTAAGGCCCGCGATCCACGCCGGCTTCCGAAAAACGCCCAGCAGCAGGAGCAGCACGAACACCGGAAGGGCCGCCACCAAAGCAGACAGGCCCAGACTATCGCCCAGCGGAGTATAGTTTTGTCGCCACATGAGGGGAATGAACCTTCATATGAAAGGTTGCACCCGCTTGTCAAGTGGCGGTGGAGCGGCGGTGGAGCGTTTCTTCAGCGGGAAGGCTCCACTTGCAACAAATACTCCCGCAGCAAACGCCGGCCGGGCGGCGTCGTCATCAGCCGCACCCAGTAGTCACCCGGCTGCAACGCCTGAGCCATGGTGACCACGGCCTCGCCACCCGCGGGGGTTGCCGTCCCTTGCCAAATCGAGCGGCCGTCCGCATCCACGACTGCAACCGGGTACTGCCCGGAGGCGGCCAGACCCGTCAGATCCATTTTCAGCTTCAGGCGCACCCTCCCGCGAACGGCCGGGGTCGCAGTCTCTACGCTGCGAGTCGTCCGAAGACTCACTTCCCGATAAGACTCCGGATCGTTTCGCAACATAGGAACCAGAAAAATTGCCGTCACGGCCGCCACGCCGGACAGGGCCCACAATGGCCTTGGCCTCAACGGGGCGGTCACTCGCTCCCACCTTTGCCGCCTTCGGGTCCGAAAAAATTCGGCTTCTTTGCGAATCCGCCCTGCGGCCAACTTCCAGGCCCTGACGTCCTGCTCCGCTTCCTCCAGGCGTCGCCGGCATTGCTCGCAAATCAGAAGATGGTCTTCAACTCCATCTCGCTCCTCCCCCGGGAGGCGCTTCAGTGCATACGACTCCAGGATCTCTTCTTGCACGTGTTCGTTCGGCATCATCCTTGACAGGACCTCGCTCTGCTGATTTCCATCCGGACCGACGCCGGGGGAAAAACGTCGTTCTTAAATTAGTGTCAGGCGGAGAGAGATTTTCTCAAGAAAAATGTTCGGATCGGCTTCCTACAGATTTTTTTTTTGCCCAGCTCCCCAAAGCGGGTCTTGGCACGGGACTTCAGCAGCCGAAACTGTGTCTCGGTGAGCCGCATCTCCTTGCAAATCTGCTCCTGCGGCTGCTCATCCAGGTAGAACCGGGTCAGGATCTCCCGGTCGCGTTTCGACAGACCCTTCAAGACCTTCTCCATCAGCTCGGCCTTCTGCTGGACGATGGCCCTCTCCTCCGGGTCGCCGGACGCCAGCAGGCTCCCCGGCTCGAGATCCAGTTGCTCCCGCCGGACTTGCACCGCGTTCTCGATGTGCGCCGCCACCTGACGCCTCACCACCGTCCGGATGAACCCCATGAGCCGCCCCGGGTCGCGCAAGTCCCCACGACGGATCGCCGAGACCACGATCACGAAAGTATCGTGTACCTTATCCTCCAGCTCCTGAGGTCCCAACTGCCGGCAAAGATAGTACCGGACCCCTCTCGAGAAGATCCGATACAGATCCTCCATGCCGTTTGTGTCGCCGCGGCGAATGCTCTCGACCAGATCCTGAAGACGGGCATCGGACAGCCGGATCGTCTCTGCGTCCGGCGGATCGCTCGATCGCGGTTTCCGGACCTCGTTCAGCCGGCTGTCAGCATCGTCTGCCATCTCGTCGTGAGCGGTGAGCATCCGCACTTCTTCCTTTCCATCCACAGCGGTGGCGTGGCCCATGCGATCTGCCTTCCCAGTTGTTGGTGTCTAGGAATAAGTAAGTGGTGGTAAGGGAAGATTTCTCTCATACCCATCCGTCGGTACTTTACAAAATGGTAAGTACCGGCCAACAGTACTATCCGGAAGCACCAGGGCAGGACAGGCACGCAGGCGGTTGCCTGGTCTCTGGAGGGCACAGACGTGCTGATTACCTGGGTATTATATCCCCCCTTGGCCGTCCTACCAAGACCCAATCACAAAATACGCGCCCCAGCAGGATGGGCTGGCGCTCCATCCACCCCTCAGAAGACTGTCTTTCTGTGCACGCTGTAGCGCTCTCGCCGCATCCAGAGAACTCCGAGCCGGACCTTCCCGCAGGTGTGCATAATAGGCCTCAAAGAGCTCTCCGCCGGCATCGGCCGTTGGCCACAGGCTGGCGACAACGGCGTGAGAGCCGGCCATCAGCCACGAACGGGTGAGGCCGAGCAGGCCGGTCCCTGACAAATACGTACCGCGGCCGGAGCTGCAACCGCTCAAGGTCACGAAGGGGGGCGCATTGGGCATCACCGCGATGCCTGAATCGGTCAGCGTCCGCATGCTGCCGTCCGTCGAGAGTCCCAGGGCGATGGCAGGCGCGTTCCATTCTCCGGAAGAAGTATAAACGTGCGTCGCAAAGTGCAGAACGCGGGGGTGGCGGGACAGTGTGGCGCCCAGGGCCTCTTCGGTGATCTCACTCCCGGTTAGCAGGAATTGCCGGGGCCAGCCGCGAGCGCATCGGCTGAGCTCATCGGCGCTGCCTGGCAAGCGGGGCATCTCGACACCACGGGCAATGAATTTGGCTGGGGACCCCCACCAGCCCGCGTGGTGGCCCGGCCACCGCACGTCTGCTCGATTGTTCACCGGATCGCCCACGCCCGCGAATCCCGAAGCCGGCGGATCCGGCGTCGTGGATCGAAGAGGAAACGCCGTCGGCGCCAGGCGAAGGACATGTTCCTCAGCGAGGTAGACGGGCCTGCCGTCCCGATGTCCGGTTACCAGGGCGCCAAAGGGCAGCGTGAACAAAGCGTCGTCAGGCACGAGCGTCCAAACCCTGTTCCGGGCCGCCCCGGCAAGCGGAAGAAACAACCCGCGAAACAGCTCGAGGCCGGTCTTCAAGTGACTGGGCTCGCCGGCCTCCACCGCCCGGCGGAAGACCTCGATCTTCGCACCCAAGGATTCTCGTGGCTCGAGCCGCGCCTGCTGGATCCCTTCCTGATCCAATAACCAGGCATAAGAAGCGTGCTGGCCAATATGGAAGCTGATCAGCGCCTCGCCGGTCTCAAGCCGGGATTCGGGTTGGTTGTTTGCTCGCCGGAATCGCTCCGGTTCGGCGATCTCTGCGCCGGCCGCTGATTCCATCTCGGCCAGCTCCGCCCGCAAGCGGCGTTGCGCGGCGGACGGAATCCGCCTGCCGGAGCGCAGCGCCGCCACCTCGACGGTGCGCAGTTCGGCGAGCTTTTTCCAGTATCTGGAAGGCAACCGCTCGCGCCAGGCGCCGTCCGCCGCCAGCCGCGACCTCAAGCTGGCGGCCCGGTTTTCCTGTGCCGCCTCGAAGGCTTCGCGTGCGTAGCGTGTATCTCGTGTCCGTTCACATCGGGCCGCCGCCATCTCAATGAACAGCGCGTAGATCTCCTGCAACTTCTGCTCCGAGCTGATTTGCAGCGCGTCTCCAAACGGGAGGTGAGCCCGAAGCACGCGAGCCGCCTCCAATGCCCGGCGCAAGCTGTCATAAGCCTCATCCTCACGTCCCATGGCCACCAGCGCCCGCGCCCGGTCATAAAGCAGCGAATGCGGGAGCAGCCCTGAGGACGCGGAAGCAAGAGCGGCGTCCAACAGCGAAACAGCCTCCCGAGCCCTGCCCTGCGCCAGCCTCAGTCGTCCCAGCCTGCTGTACGACCATCCCAACACCTGGGGTGCATGCATTCTTCGCAAACGAAAGGCTTCCACCAGTTCAGACTCGGCCTCCTCGACTCGCCCTGTCGCAAGCAGAGCAAGGCCGATTTGCTCGAGACTGTCGGCGATCATTTTCGGATCAGCTTCCCTTTCGGCCTCCTGCAAGGCTTGACGGTATTCTCTGATGGCCCCCTCCATGTCCCCGCGCCTGGCCAGAATTGCACCGAGGACACCCCTCGCCTCGAAGGTTCTTGTTCTGGCCCTGAGGGCATATCGCAATACGTCTTGACCGGCTTCGTACATCAAGTCGGGGGAGTCCGCGTAGTAATAGTTCACAGCCAGGGCGTAGCTATTGAGCGACGCCATCTGCCAGTCGGCAGCCTGGATGGCAAGATCTCTGCCCTCGAACGCGGCCTGAACAGATCGGTCATAACGCTGGCGCATGTATTGTGCCATCGCCAGGCCGTACAGAAACCGGGAAGCCATGCGCGGGTGCGCGGCCGTCTTTGCCTTCCGGACCCCTTCCTGAGCTGCCAGGACCAGAGAGTCCCAGTCATTCTGAGTTCGATGGTTCTTGATGGAGAGATAGAGGACATCGAGGTCCTTGGATGACCTCGAGAAAAATCGGGCGGACCGGATCAGCCCGGCGTACTGCGCGCCGCTCATCATGAGCAACAACAACAGGCAAACTGCCCGCAGGGCGATGGCCAATGCTTAACCCCCAACTTCACGTGTGCGGCGCTGTCCGGCGGCGGGAATGCGTCCTGGGGGTTCGGGAAAGCCACCCGACCCCCTAGGAACAACATCCGCGAAAGATTGGAATCTGTCAACTCGAAATGAGTTGTATCTGGTTGCTACAGACACTAGGTCCTGGAATGTCTCATGGTCAGTGGCAGGATCAACGTCCTGCGGAAGGACACGATCATAGCGGTGTTCCGCGCTCTTAAGCACGATTCATTAGCAGGAGGGGAAACGCGGGAACGGAGGCCAGTTGGGAGGAATGTCGCCCATGGCTTCTACTCCTTTCTCCCGGCTGTGAGGACTTGCAGTTTGCATCCTCAACGCCGGGTTTCTGCCCAAAGAGTAGAGCCGGGGGGATGGAGGGCTAGGTGGAATTCATCATTCCTTGTTGCATTCCCAAGAGTTATTTCCTTGCTTCACTCGTGACCAGCTTCACAGTGGCGAGCTGAGCCGAAGAGGCGGCGAGCGGCGCGCAGGTCCGCCCCCAGGTCATCGGCGTGCTGGTAACGCTCCTCCGGATTCTTGGCCAGGATGCGCATCAGCTCCGCGGGCACGGGTTCTTTGGACCGCGACAACTCAGGCAACGGCTGCTCGATGACGTTTCGCAGGACCATCTGCCCATCACGACCCCGGCTCGGGTGATTCGCGAGCGTTCGGCGAGCAGCGCGAG
>JACQDF010000297.1 GCA_016201205.1 Acidobacteriota bacterium
CGCCCAGCAAGTCCCGCGCAACTATTTTTCCGAGCCGGCTCTGGCGCCCGACCGGCCGGAAATGGCCTTCGTCGCCGGCGGCGATATCTGGCGCGTGGCGGCCACCGGCGGGGAAGCCTCACTGCTGGTTTCGCACCCGGCCGACGACTCCCGCCCCTTGTATTCGCCGGATGGGACTCGAATTGCCTTCGTGTCCACACGCACCGGCGGCGGCGACATCTATGTGCTGACTCTCAGCACCGGCGAGCTGCGCCGTCTCACTTTCGAGGATGGCCTCGAGCAGCTCGATGCCTGGTCGCGCGACAGTGAGTGGATCTACTACCATTCCTCCAGCCAGGACCTGTCGAGCATGAACGACGTGTTTCGCATCCGGGCCAGCGGAGGCACGCCGATACCGGTGGCCGCGGACCGTTACGCCAGCGAGTTCTTTGCCTCTCCTTCGCCTGATGGGAAAACCATCGCCATCAATGCCCGCGGCATCGCCAGCCGCCAGTGGTGGCGCAAGGGGCACAGCCACCTCGACATCAGTGAAATCTGGCTGGTCCGCCCGGGCACGCCCCCGTCCTATGAACGAATCACGGACGGCGGCGCCAAGGAGATCTGGCCGATGTGGACGCCCGACGGGAAGTCGCTTTTCTTTGTCTCCGACCGCACCGGCGTCGAGAACATCTGGCGCCAGCCGCTGGCGGGCACCTCCCGGCAGATCAGCGCCTTTAAGGACGGCCGCGTGCTGTGGCCTTCGATCTCGCACGACGGCAAGTGGATTGTCTTCGAGCGGGATTTCGGCATCTGGCGCATGGAAACCGTCAATGGCAGAGCGGTTCCTGTCGCCATCACGTTGCGTGGCGCTTCCGCCGGACCTGCCGTTTCCCATCTTTCGCAAACCTCCGGCTTCGACGAGATCGCTCTTTCCGGCGACGGAAGGAAAATGGCTTTCACCGTGCGCGGGGAGATCTTTGCCGCATCCGCCAAAGACGGCGGCGATGCGCAGCGCGTCACCCGCACTCATGCCCAGGAAGCACAGGCGGCCTGGTCGCCAGACAGCCGCAAACTCGCCTACGTGAGCGACCGTGGCGGCGTGCACCACATCTTTATCCACGATTTTGGCGCGCAGGCGGAAACACAGCTTACGTTTTCCGATGAGTCGGACGCGTCGCCGCGTTTTTCTCCCGACGGCAAGACCATCGCCTTTCTCCGCGGCGGCCGTTCGGTGTGGCTTTATGATCTCGAAAAAAAGCAGGAGCGGCAGCTCGCGACAGGCGAAGTGGGCCGCCAGCCTCTGGTCTCGCACAAAGCTTTGACGTGGTCGCCGGACAGCCGCTGGATCGCCTTCACATCGAGAGGCAACAAAGGCTTTTCCAGCGTTCTGGCGGCGCCGGTTTCAGGTGGCGCGTCCCAGCCCGTCTCCTTCCTTGCAAACACCCTTACACGCTCCATCCTCTGGAGCGCCGACGGCAAATACCTTCTCTTCGACACCTCCCAGCGCACCGAACCTACGCAAGTAGCCCGCGTCGATCTGATCCTGCGCACGCCGATCTTCCGCGAGGACCGGTTCCGGGACTTGTTCAAACCCTCGGCTGTGATCGAGGAGCCGGCGGCTGCGAAACCCGGCGAGCCCAAAGCGCCGCCTGCCCCCGCCGCTGTCAGCATCGTTTTCGAACAGATCCGCCGGCGTCTCTCGCTGCTTCCGATTGGACTCGATGTGGACGATCTGGCGCTCAGCATGGATGGCAAGACTCTGCTGCTGACGGCCTCAGCGGCGCGGCAGGAGAATCTCTACACGTTTTCGCTCGACGAACTGGCCGCCGAGCCGCCCGTGGCCCGCCAGGTCACCTCCAGCACCGGCAACAAATCCCACGCGCAGTTCGCCCCCGATGGCAAAGAGGTTTACTATCTCGAGCGCGGCCGCGTCCAGATCGCCAATGTGGACACCCGCCAGTCCCGCACGCTCAATCTCACTGCCGAGATGGACGTCGATTTCCACCAGGAAAAACGCACCGTCTTCCGGCAAGCCTGGTCGTACCAGCGCGATCACTTTTTCGACGACCGGTTCAACGGCGTCCGCTGGGATGCTCTGCGGATGCAGTATGAGCCGCTGGCCATGTCAGCGCGAACGCCATCCGAGCTGTACCGCATCGTCAACCTGATGCTCGGCGAATTGAACGCCTCTCACATGGGGATCTCCGGCCCGCAGACGCAGCAGCCGGTGACCGGCCAGCTCGGCTTGCGATTCGATCCGGCGGCGCTCGAAAACGGCCAGTTTCGTGTGGCCGAAGTCATCCCGCTCGGCCCGGCGGCGCTGGCCGGCATCCAGACCGGCGAGTACGTCGTGGCCATCGACAACGTGCCGCTGGCGCACCAGACCAGCGTCCAGGAGCTGCTGCAACACAAGGTCAGCAAGCGCGTCGAGCTCAGCGTGGCGCCGGCCGCCGGCGCCAAGGTCCGAAGCGTCGTCGTTCTCCCGGTGACATCGGGCGTCGAGAAGAATCTTCTCTACCGCGCCTGGGTCGAGGACCGCCGGGAGCTGGTTTCCAGGATGTCCGGCGGCCGTCTGGGCTATGTCCACATGTCCGACATGAGCTCGGATTCACTCTCGCGGCTCTATATCGACCTTGACTCGGAAAACCACGCCAGGGAAGGCGTCGTCATCGACATCCGCAATAACACCGGCGGTTTTGTGAACGCGTATGCGCTGGATGTGTTCGCGCGCAGGCCGTACCTGACGTTCGTCGAGCGAGGCCGGGCGGCGGCGCCGGCGCGATCGGTGCTCGGCCAGCGCGCTCTCGAGCTGCCGACCATTCTTGTCATCAACCAGCACTCGCTCTCCGACGCCGAAGACTTCACCGAAGGATACCGCCGTCTCAAGCTCGGAAAGGTGATCGGCGAGCCCACTGCCGGCTGGATTATCTACACCTGGAACCAGCGTCTGATCGACGGCTCCTCGTTGCGCATGCCGCGCGTCAAGGTGTTCGACAATGACGGCCAGTTGATGGAGCTGCACCCGCGGCCCGTGGACGTGCCCATCGAGCGGCCTGTCGGGGAGAGCTACACGGGCAAGGATATTCAGCTCGATACCGCCGTGCGCGAGCTGCTTCAGCAGATTGAGGCGGCCAGGCGTCCCCCGACCAACGGGGAGGCCGTCCGGTAGGAAGCTGCGGATGTTCCGGCTGCACCCCTTGCGCTTCTCCTTTGTGGCCCGGCAGTCGATTCACTTTCCGCCGGGAAAATCGGCCAATATTCTGCGCGGCGCGTTTGGAACGATCTTCCGCCGCATCGCTTGCGTGCCGCATTGTCCAGGCGCACGCGAGTGTGAACTGCGCGCCTCGTGCCCCTATGCGCGCATGTTCGAGCCGTCTGCGCTGGCGGGCGGCCCGAGCGGGCTTGCCGATTGGCCCCGCCCGTTCGTCTTTCGAGCCACTCATCTGGACGATTGCACTCTGGCTGCCGGGTCGTGCTTCCATTTCGATTTGAACTTGTTCGATGTGCGCGCTCCGGCCGCTGTGGCTTACCTGGTTCTGTCGTTCGCACAACTGGCGCTCGAGGGGCTGGGACCGGGGCGCGGGCGGGCGGAGCTGGCGGAGGTTGTGCAGTTGGACCCGGCTGCGCGGATCTATGATGGCCAAAGCTTTCTGCTTCCACAGGCGGTCGAGCCGATGTCGCTGAGCCTCGAGCCGGCGGCCGAGCGGGTCGAGCGCGTTCGCGTCCGCTTTGTGACGCCGACGGAATTGAAGAGCGGCCAGCAGTTGGCCGGGCGGCCCGAGTTCGGCGTCCTGGCGGCGCGCATCCGCGACCGGCTGAGCACCCTCCGCCAGATGTACGATGACGGCCCGCTGCCGATCGATTTCCGCGCCTTCGGCGAGCGCGCCGCGCTCGTGCGGATGACACGATGCGACCTGGGGCGCGTCGAGGTTGTGCGCCGCAGCAGCCGCACCGGGCAGGTGCATCCCATCGGCGGCTTCGTCGGCGAGGCCGAATACGAAGGGGATCTGGCGGAGTTTGTGCCGTACCTGCGAGCGGCCAAGTGGACGGGCGTGGGGCGGCAGACAGTGTGGGGTAAGGGAGAGGTGGAGGTCGGGACGTAAAGCTGCTCGCTATTTCTTCGAAGGCTTCACGTCGAGATTCGACTTCAGATCCTCCTCCGTCACCTCACACCTGGCCCCGCCGGCCGGCACGTCTACATGCGCGCTCCACAGGATCGCATTCACGATCATACGGCGCAGGCCGGCGATGCCCCAGTTGTCGTGAAAGTGGCCTCCGGTGAAACCAACGCCGCGGCCTCCGCCGGCGCGCTCGACAGCCCAGGCGATCGTTTCGATGCTTCCTGAATCCTTGGGCAGCACCGTGGTCAGCAGAGGCGTGAGCCGCTTGTCTTCGGGGCGGAAGCGGATCCGGTAGTACCACTCGTCTCTGCCCTGGAAGCTTTCCCAGCCGCGCGAGATGGGATGTGCGGGCGTCGCCCGGGTCACTGGCACGTCATTGATCGGATTCTGCGAATAGGGCCGTTCGTAATAGCCGCCGATCCACTCGAGAAGCTGGGGCCCGCCGTTCTCCTTTGGGACCTCGACGGCGTAGTGGAGGCAAACCAGCCCGACACCCTTCTGCATGAGCCTGCCCATGGTCTCCAGCCGGTTCTCCATGATGAGCGGATGGCGAGCCCCGCCATCCATGTAGAGGACGATCGTGCGGGCGCCATCAAAGACCCGTTCGTCTTCCGGCCAGCCACCCTTCACGACCACCGGCTCGACGGCCTCGGTCTGGCGAAGGCATTTCGCCAGCAGAAGCGTCCCGGCATGGAACTCATGCGCGCCGGGCCCGTGGCTGGGTCTGCCGGCAACCAGCACAATCCTGACGGGGGAGGCGGCAAAGCTGCACCAGGAGAGCGCCAAGAGCGCAAAGGCGTGGATCTTCATGGGCTCATTTTATCCGACCTCCGATTCGAATACCCAACAGTGAGCAGTACCCGCGCGCCAAGGCGCAAGAAGAAAAAATCGTAACCTAACAATTAGGAGCAATCCCATGTCCCCCACCCGTAACCCGAACCCACGCTGTGCCATCTGCGGCGGCGAGCTTCGGGACACCACCATCACTCACCAAGTCACAGAAGGGACGCAAGTCTACCTCTTTGAGCATGTCCCGGCCCAGGTGTGTCAGGCCTGCGGAGAAATTTGGATTGAAGAAGCGGTGCTGCAGCGAATTGATCGGCTGGCCGCAGCACCTGCTGACGTACAATGTCTGCGATGCGCCTCATCCTGATGTTCTCTTTGCTCACGAGCCTGCCGGCGCTGGCGCAATTGCCATCCCGCAGGCGGGCGCAACCGCCTCCCCGGATGGAAGATGCAGTTCCCGGGCGTGAGATCTACAACCGCAACTGCACCATCTGCCACGGGATCGATGGCGCGGCCGGAGACCGGGCGCCGGCGCTGGGCGCGCAGCGGCGCTATTTGCGCCGGACCGAAGGGGATTTGCACGAGGCGATCAAGAACGGCATCGGGGGCACGCTGATGCCTTCTTCGCCTCTGCCGGACTCCGACATTCGCAAGATCATCGCCTATATCCGCAGCCTTCGCGCCACCGCTATCGATGTCGCGGTTGCCGGCAACCAGCGCAATGGAGAAGCGATTTTCTACGGCAAGGGCGCCTGTTTGGACTGCCATAGGATTCGCGGCCGCGGCGGGCTGGCCGGCCCGGACCTCAGCGACATCGGCGTCGAGCGCAAGCTCGAGGACATTCGCGTGGCGCTCACGACGGAGAAGCCGGCGCCGTCCCGCGGGTACCAGCCGGTTCGCCTCACCACCAGCGACGGCCGCACCATCGAGGGCGTCATTAAGAATGAAAACAATTTCTCGCTCCAGATTCTGGGCGTGGATCAGAAGCTGCACCTGCTTCTGCGGGACGAAATCCAGGAGCTGGCTTATGAAGGCAATGCGTTGATGCCCTCTGATTTCGACAAGAAACTGAGCAAAGAAGAATTCCAGGATCTGCTGGCGTTTCTGAGCCGGCAGGCGAGGAGGAGAGCGCAATGATCCTGCTGCTGGCGATGGCCGCGCTGCATGCGCAGGTCACCTATGACGACCTGCTGAAAGCGGATCCGAAGAACTGGCTCCATTACTCGGGCCAGTACCATTCGCAGCGTCACAGCCTTTTGAAGCAAATCGACACCGGAAACATCAAGACGCTTTCGGCCGCCTGGATCTACCACATCGAGGGAGCGCGCCGCCTGGAGAGCGTGCCCATTGTGGTCGACGGAGTGATGTACGTCTCGCAGCCGAACGAGGTCCATGCGCTTGATGCGCGCACCGGCCGGCTGATCTGGGACTGGCACAGGCAGCCTGCGCTCCAAAGGGGTCCGAACCGCGGCGTCGCCGTTTACGGCAACAAAGTCTACTTCGGCACGCCTGACGCGCACCTGATCTCGCTCGATGCGCGCAACGGCAGCCTGCTGTGGGAAGCGAAGCTGGCCGAAGCAAGCGACGGCTACTGGTGTCCGGTCGCCCCGCTTGTGATCCAAGGCAAAGTGATCATCGGCATTGCACCCGGCGATCACGGCCTCAACGGCTTCCTGGACGCCTACGATGCGGAAACCGGGGAGCGTCTCTGGCGCTGGAACGCCATTCCCAGGCCCGGAGAGCCCGGCAACGAAACCTGGGCCGGCGATTCGTGGAAAACCGGTGGCGGCGACACCTGGCTCACCGGCAGTTTTGACCCCGAGCTGAATCTGATCTATTGGGGCATCGGCAACCCGGCGCCGGATTTCGATGGCGACGTGCGCAAGGGCGACAATCTTTACACCGAGAGCGTGGTGGCGCTTGACGCCGGCAGCGGCAGGATGAAGTGGTATTTCCAGATGACGCCGTGGGATGTGCACGATTGGGACGCTGTCGAGGTTCCCGTTCTGGTCGACGCTTTCTTCCGCGGCCAACAGCGCAAGCTGCTGGTGCAGGCCAACCGCAACGGCTTCTATTACGTTCTGGATCGCACCAATGGCAAGTTTCTGCACGGCACGCCGTTCGTCAAAATGCTGAATTGGGCGAGCGGGCTCACGCCGGAGGGCCGCCCTATGCGCGTCCCCGGCGTGATCCCGAGTTTCCAGGGCACGAAGACCTGTCCTGCTACCTCCGGCGCCACCAACTGGATGTCTCCGGCGTACAACCCGGACACAGGCTGGTTCTACGTGGTGGCGCAAGAGGGCTGCGGAATCAACACCAAATCGCGGGACACATTCCGCCCCGGCGGATTCCCCTATATGGGCACCGGCTACGTCGAGAGCCCCGACGAGCCATGGCAGATGTATGTGCGAGCGCTCGATCTTACGACCGGCAAGCTGCAATGGGAGTACAAGCAAATCGGGTCGCGGCGCTACGGCGCCGGGTTGCTTTCCACGGCCGGCGGCTTGATTTTTGCCGGCGATGATCAGGGCTTGCTGACCGCGCTCGATGCGCGCAGCGGCAAAGCGCTGTGGCATTTCAACACCGGCAAGCAGATCACTGCGTCCCCGATGACCTACATGGTGAAGGAAAAGCAGTACGTCGCGCTGACGGCGGGAGCGAATGTGGTGGCGTTTGCGCTACCGCGCTGACTCGGTCTCCAGACGCCGGGTGGCCTCCCACCGCAGGCGGTCCTGATGCTCCTGCCACAGCGTCGAAATCCCGGCCCAAAAGTAGCCGCCCACAAACAGCAGCAGGATGGGCGTCGCCAGGAAATTGTAAGTGTCGATCGCATAGGCGACCATGAACAGGAAGTAGGCGCCGATCGCCAGCTCGATGTACGGCAGCCAGCCGCTGCGCGAGCGGTACGATTTCTTCTCGATCTTCACCTTTTCGGCGCCGATCGCGAACTTCGCCGTCCGAACAAAGCTGGTCTGCACCTTGAAGAACGCTTCGAGGACGGCGCGGGTGTTGATCACCGTCAGCGCGACACCGGCGCTCATCAGGAGCGGAAGCAAAAAGAAGGAGCGTTTCCAGCTCTTCGGATAAAGCTCGCGCTGCGCAAGCACGTAGAACGCCGAAATCGACCAGAACGACGCAATCACCAGCGGAAGATCGATCAACAGCATCTCCACCCAGCCGATATAGAAGCGCACGATCATCACCGGCAGCATCAGCGCGGACACGACGATCATCAGCGGGTAGGAGATATTCGGCGTCAGGTGGCAGAACGCTTCGGCCTTGACGCGAGCCGGGAGGTCGGCCTTCAGAATCCGCGGCAGCAGTTTCATCGCCACCTGCATCAAGCCCTTGGCCCAGCGCGATTGCTGCACCTGGAAGCTGTAGGTCTCGACGGGCAATTCTGAAGGGCACTCCATCGAGGGCACGTAGACGAAACGCCAGCCTTTGAGCTGTGCGCGGTAGCTCAAATCGCAGTCTTCGGTGAGCGTATCGTGCTGCCAGCCGCCGGCGTCTTCAATCATCCGCCGTCGCAGAATGCCGGCGGTGCCGTTGAAGTTGAAAAACAAGCCGCCGCCGGAGCGCGCTCCATGCTCCAGCACAAAATGCCCGTCCAGAAGCATCGCCTGGATTTCGGTCAGCAGGTTGTAATGGCGGTTCAGATACGTCCAGCGGGTTTGCACCATCCCCACCCGCGGATCGGTGAACGGATGGATGCTGCGCATCAGGAAATCCTTCGGCGGGACGAAATCAGCGTCGAAGATAGCGACGAATTCGCCGGTGGCGGCGCCAAGGCCTTCCTGCAAGGCGCCCGCTTTGAAGCCATGGCGGTTGCTGCGATGGTGATATTCGATCGGATGCCCCATGGCCCGGTATTGGTTCACCAGCCGCTCGGTGAACGGGTGCGTCTCGTCGGTGGAATCATCCAGCACCTGAATCTGGAGCAGTTCTTTGGGGTACTCGACTTGCGTCACCGCCTCCATGAGCCGCTCGACCACGTATCGTTCGTTGTAAAGCGGAAGCTGGATGGTGACGCGCGGCAGTTGTTCGAACCGTTCATGACGCCTCTGGTCGCGCTTGCGCCTGTGCTTGAAGTAGTCCCGGATGACGACGTACCGGTGCAACCCGTAGATGGACAGGACGATGAGAACCGTGAAATAAGGAATCAGCAGCGCCCAATCGAACCAGGAAAGTGTATGAATCCCCGCGAACGTATCATCGAACAGGCTCCTCTGGAAACGGCTCAGCGCCGAACTTGCCGCCAAAAAGGCGAACGGTAGCGAGCCTGTTACCATGGGATTTCTTTTCCAGGGATGATCCTGCGACTCACGCTCCCGGCCCTCCTTCTGGAATCCGGGCTGCTCTGGCTGCTGGCGCTCCGCCCTCTCCAGGACCGGGCGGTGAGTGCCATTGCCATACTTCTCGGGACTTCAGCAGTATACCTCATTTCAGCCTGGCTGATTCTGAAAGAAACTCAATCCACCCGTCGTCGGGCCGGCTGGGTCCTGGGATGGGCGATCCTGTTCCGGCTGACAGCCTGGCCGCTGGAGCCGGCCTTTACCGACGACGTCTACCGCTACCGCTGGGAGTCAAGATTGCAGGAGGCCGGCGGGAACCCTTACGAGGCGGCCCCCAGCGATCCGGGATGGGCTCGCCTGCGCGATGTCACCTACCCGCGCATCTCGGGGCGCGATTTTCGTGCCGTGTACGGCCCTCTCACGGAGATGGTCTACCACTGGACGTACCGGGCGATTGCCCGGTTCACGGAAGATCCCTTCCGCCAGTGTTTCTGGCTCAAGCTGCCGGCGGCATTTCTTGA
>JACQDF010000298.1 GCA_016201205.1 Acidobacteriota bacterium
GTTTATGCCTGTCGTTGAAATCTTGGCCCCTTTGACAACCCGCCATATCTCGTTCATGAGGCGTAGGTCAGGCTTTCTAGCCTGACGCCCCCGATGCCGTGCGGGTGGAACCGAGGCGTAGGTCAGGCTTTCTAGCCTGACGCCGGATGGGTGTCTTGATGATCTCGATTTTCATTCTGATGCCCTCATCAATGCCCCGGCAGCCTGATCTCGATCCCGTGCCTCGGCGCAATCTCCAGCAACTTCTCAATCTCCTCCTTCGTCGGCGGCAGAGCGCCGCGCCCGCTCGTGCGGCACGATTTTAACGTTTGTCCCCCTTCCTGAAATGTTTGCCGTTTTGGCAGCTTAATTGGCTAGAGCAATTCTCTCCTCTCCGTGTGCGGGATCATGCCCGCTGAAAGGGAGGAAGCATGTCAGAATCGTTGAACGACCAAAGTCAGTTCCAAAACGACGGTGCGCCAGAAAGCGACGCGCCGAGGGAGCAGCCGCCCGATGCTGCGGGGGTGGGGCGTGCGCAGCGGAGTGAGCCGGAGCGCAGCGACGGCGAACGCAGCGGAGCACGCCCCACCCCCGCGCCATCTCCGTCCTCTGCTCCCGGCGTTCCGATGCCTGGGGAGGATGAAACAAATGTTCCCTATGAACCGACCGACGACGATCTCGAAAAGCAGATGCGCCGGCAACGGAAACTGACGGGACGGACCAAGGGTCGGCGGCTTGTCAAGAAGGACCTTCCGCCGACGCCGGCGCTGACGGCCGAGCAACGGTTGTTGCTGCTCGACACCTGGCAGCGCAGCGGACTGCCGGCCGGCGACTTTGCGGCCCTGGTCGGCGTGTCGAAGCACACAAGAAGAAGTTCGACACCCAGGGGCCGGCGGGATTGATGGATCGCCCCAAAGGCGGGCCGCGCGGGAGCCGATTGCCCGACTTGACCAAGCGGACCATCTTGATGCTGAAGCAAGCCAACCCGGAGTGGGGCTGTCAGCGCATCAGCGACATGCTGGTGCGCGGTCCGGCGCTTCCCGCGAGCGCGTCGGCGGTGGCACAGGTGCTGCACGAGGCGGGCTACCAAATGGAGGAAGTGCCGACCCGGCCGCACCCGGACAAGGTCCGTTTCTTCGAGCGCGCCAAGCCGAACCAATTGTGGCAAACTGATCTGTTCACATTCGTCCTGAAACGTCAAAATCGGCGGGTGTTTTTGGTTGCGTTCATGGATGATCACAGCCGGTTCATCGTCAGCTATGGGCTGCACGCGAGCCAGTCGTCGGCGTTGGTGTTGGAGGTGCTGCGGTCGGGGATCGCGTCGTACCAATCGCCCGAGGAGATCTTGACCGACAACGGCTCGCAGTACGTGACCTGGCGTGGCAAGAGCGCGTTCACGAAGGAGTTGGAAAAACGCGGCATCAAACAGGTGGTGGCCAAGCCGCGCCGGCCGCAGACGTTGGGGAAGATCGAACGCTTCTGGGGAACCTTGTGGCGCGAGTGCATCGAGAGCGCGGTGTTCATCGACCTGGGCGATGCGCAAAGGCGGATCGGACTGTTCATCGACCATTACAACTTCCAGCGCGCGCATCAGGGGATCGAGGGCCTGGCGCCGGCGGATCGGTTCTTCGGCGCGGCTTCGGAGGTGAAGCGGACGCTGGCGGCGCGTGTGGCGGCGAATGCGCTGGAGTTGGCCAAGAACGGTGTGCCGAAGACGCCGTTCTATCTGACGGGCCAGGTCGGCGGCAAACCGTTCAGCGTGCATGCCGAAGGCGAGCGGATGATCTTGACGCGCACCGAGGGAGAGCGTCAGGAGATCGACCTGGTGGCGCCGACGCCGACTCCTGAAGCGACGAAGGCGGACCTGCCGACACCGCTTTGTCCGATGGGCGAAGTGATCGGCATCGGGACGGACGAAGCGAATGCCGAACCGCCGGAGCCGGGCGCGTCAGCGCTGGATGAGATCTGGCCGCCGACGGCGGAAGGAGGTGACGCATGAAACGTCATCAAGTTGGCGGAGCGGATCTCGGCAAGGATCGCGGCGTGGAGGCCAAGCGGTTGGCGGCGGCGATCCTGGAGGTGCTGGCGGGCGCACGCACGCCGACCGAAGCCGCAACGGCGCTCGGCCTGTCGGTGCCGCGCTACTATCAACTGGAAGCGCAGGCGTTGCGTGGCCTCTTGGAAGCGTGCGAACCGAAACCGCGAGGTCGAGTTCGCTCGATAAAAACCGAGGTGGAAACGCTGTCCAAGGAGAACCAACGTCTGCAACGTGAACTGACCAGACACCAGGCGTTGGCCCGCGCGGCGCAGCGTACGGTCGGTCTGGCGCCGCCGGCGCCTGTGGTCAACAAAGCCGGCAAGAAACCACGCAAGCGCCGTGTGGCGCGCGCCTTGAGCGTGGCCGAACGCTTGAAGGAAGAAACCATCCCGACGACGGGGACCCCGCCAACGCCAGCCAGCACGGCAGCGATATGAACGGCAACACTCGTGGGGCAGACGTCGCAAACGCTTGTCCCACGAGATGTGATCAGGGAGGATCGATCATGCGTGGACGACGACCCGTGGGACCGGAGTATGCCGAGAAGTTGTCCGGCTCGGACACCGCCAAGTTGCGGGTGAAGGTGATCCTGGAAACGATGGCGGGAACGTGCCGCTTGAAGGAAGCCTGCGAACGGCTCGGCATCAGCGAGCAGCGCTTCCATCAGT
>JACQDF010000286.1 GCA_016201205.1 Acidobacteriota bacterium
ACCGCTCGTAATCGCGATTCCGCGATCCCCGTTTCTTGAGCTCTTTTCCGACCTCCCAGTAGATCCAGTAGCAGGGGAGCACGGCGGCGAGGCCTTCGGCGAAGGAGCCGCGCTCGGCGGTGATCATCAGGTGGTTGGTGTAAGCGTAGTTGACGGGGGCCATGTCGGCGTTGGCGATCTGCTGCGGGGAGATGCCGTAGGAGCCGAGGATCTGGCGGTGCATGGCACGCTCGACGTCCACCGCTTCGATGGCGTCGCGTCCCAGCGAGACGGCCCATTCCTGCCGGGGCGCCTTGCTGGCCAGAACGTTCAGCACGCGGCTGAACACGCCGAGGTAAAGTGCGTCTTGCAGCAGGTAGAACTGAAACTTACGGCGGGGCAGGGAGCCGTCCTGAAGGCCCGTGAGAAAGGGATGCACGAGAGTCTTGGTGTAGATGGATGCGATGGCGGTCCACAATTGCCGGCTGAAATCGGAAGGGGGCAGCCATGCCGCGGCAGGAAATACCAGCAGGCTTCGGCGGGTCACTCCCTCATTGTCGCCCGGCGATGATCTTGCCCGCGCGTGTGAACACGGCCTTCAGCATGGCTTCGGTGAGCCGGCCCGTCGCCGTGTTCTGCCGGCTGGGGTGGTACGAGCTGATCAGCACGGGCAATCTCCCCGGCAGGCGGTGCACGCGGTTATGAGCGAAGACGAAAGCTGACTTTCGCCTGATGCGGCCTTCGCTCTCGAGCATGGCGAGATAGGTGTCGAAGGCGATGCGGCCGAGCGCAACCACGACCCGCATCCCGGAAAGCAACTGAAGCTCCCGAGCCAGGTACGGACGGCAGTTGCGCAGCTCCTCGACTGACGGCTTGTTGTCCGGGGGAGCGCAGCGGGCGGCTGCCGTCATGTAGGCATCGATCAGCGTGAGGCCATCGTCGCGCGAGACGCTGGCCGGCTGCGAGGCGAAGCCGGTTTCGTAAAGCACTCGAGAAAGCAAGTCACCCGAGGAATCGCCCGTAAACATGCGGCCGGTGCGGTTGGCGCCATGCGCCCCGGGCGCCAGGCCGAGGATCAGAAGGCGCGCATTCGGGTCACCGAACGAGGGTACCGGCTTGCCCCAGTAGTCCCAGTGCTGATAAGCGCGGCGTTTCGTACGCGCGATCTGCTCGCAATGCGTCCGCAGCCGCGGGCAACGCTCGCAGGCGATGATCTGCTTCTGAAGAACGGCTAGTTCACGCACTCGAACAGGCCGGCCGCTCCCTGGCCTCCGCCGATGCACATCGTCACCACGCCGTATCGTGAGTTGCGGCGGAGCATCTCGTTGGCGAGAGTCCCCACCAGCCGCGAACCCGTCATCCCGAACGGATGGCCGATGGCAATGGAACCCCCGTTGACATTGAGCTTTGCGGGATCCAGATGGAGACGATCGCGGCAGTAAACAACCTGCACGGCGAAAGCCTCGTTCAACTCCCACCGGTCGATGTCGTCGATTTTCAGGCCGTGGCGCTTCAGCAGCTTCGGTACGGCGTAAACCGGGCCGATGCCCATTTCGTCCGGCTCGAGGCCGGTGACCGCGAAGCCGCGGTAGATCATCTTGTAGGGAACCTTGAGCTGATCAGCGCGCTGGCGCGACATCAGCAGTGTCGCCGAAGCGCCATCAGAGAGCTGCGACGAGTTGCCGGCCGTGACCGTGCCTTGCCCGCTGTCGGGGTCGAAATGGGGAGGCAGCTTGAGCAGCCCTTCGAGCGTCGTGTCGGCGCGATTGCATTCGTCGGATTCGACGACCGCTTCTTCTTCGCGCACCACTTCGCCGGTTTTCTTGTCCACAATGGCGCGGGTCACCTGGATGGGCACGATCTCCCCCTTGAAAAAGCACTCCGACTGTGCACGCCCCGTTCGCTGCTGGCTGGACAATGCGTACTCGTCCTGCGCCTGGCGGCTGATTCTGTAACGCTTGGCCACCACCTCCGCCGTCACACCCATCACCATGTAAACGCCAGGCTTGTGCTCTTTGACCCACGGGTGCGGGTGAGAGTCTCTGGGCGTCATGGTGATGCTTTCCACCCCGCCGCCGATCGCCACTTCCGCTCCCTCGTTGAGAATCTGATGCGCCGCCATGGCAACGGATTGCAGACCTGACGAGCAGAAGCGGTTGACCGTGGTGGCAGCAACCGTGACTGGCAGGCCGGCAACAATCGACGCCACTCTGGCGACGTTCATCCCTTGCGGGCCGTGCGGCATCCCGCAACCCAGAATCACATCCTCGACTTCGGCAGGGTCCACCTGCGGATGCCGCTTCAGAACCTCGCGGATGCAGTGGGCGGCGAGATCCGCCGGCTGCGTGCGGTTGAAGGACCCGCGAAAGGACTTGGCTAATGGGGTTCGAACACTGTCGACAATGACCGCTTCACGCATGGGAACTCCTTCAGGCAGTCGCAACCGCGGCAGCGCGATCGTGCTCCGAGAAACTCTTGCCCTCTCCGGCTAATCTTTCCAGCAGCAGCGCAGGCGTCCATAGCACACCGTGCTGCTTGTGGAACCCGGAAATCCGCTCATGAACCTTTGCCAGTCCCAGCGTGTCGGCATAAAACATGGGGCCGCCGCGATAGGCTGGAAAGCCATAACCGTTCAGATAGATGATATCGATGTCCACCGAGCGAAGCGCCATGCCCTCTTCCAGAATGCGAGCGCCTTCATTCACCAGCGCGTAGAGCAGGCGGTCGGTGATCTCCTGCTGCGAAATCGAGCGTGGGCTGATCCCGGCCTCCCGCTGGACCTGGCCAATGAGCTCGATCACAACCGGGTCCCGCGACGGGCGGCGGTTCTCGTCGTACTTATACCAGCCGGCGCCGGTCTTCTGCCCGTAGCGGCCCATCTCGCAAAGACGGTCTTCCAGCAGCGGCTTGCGCACCCCAGGCACTTCCAGGTGGCTGAACTCCTTTCGAATGCGCCAGCCGACATCGAGGCCCGCCAGGTCGCCGACTTGCAGCGGGCCCATCGCCATCCCGAACTCGAACATCGCGCTGTCCACCGCTTCGATATCCGCACCCTCCTCGACCAGGAACTGCGCTTCCCTGCGATAAGGGCCAAACATGCGATTGCCGACGAAACCGCGGCAATTGCCCACCAGCACGCCAATCTTGCCGAGCATCCTGGCAAGGCTCATCGACGTGGCGATCACTTCCTTGCTGGTTGCCTTGCCGCGCACGATCTCGAGCAGACGCATAACGTTGGCCGGGCTGAAGAAATGGTGGCCGACCACCATGTGTGGCCGCGAGCTGGCCGAGGCGATCTCATCGATCGACAGCGTCGAGGTGTTGGAAGCGAGAACGGCATCCGGCCTGGCGATGTCGTCGATTTCGGCGAACACCTGCTTTTTGAGCCCCATGCCTTCGAAGACCGCCTCGACGATGATGTCCGCCTGGTTGAATCCGTCGTACGTAAGGGTCGGTGTGATGAGCGCCATCCGCTGATCCATCACTTGCTGGGAGAAGCGGCCTTTGGCGACGGAGTTGGCGTAATTCCTGCGGATAGTGTTGAGGCCGCGATCGAGAGCATCCTGGGCGGCTTCCTTCAGCAAAACAGGAATGCCCGCATTGGCGTAGGTCATGGCGATGCCCCCGCCCATGGTGCCTGCCCCAATGACAGCCGCGCGCCGGATTGTGTATATGGGCGTCTCTTTGGGGACGCCGGGGATTTTGGCAACGGTGCGCTCGCCAAAGAAGACATGGATGAGCGCTTTCGATTGCGTCGAGAAAAGGCATTCGCGAAACAGGCGCGCTTCTTCCTGGACGCCTTCCTCGAACGGAAGCCGGGTGGCCGCTTCCACCGCTCGGATGGCCGCCAGCGGGGCCATCAGGCCTCGCTGCCGCTTGCCGGCGGCGTCGCGCGCCGCCTCAAAGATGGGCTCGTTTTCTTCCGCCGTGCCAAGCTTCTCATTACGGTCGCGCACGCGGCGGACGGGCTTGCCGGCGATCTCGCGAGCAAAAGCGATGGCCCCTTCCAGCAGATCGCCCTCGATGATCCTGTCGATCACGCCTGCCTGCTGCGCGCCGGACGCCTTCACTGGCTCTCCGAACTGGCACATCTCGACCGCCTTGGCGACTCCCGCCAAACGCGGCAGCCGCTGGGTTCCGCCGGCGCCGGGGATGAGGCCCAGCTTTACTTCCGGTTGCCCCACCTGCGCCGCCGCCACCGCCACCCGATGGGCGCAGGCCATGGCGACTTCCAAGCCGCCGCCGAACGCCTGTCCGTGAATCGCCGCCACCACTGGCCTTGGCGAGTTTTCGAGTGCGGAGAGCAGAGGATGCAGGCCAGGGCCGCGGTCTTTCTGGCCCGAAGTGATCTTGCCGAATTCCTTGATGTCAGCGCCCGCGATGAAGGATCGGCCTCCGCCAATCAAAACGACGGCCTTGATCGCGGAGTCGGCAGCGGCTTTCTCCAGGCTTTCGGCGATTCCCTCGGGGACGCCGGGGCTCAGCGCGTTGACAGGCGGGTTGTTGATGGTGATGACGGCGATATCGCCGGAGGTGGAGTAGAGAACAAGGTCGCTCATAATGCTGTTCCGGTCCCTCAGTGAGCCCGAACAGCAAGAGCGTAGCACGGTTTCAGGTTGACACCTCCGCTTGCTGACGCGCGCGGCTCAGCAAGGGCTTCCGAGCCGCGACCGTTAGGGAGCGGTTGGCTTAGAGGTAGCGCAACAGAATGATGCTCACGATCCACAACAGCACGGCCAGTTTGATGCCGCGGTCCTGATAGATGGTGCGGACGGTGTCGCCTCCTTCTTGCTTGCGGTGGATGAGGTAGAGGTAGCGGAAGATTCCGTACAGCACAAAAACGCTCGTATAGATCGGACGGCGGCCACCGAAGCGTACCAAAGTCAGCGGGTCCATGGTGTAAAGGACATAAGACATCATGGTTCCCGCTGTCACGATGCCGCTCATCATGTCCAGATAGTAGGGAGAGTACTCGCTGAGAATTGCACGGTGACGCCCCGCGTCTTCCTCCATCAGGGTCAGCTCATGACGGCGCTTTCCAAAGCCAAGGAAGAGGGCCAGCAGAAAAGTACACAGCATCAGCCACGAGGAAAACTCGACCTGAATCGCTTCCGCGCCGGTAATCACGCGCAAGACGAATCCGGAAGCGAGCGTGAGAACATCGACAATGACGACATGCTTAAGTCTGAGTGTGTACGCAGTCGTCAGCGCCAGGTAGCCGAGCACGGCGAGACCTGTGTTGAGGTTCACGGCGAAACCCACTGCAACTCCACAAAGCGCAAGACAGACGCCAACGGAGACTGCCATCCAGACTGGCACGAGTCCGGATGCGACTGCACGATGTTGCTTGGAGGGATGCAGACGGTCGGCCTCGCGGTCCCAGGCGTCGTTCCAAAGATAGACCGCGCTGGCGGCGAAGCAGAGGGCAGCGAAGGCGAGCAGGGAGAAAAGAATGTCGCTGCGATGGGCCAGATGACCGGAGAACACCAGAGCGGCGAAAACCAGCGTGTTCTTTAAGTAATCGCCGGGGCGCATGGCCCGGAAGATTCCTAACACAACTTTGCCGGGAGTGGCTGCTGCGGTGGTGCTCGTAAGGAGGTTAGAAGCTCGCACAGGCCGGGCCGGCCTCCATCCCGGTGAGGAACCCCGCCTGCTGCCGGCAGGCCCGGCGCGTTGTGCGAGCGAGTTCCTCAAAATTCAAAAGCGTCGCTCCTCAAGGTCGTCGACCTCCTTCGATTGTAAGGCTTCAGCGGATGACGGGACAGGCTCCCCCGGTGCAACGGGACCAGCCACTACCACTAGACGATTCTTGACAATCGGCCACGTCCGGACAATCCATAGAGGACGGTCTTTGTAATAGTTGCGGAGTAGCTCCCGCGATTCGGGGCCGCGGTCGAATGCGTAGATTGGGCCAGAATAAGTTCGGGCGAATTCCCGGTCGTAGCGTGGCGGATTCAAATAGAAAGCAGAAGAATAACCCGGCAAAGCGCTGCCCTGGACGAAGACGAGACTGCGCCCGAAATTCTGTTCTCTTGACAGAGCACGCATGTCGGGCCGCATACCTCGGTAGTTAGGGTATTTGTCGAGAGCACGCCAGACGGTGACCTGCACGGTTCCGATCAATGTAGCAGCGGCGATAAAGAACCAGATTCTACCTCCCGCGAGACCGCGCCCAAGGCGCGCCTTGGCCAGCGTATCCAGTTCCAGAGCGCCTCGGATGGTCAACACAGCGCAGGGGAGGATCATCAGATACCAGTAGCGAGCGCCGTAATCCGGCCCGCCGCTAAACCAGTATAGACTCATTGCGGCCCATTGGGCGAACAGAACGACCCACATGCATGCATCGCGCCGCCACTTGCCCAGCAGGAAGAGCAACAGGACCAGAAGCAGCGAACCTCCGGCCCAGCCAAATTGTTCGAAGTGCAGCATGTACAAGTTCTGGTTGGAGTTGAACACCACGTCCACCAGGCCGTGTCCTGGGAGCACATGGAGACCGTCCCATCCGAATCCAATGTCTTTTCCGAACCCGATGCGATTCGCGCCCGGTCGCACGGTGAGATCAAAGTAGCGGTTCACGGGCGCTTCAAAAGGATTCCCTAGCAAAGTTCGATTGTAGGCCAGCAGAAGCAGGACCATGAAGAGACCTGGTAAGGCGGCGGCGGCGAGGGCCGCCAGGCGTATCTTCTTGCGGCCATGCGCGAACCAGACTCCCATTGCTCCCACGACAGCCACAGCGGCTTCCAGCGCTCGCACGTGAAGCATGGCCCCGAAGGCCAGCCCGGCGATGGCGGCCCATAAGAGACTGCCGTCGTCACGAGCGCGATAGATGCCCAGCAGACCGAGGGAAAGTAGCAACAGGGAAGTAGTGTGAGGAAGGAAATTGGCGGACATGAACAGAAGCCAGGGAGAGAGGGCCAGCAGAACCACTGTGCCATCGGCAATGTTTCGCGAGTAGAGCCGGCGCACGAGCTGGTGGATAATCAGCACGGCGGCGCCCGCCAGAATCGGGTTTACCAGCCATGGGACGCCAAGCCAGTAGCCAATCGCCAGCACAAAGCCCCAGCCGCTGAGCATCGCAGCGAACCACCGGTCGTCCAGCACCAACGTGTAGGGGCAGGGAAATGCCTGTGGGTCCGGTGTTGCCGGAAGAAAGAGGGCGCCCGTGGCGAGGTACTTAGCCTGAAAGATATAGGACAACTCGTCCGGGACATGCGGAATCCCCGCCAAAGGGTACCACGCCAACAGCGAGGCGACGACGGCGACCCAGCCGGCCGCGAGCCATGGCAGCCAGCGCGTTGTCCTTGTCTGCCAGCCTGCGGAAAGCTCTTGCCGGACCGGATCCGGAAGAGTTACCGCAGCCAATGCCAGACTCCCCGTTCCCGCCATGAGGAGGAATAACGCCAGGCCGATGCGGGTCAGGTGACTCAAGGAAAGCCCCAAATCACCTTCTGTCAGCAGAGCGCGAGCGGCTGCCGGTGGAATGACAGTGCATGCGAAAGTAAGAATCAGCAGCAAACCAGCCATCTGCCGCCGCGAGAGCAAGCCCGAAAAAAACAATCTCAGCAAGCCTCCGCGGCGAACATTCCGCCAAACTCCGAAGCCAACAAGAATCCCATGAAGAACAACAATTGCCAGAAAAATCATTCGCCGTGAACTCAACAGGTCCGGCCAACCGTGAAAGTGCTGCAAGCGTACCCGGTTCCCAACAGCCAGAAGCTGAAGGGCAGCGGCTTGTCCAGCCACTGTCAGCGCCAGCCACCCGGCAGCCTCACCCCAACCCCAGCGGCGGAGCAGGCGCCATAGGACCATACTGAAGAGAACAAGAAAGACCGCCCAGGCGCCCGACAGCGCGGACACTACCCGTCCTAGATCTGCCATCCCAGGCATAAGGGAGATTATGCCCTAAATGGGATGTTATGAGTAGAAGAATTTGATCCTGGAAGGACTAGAACCTCTTTGCCGAGTACACCCTTGGTTAACGTTGACGCCACAGCTCCGCAAGACTCACTGTCTGCTGCTTCATAACCGCTTGGTGAAGTCGATTAAGATTGTTGCGCGTCAATTCCAACTCCGGGTGGGCCGGGCTGAACAGCTTCTGCTTCATCAGAAGCGCTTTCGTGAGCGCTTCTTCCGCCTCCTGAAGCCGGCCAAGTTCGCCCAGCGAGACACCAAGATTGTTCCAGACTGCGGCCAGGTCGGCCAAATTGGCATCCGGATGCCGCCCGAGGATGGCGAGCGCGCGCCGGTAAAGCCCGGCCGCCTGGCGGGTATCACCCTGTAACCGGATCACCTCGGCGAGATTGTTGAGAGTGATGGCCAATGGCGGTGCATCTTGCCGGCGCAGAGCAAGAACCTTACGATAAGCGCCAGCGGAGTCAACATAGCGCTTCTGCTTCTTGTACAGGGCAGCCAGGTTGGAGTAGATGCGGGCGCGGGTCTCGATGTCGTTGGGAGCAGTAGCGGCTAGAGCGCTCTTGTAGAAGGATTCCGCCACGGCAAAGTTGCCATGGGAGTAAGCGTTGGCTCCGAAGTTGTTGAGGGGGGCCGGTTGGGCCAACGCGGGCAGGGCGGTGAGGAGGAGGGCCAGGAAATAACAGACCGGTCGGTCTGATTTGTGGCCTAAAAAAAACTTACTCCTGCAATTCATCCACATACCTCCTCATGAATTCCGCCGCCTGTTGCATCGGTTTGCCGTCCCGGTTCAGACGACTCAGCATCAGTGCGCCCTCAAACGTGGCCAGCAGCACCATGGCCGCCTGGGCCGGGTCGGCGTCCGCCCGCAGTTCGCCGCGCTTGATCCCACCTTTGACAATGGCGGCGATGCCGCCGAGGAACTGCTCCATGGCGAGGCGGGCGCGCTCGCGCAGGCGGGCATTGGAATCGTCGTTCTCGATGGCCGTATTCATCAGCGGACAGCCGCCTGGGACGGGCGGATCCTGAGCATACTCGAGGAATCCACCAATCAGCGCGTGGAGCCGCTCGGGCGCGGTGTTCTTGCCAACCAGCCAGCTTTGGACACGCTCGCTGACGCGGCGCACCGAATACTCGAACGCCTCGACGGCCAGGTCCTCCTTGCTGGCGAAGTGGTTGTAGAGCCCGCCTTTCTGAAGGCCGGTGGCGCGGAGGATATCGTTCATGGAAGCTCCGGAATAGCCGCGCTCATTGAACAGGCGGGCGGCTTTGCGAAGGATGCGCTGGCGGGTCTGGTCGCCTTTGGGGGGCACAACTCGATCCTACAACGGACCGATCGGTCTGTCAAGGGATCGTTTCACGCCGTTGCCGAGCCGCTGCGCGTCAGCAAACGGTCCTGAACGGTTGGCAACGTTATTCCGTGACAGGCCCTTAGCGGCGGAAGATCTCTGACACAGCCAGCATACCGCCGCCAAGCGAATCGAGCGGGATCTGATCTGCCTCCTCATAGACCGTGGCAGAACCGTTCCGGCGCGAGACGCGCACCAGCTTCAATTTCCGGTCCACGATCCAGAATTCGAGTGAGCCACTGCGCAGACATAGCAGTTCCTTATCGAGGAGTTCCGAAGCGGTATTCGAAGGCGAAAGGACTTCGATGACGACGTCCGGAGCGCCTGCCAGCCACGCTTCTTCATCCTGCGCGTCAAGTCGTGAGTGGGCGATCAGCGCCACATCCGCGGCCCAAATCTCGTGCTCTGGCGTTGGGCGAAAAGGACATTCGACAATGACAACTCCGAACTGCCCCAACCGCTTCTCCAGCAACTGGCCAAGGCGCCGCTGCTGCAAGGTATGGACAAGTCTTGGCCTGGTCACCTTGACTGGCTCCCCGTGGTGAAGTTCCAACCAGCCGTCTTTGGGCGGAGGAAGCTTCTCGTATTCAGTTACCGTCATCCTCGCCGTCTGCGCACTCACAACCCTTATTGTAGCGATAGCGATGAGGACGTCGCACCGGGCCACCTCCGCCACACAGGCCGGGTAGGGCTCGAGCTTCCCTTGCGCCGGAAAATACTCCATCATCTCGGGATGGAACTGCCGCACCGCTACGGCTGGGTGCCGGAGTCCCAGCAGTGGCCTGTCACGGGCGTCACCTGGTTCGACGCGGAAGCCTGCTGTGCCTGGAAAGGCGGACGGCTGCCTGCGGAAGCCGAGTGGCAGCGTTCGGCGGAAGGCCTCGATCGTCGCAAATACCCATGGGGAAACGAGAAGCCCGATCCCGGTCGCGCCAACTACGATAAAACGAAGGTCGGCTACCCCACCCCTGTCGGGCTGTTTCCCCGAGGGGCAACGCCGGAAGGCGCGCATGACCTCGCCGGAAATGTGTGGGAGTAGGTCCAGGATTGGTGGGACAGGGAACAGCAATACCGCGTAGTTCGGGGCGGTTTCTGGATCTGTGATTCGAGGTATCTCGAGGCTACGTACCGCGGCGGGAACGAACCTGTCGTCAGGGCGAAAATTTTTGGGGGACGTCCAAACGTCCAAACGATGAAACCGGCCGAAGGAGTGCCCGTGATCGTGGTTCCACACCGTAATGGTAGTAGCAATGTGAGCTAAAATGGAGTCTGTGAAGACGATTCCTATTCCAAGAACCAGGAATCAGAAGCCGAAGGAAGATCCACATTATCCGGGGGCGGTGAAGCGTGCCAAAGAAGCCGTGCGCCGTCTTCAAGAGGCGGGAATCATCGACGCCGAGGGACGCCGAATCCGCAAGGATCTGCCCCCTGATATGCAGGAAGGCCAGGATCGTGACTTCGGCGGCTGATGTCTCCCGGGATGATCTCGGTCGCCGGTCCACCCGGTAGCGGCAAGTCTTCTATCTTCCCTCTATCGAGTTTTGGAGTCCCCTATTTCAATGCCGACGATCGTGCCGCTGAACGGAACGGCGGTTCCTATGTCGGCATTTCCAAACAGATTCGAGTGGTCGTGAACCGCGAGTTCGAGGCATTCGTTCTGGAGTGCATCGAGAGGCGAAGGAGCTTTGCGATCGAAACGACGCTGCGAAGCGCCGTGACTTTTGAGCAGGCGGCTCTGGCGAAGGCGGCTGGATTCACGACGGAGATGCGCTATCTCGCGTTGCGCGATTTCGCCATGCACCTGGAGCGCATCAAGGCGCGGGCGGATGCAGGTGGACACAGCGCTTCGAAAACGACCCTTCGGGCCACCTATGAGTCGAGTCTCGCGAATCTTCCGAGGGCCATTGTCGAGATGGACGACCTCTGGGTCTACGACAACTCGCCAGTGTGAGGACCGCCACAGTTGGTCTTGGAAAGTGAGCAGGGTGTGATCCGTTTTCGGGCAGATGACACGCCGGACTGGCTCACAGCCACGCTCGTTCTGCTTAAGAGAGGCCAGGTTGTTGGACCCAGACTTACCCATTGCCGGCAACAAATGCGCACATAATGGACAGTATGAAACCAGGCTTCCTACTTGGTGCTGGTGTCTCTCTTGCATGTCGCGCTCCAGCTACAAGCCAGCTCACGGACAAAACACTACGCGGCGACAATGTTCATCGGCACTCGGACCGGGCGAAGCCCGGGGGGGAAATTTTTTGGAGGTCCTGGCGTTGAAACAGGCTGAAGGAGTGCCCGTGATCGTGGTTCCACACCGTGATGATTGCGCCATCCGGCGGCGGTGAAGCGCGCCAAGGATGCCGTGCGCCGCCTTCAGGAGGCGGGAATCATCGATGCCGAGGGACGCCGAATCCGCAAGGATCTGCCACCCACGGAATGCCGGACAATGCTGGAATCGGCAGAGGGATGAAGCCCTGCAACTCCACCTCCGGACCGCTCGCCTGACGCGCCCGGCGTCAAACAGGGAATGTCCGCTGACCCCGTGGTAGCGGAAGCGAACCGCGCCAGGAGGACCGGCATCGTACAAAGTTGAAGTCCGGGCATCGAGTTCGTGCTAACCTTGCTAGTACCCGTGTAGCGCATTGTAGCGCGAAGAATCCTATCGCAATCGACGTGATGGGTGTATACTACCAGGGCGGCGTGAGAATGGAATTCTATCTGAACTACGGTCAAGGGGGGGGAATGTCGAAACTGCCTGGGGACCCGAGCTTTGGTATTCTGCGGAGGGTTCGGGGCGGGTTGTTGGGCACCCTGGTTCTCGCGGCATTCGGGGGAGTTGCACCCGCGGCGCAGATTACCTGGAATTTGGAAGGCGTCACCTTCAGTGACGGGGCAACCGCCGTGGGGACGTTTGAATATGATACGGTCCTGAATCTGTATACAAATTGGTCTATTACCACCTCGACGAGCATCGGCTACGCGGGGTTCACTTATAGACCGGGCACGAGTACCGCCCAAGCCTGCTGTACCGACGAATTGAGATTGACGTCCACCGATACCACCAGAGTATTGAATCTCGATTTCAACGATGCCTCAGACCCCGGCATGCCCCGGCAAACCATTAATCCGGGCCGCGAGACTATCCCCGGCTCCCAGCGGAATGTATCGGCGGGGGATATCGTCCTCGCTGCGCCACAAGGGGTGCCGGAGCCATCGTCGTCCGTGCTCTTAGCCCTGGGCGGGGTGCTTCTTTTCTTGAAGAAAGTTCGCGCCCGCACATAGTCTTGGCCAAGATTCGTAGCGACTTTGATCTCCATCACGCGAACTCCCAAACGCGGGAGGTTTGCATCGAAACGGCGCTGCGAAGCGCCGTGACTTTTCTCACTCCACTCGCGCCCGGATCGGTTTCCCCGGCGTCGCACCCTCCAGCAGACGCCCATCCTTCACCGCCACTCCACCGCCCACCAGCACGTGCCGGAAGCCTTCCGAGAACAACGCGGGCTGCTCGAATGTTGAGCAGTCCAGGACGTGGTCCGGATCAAAGACGACGAGGTCCGCATCGGCGCCCACGCGAATGCGCCCTTTGTTCTTCATTGCAGCCACGCGCCCTTCCAGGCGCCGCGCGGGCAGCAGCGACATTTTCGCCAGCGCGTCCATCAGGCTGAGCGCTTTCTGCTCGCGCACGTATCGGCCCAGGATGCGGGCATAGGTTCCAGTGCTGCGCGGATGCCCTTGCCCGGCGCGCAGTCCACCATCGCTGGCAATCATGGTCAGCGGGCTCTCGACGGCACGCCTCACCATCTCCTCGCTGTTGGTGAACGAAATGACGCTGCCGCCGAGCTTGCGGTAGCGGGCAAACGATTCCGCCGTCAGCCGCTCGCCGCTTGCCACCCACATCAGGTCGCCATAGCTGATGCTCAGCCGTTGCTGCCAGCCGTCATCGAAAATCGCCGAGTTGATGTTTGTCATGCCGGCGATGTACGGGTAGCACTCCGTGGTCACATCCATGCCGCCTGACCGCGCCGATTCGACGGCGCGCAGGTAGTGCGGCGTATTCTGCTTTCCTCCGCTGCTGTTGAGATGGACGACGTGGAGCGGAGCGCCAGTGATGGCTGCGTACCCGACAGCTTCGTTCAGCCCTTCGACGCCGTGGTTCACATGTGCATACACGGGTGCGCGGAAGCGTGCCGCGACCCGGAACACCTCGAGATACTCCAGCGCGGTCGCGCCAGGCGTGTAGGCAAGACCCATGCCAACGCCCACCGCGCCGCGCTTCAAACCGTGCTCGATGCGCCGCGCCAGCTCGGAGATCTCCTCAGGCGCCGCCTGATGGTGTGCTCCGCGATCGGCGGGCAAGAACGCGCCCGAGTCTTTAAACAGCGCCATGCGAACAGGCGGATGGCCGATAGTGGCGCCGAAGTTTACAGTGGCTTTGCCCTCGCGCTCGCCGTACCAGCGGTCGATGTCGGCGACGCCGATTTCGCATTCCAGCGCGCTGGTGACGCCATCCATCGCCTTGGCGCGGTAGTTCTCCGGGTCCTGGCCGTGCGAATGCAGATCGATGAAGCCCGGCGCCACCACTTGCCCGGCCGCGTCCAGCTCGATCCTGCCCTTTAGAGGCCTGGCCGAAATCTCACCGATCAGGCCGCCGCGGATTCCGATGTTCCGAACGGCGTCGAGCCTCGACTCGGGATCCATCACGCGCCCGCCGCGAAGCACGACATCGTACTGCTGCGCGGCAAGCACACTACTCAGCAAGAATGCCAGTTCGAGCACGCTACTTCACTGCCTCCAGCATGGCGATATCCCGGAACCGGATCCCGGTTGTCCGCCGCCCGTGGACTTGCAAAGCGATGTGCCCCTCCTTGCGCCCCCCCGTATCGCCGGGCAGGTCCACGGTCTTGATGCCATTCAGATGGAATACCACGCGGTCGCCGTGCACGGAAGCCACCAGCTCATTCCAGTCATCTGCCCGGACCGCGGCATTGTTCTCGGGTCCGGTGACCCACTTGCGGCCGCCAGTCTCAAACAGCCCGCCCGTGCCCTTCCTGTCATCGATCTCGACTTCGTAGCCGGCGAGAGTCTGCTTGTCCGCGCGCACAAAGAACCCACTGTTCCCCTCCGTCATCTTGTATTTGACGCGCACGGTGACGTCGCGGAAGCTGCGGTCGCTGATGAGAAAGCCGATCCGGTTGTCAGCGGGAATGCTCCTGGCGTGGATCGCTTCGTTCTCGATGGTCCAATCACCGCCGCCGGCGCGTGACCAGCCGTTCATGGACTTGCCATCCCACAAGGGCCTCCACGCATGGCGGCCCAGGTCTTGGATGCGGATATTGCGCCATCGCACCTCGACCGGCTTGGCGCCCTTGTACGCATGCACCTGAAGAGCGAGGAAGCCGGTCTGGTCCATCGGATCCACCAGGTCGGCGCATGGAACGCCGTTGATCCAGGTGCGAATGTGGTCGCCGATCGCTTCGACGCGATAGCGGTTCCACTGATGGTCCTGGAATGCTCTGCTGGCCGCCGGATCCTTTTGAATATTGTGCAGCCAGCCGCGGCGAGCTTCATCGTAGATGCCGCCCGAGGCGCCGGAGCTCTCGTTGGCGATCTCCACCTGGTAGCCATGCACACGTCCGGCTGGATGCTTTCGCTCGACGATCTGCCGGCCATTGTTGGTCATGACTTTCGTGTCGGCCGGATACTGATGCGAACGGATCTGCACACCCGAGTTGAGCGCCGGGTCGGTCTTCGTCTCGAACTCGAGGATGAAATCGCCGTATTCCTTCTCGGTACAGAGAAAGCTGTTCGGGCTGCCCTCGGCCGTGGTCCCGACAATCTCTCGTTCTTCCACGCGGTAGCTGGCGTGGCCATTACAGACTTTCCAGCCGTTCAGAGTCTTTCCGTCGAACAGCGGACGGAACCCGTCTTGTGCCATCGCGACGCCGGGGAGCGCCAGCAGAAACTTCAGGATCACCATGGCAATCCAGTATATACTTCTAAAGTCGATGACTCGCTTGCTGCTTGTCTGTCTCTCCCTGGCGGCTCAGTCCACTGAGGATGCCAAACGCTGGCTGGAGCAACCTCTGCTCGATCCCAAGCAGCCCCAGCTCGAAGTTCAGGTTTATACCGCCTCACGCGTGCCGCCTGTCTCCATTCCGGCAAGCGCAGTGGAATGGGACCGCTACGCCACGCGGTTGCGCCGGGACATGCTGGACAGGATCGTGTTCCGAGGCGAAGCGGCCAGGTGGCGCACGGCGGCGCGTAAAGTCGAGTGGCTCGACACGCAGCCGGGCCAAGGCTACCGGCTGCGGAGGCTGCGTTTTGAGGCCGTTCCCGGGCTTTGGATTCCGGCGCTGCTCTATGAGCCCGAACAGCTCGAAGGCAAAGTGCCCGTGGTGCTCAACGTGAACGGCCACGAGCGTACCGGCATCTCGACGCCGTACATCCAGGTGCGCTGCATCAATCTCGCCCGCCGCGGCATGCTCGCTTTCAATGCCGAATGGCTGGGACGCGGACAGTTCACCTCGGAGGATTACAGTCATGCCCGCATGCCGCAGATCGACCTCACAGGCGCCAGCGGCCTGGCGGTGTTTTATCTCCTCATGGAGCGCTCGCTCGACGTCCTGCTTTCGCACGAAAACGCCGATCCCAATCGCGTAGCGGTGACGGGGCTGTCGGGCGGCGGCTGGCAGACCACGTTCATCAGCTCGCTGGACACGCGCGTCAAGCTGTCGGTGCCCGTTGCCGGCCACTCGAGTTTTGTCACCCGAGCCCAGTGGCCCGAGTTGGATCTCGGAGACAGCGAGCAGACGCCGTCCGACATGGCCACGGTAGCCGATTATCTGCATCTGACGGCGATCACCGCGCCGAGACCACTGATGCTCATCAACAACGCGAAAGATAACTGCTGCTTCCGGGCCGACTATGCCATGGGGCCGCTGTTGCAGACGGCTCGTCAGGTCTATGCCCTGCACGGCGCGCACGACAAGCTCCGCTATTACATCAATCACGGCAATGGCCACAATTACGATCAGGACAGCCGCGAAGAGCTTTACCGCCTTCTCGGAGACGAGTTCCTCGGCGGGCGCGGCGAATATAAGGAAATCTCCGCGGACGCCGAGGTGCGCACCGCTGACCAACTGCGCATTCCGTTGCCGGAGAACAACGCGACCTTTCATTCGCTGGCTTTGGCTTTGAGCCGGGATCTGCCGCGGGCGGGTGAGCCGACGCGCGAACAGCTCGCCGCCCTCCTGCGTGCTCCGCAATTGGGCGTGGACGCCCGGGAAGTGAAGCGCGACGCCGGCGTCATCTGGTGGCGCTTGCGCATGGGCGGAGCGTGGACCGTGCCCGCGGTCGAGATCGGCCCGCGCAGTGCCGGACGCACGGTGCTCCTGTTCGGAGACGCGGGCCGCAAAAACCTCGCCACCGAAGCGGCCAGGCTGGCAGGGCAGGGAAGCCGCGTCATTGCGTTTGATACTTTCTATTTCGGCGAGTCGAAGATCGCAACGCGCGACTATCTGTTCGCGCTGCTGGTGGCCGCCCTCGGCGAGCGGCCCCTCGGACTTCAGGCGAGCCAGATCGCGGCCGTTGCACGCTGGGCCGGGCAGCCAGTGACGCTCGAGGCGCATGGCCGAAGGTTGTCACTGGCGGCGCTGGCTGCGGCCGCGCTCGAGCCGAAGGCCATCGCCGCCGCCCATCTCCACGGGTCGATGCGCTCGCTGCGCGAGATCCTCGATGAGAATCTCACTGTGGACAAGCATCCCGAGTTGTTCTGCTTCGGCCTGCTCGAACAGTTCGACATTCCACAGATCGCACTGCTTGCATCCAGCGTAAGTTTCAGTGAATGACATGAGGATTCTGCTCCTGCTGGCCCTGGCCGGCGGCTTGGCCGAGCCTCGCCCGCTGCTGGTCATATCCGTGGATGGACTGGACCACCGCTATCTTCGCGATGCGGACCAGCTCGGCCTGGCGATTCCCAATCTGCGACGCATCCTCCGCGAGGGCGAATGGGCGGATGGCGTTGTCGGCGTTTACCCCACGGTGACCTGGCCATCTCACACGACGATGATCACCGGCGTCCGGCCGGATCAACACGGCATCGAAGGCAATCGCCGTCCCGCCTCCCAGGGCGGCGACTACTACTGGACGGCCAACCTGCTGAAGGTGAAGACGCTGTGGCACGCCACCCGCGCGGCAGGTCTGAAATCGGCAGCCATCACCTGGCCGGTCACGGTAAACGCTGACATCGACTACAACCTGCCGGAAGCCTTCTCGCGGCGCAATGGCGGCTTCATGGATCTGGACACGATCGAAGCCAGGGGGACGCCCGGCCTGGTGGCGCAGATCAGCAAGGCGTATCCGGCGTTTCCGCACGAGTGGATGGACGACCGCTCGCGGGCGCTTGCCACCATCTTCCTGCTGAAACAAAAACGCCCGGATTTGATTTTGCTCCACCTGGTGGATCACGATTCCGAGGCCCACGAGCGTGGACCGTTTACGCGCGAAGCCAAGGCCATGCTCGAGTACATCGACGAGCTGATCGGCGAAATCCTGAAGGCGTTGCCCAGGGAGTACGCGCTGGCCCTTGTTTCAGACCATGGGTTCGAGCGCATGGATCAGGTGGTGAACCTGCCAGCCGTCCTGAAAGGCCAAAACATGCAGGTAACCGCCGGCGCGGTGTTTGCCAAAGACGAAGCGGCCGCGCGCGCCCTGCGGGGGCTGGCGCGAAAGGTGGATTCCGGCGTCGGCCGCGAAATTCCCAAAGAAGAAATTACCCGATTTACACCCAGGATCCAGGCCGTCGCCGCCTTCGAGCCTCCACCGCATACGCTGTTCGGGGCAGCTTCGGACAAGCCACTGGTCAAACAAAAGGTGCGTGGCGAGCATGGACTGTGGCCCGGGCGTAAGGATTACCGCTCCGTCTTTGCACTGTGGGGCAGCGGCATCAAGACCAGGAAGCTTCCGGAGATGTCGATGCTCGAGATCGCGCCGCGGCTGGCGGCGATTGCCGGTGTGAAGCTGCCCTGAGCGGCGGTCATGGCGTGCCACATCGACGGCATTCGATACAGCAAGACGCAGCTTACCCTCTACAAGGTGTGTGACGGCACCACACAGGGCGCGCATTAGGCCCGCCGCAGACCGCGCTGCAGCGGGGGATGCCTCGCATCGTTAGCCCTCGGGTACAACGGGCAGTGAAAGAACATGGGACCCGTCTTTCGGTGGCATCCGGAAAAGGCGCGCTCGAATCTGCGGAAGCGCGGCGTCACCTTCGAAGAAGCCACGTCGGTATTTCGAGACACCTTGTCCGTTACGATTGCTGACCCGCTACATTCGACCGAAGAAGATCGCTTCGTGATCGTTGGGCGGACCGATCGAGATCGAGCGCAGGTCGGTGGTACATTCGGAGGTCGGGGACACGATTCGAATCATCAGTACTCGACTCGCAACCCGGGCGGAACGGAGAAAGTATGAGGAGGGTACGCTCTAGGCACGAACCCGAGGAGATGCTGCCGGAATACGACTTTTCTGGTGGCGTTCGCGGGAAGTACGCTGGTCGCTTCACAAAGGACACGATCATGGTGGTCCTTGACCCAGATGTTGCTGAAGTATTTCCCGATCCGAAGTCAGTAAACAAGGCTCTGCGCGCGCTTGGGCATATCATTCGCGACCGCGCCCGGAATCGGAAGACGAGCCGACGGCGTTCCATCGGCTGAGGGCTAGCGAGGCGTTGCCCGGCGGCGCACAAACCTGGCCGCGCCAAGCCGTTGCCCTTGAACTCGGGCGCCGCACTTTGAGAGAATAGCCACGGGTGCCCGGATGAACCCGACAATGACATCGGTCTTTGACCTCAGTCCGGCGGAGAAGCTCCAGCTCGTGGAAGACTTGTGGGATGACCTTGCAGCCACCCCCGAGGCAGTACCTGTGCACGATTGGCAAAAACAGGAGTTGGCCCGGCGAAAGGCGAATCTGCTGACGAATCCGGCCTCGGGACTCGCGTGGGAAGAAGTCAAGCGTAGGGTCCGCAGCCGGTATGGCCGCTGAACTGATCACCGCCCCCGAGGCTGAGGACGATATCGCGGACGCCTACGCCTGGTACGAGAGCCGTCGGCCTGGTTTGGGAGAAGAGTTCTTGAGCTGCGTCGACGCCTGCATTGAAGCCATCCTGCGCACGCCTCAGATGTACGCTGTGGCACACGAGAATTATCGCCGAGGGTTGGTGCGCCGCTTTCCCTATGCGGTTTTCTACGAGTACACCGGAGATACAGTGACGGTCTACTGCATATTTCACAGCTCCCGCGATCCGCGCAAATGGCGCCAGCGTCTTCCATGAGGCCTGTGAGGTGCGGGGGGCTAGCTAGGGCTAGGACCAGATCCCGCGTCTCGGAGTCCGTCACGGGTGGACATTCAACGTCAGCCTGCGCCGGGCCTTGAGCTTGAGGATTGTAATCAAGTCGGCCGCGCTGATCAGCGCCTCGTAATCTGTCCGCTCGTCTTCTGTGAGCACGCCTTCGTTTGCCCGCCCAGCAAGTGCATCCACCCTCTCATGCACAGACGGCGCAATCCGAAACTCGGCTACTCGCTGAGCCGACTCCGTATCCGGACAGCGAGTAAAGGGGTCCAGGAGTTCGTCGAGCAGCGCTGCATCGCTCATGCCATTACGCGCCGGACGCCAGTTCACCGCAAGAGCTTTTGCAGGCCTATGTCATTCCGACTCTCGCAGCGTCCTGAGATACGCCACCAGATACCGGAGCTGGCGTTCGTTCAGCGTGTGTCCCCAAGGCGGCATCAGGTTGGATTTGCCACGCTCTGCTCCGCCCTGGGAAATGGCGTCAAAGAGTTGCCGATCGGAAAAAGTCTTCATGGCCTCGCGGTTGGCCAGGTTTCTTGGCTTGGGATTGAGATTGAACGCGTTGAAACCATCTCCCTCGCCCGAGGCGCCATGACAGACAGCGCAGTAGTGCTCAAACAGCCTCTTCCCGTTGGACTGTTCGTAGTTCAGCACCATCTCTCGCTGGGCGGCTGGAGCCGGGCCCTCCGCGGCGTGCGCTCGGGGCCCGCTTCGCCCCAGCAACCAAAGTGCGGCCGCCGGGACGGCCACCAATGCCAGCGCCGCCAGATGTCGCCTTTTCATCTTTGCCCCTTGTCCGCCGCCGGCAGGCTCAGCAGGTAAGCAGTCAACGCCCGGGCATCGGAATCGTCGAGGTGGTAGTTTGGTTCGCGAACCGCCGGCTTGAACCTTTGCGGGTTCTTCAGGTAGGCGAGCACATAACCGCTGAAAAGACGGCCTCCAATGCCATCCAATGGGGGCCCCACGTAGCCGCCGGCCGTTTGGATCTGGTGGCAGGCGTGGCAGCCGTATTTGTTGAAGTAAAGCTCCTTGCCGCGAGCAGCTTGCTGGGCGTCCGGCCGGCCATCCGGAAACAGTTTTTGCGGGATGGAATCATCCAGCAGGACTGTCTGGAAATAACCGACCGCGGTGCGGATCTCCTGGTCGGACATGCCCAGCAGTGGCATCCGTTCCGTAAGAATCGGGCGCAACGAGTAGGGAAGTCGAAAGTAGGAGGCGATCCACTGGGGCCGGGCCTGGCTGCCGATGATGGAAAGGTCCGGGGCCAGCTTTCCACCCTCGCCGTGGATGGTATGGCAACTGAGGCACTCGTACTTCTTCAACAGCTTGCCAAAATCGCCTTGAGGGCGGAGCGGAGAGACCTTCTCCGCGGGAGCAAGATAGCGCGGTGGGATCTTCCTGGCAGAAAGGCTCAGCAGGGCCACTACAATTTCCTGAGACTGCTCATCACTGAATCCGAAATTCGGCATTTTGAGGTTCTTGCCAAATGTGCGCGGCGTTTTGACCTTCGTGAAGAGCCAGGACCAAAGGTTGCGTTCCAGGCGCAGGTTCCCGAAGTCCAGCCGGTCCACATCTTTATTGCCGATTTCAGTCAGATCCGGGCCGAACTCGATCTGTCCTTCCATCTGTTTCAGGCGATGACAACCGCCGCATCCGAGCCGGTGGTAAAGGTCTTGCCCGGCGGCCAGAGATTCCCGTGAGCCGGGCGGCAACGATCGCACCAATTCCTGTTCCTGCCGGTCGTCAATCGAGGAATCCGCGAACTCCGATTCCATATAGGCGACCACGGCGCGGATGTCTTTTTCGGGAAAGCTGAACTGCGGCATCCGGGTCTGAGGGAAGAGCGCCTTTGGATCGCGCAGCCAGCTCTCGAGCCACCCGGGGCGCACCTTGCCACCGACCTTGCCCAGATCCGGCCCGAACGTGCCTCCACGACCACCCTGGGCGTGGCAACTGATGCAGCGGGCCTCGCGGTAGCGCAGTTGCCCCAGTTCGACCATGGCGCGGTCGGAAGTGACTGACGCCTCCGGGACTGACACTTTCTGGGACAGCAGGAAGGCTGTCAGCACTCGCGCTTGCTCGTCAGAGAGCTGGAAATCAGGCATCGAGGTGCGTTCCAGGTAATCCTTGGGATTTTTCAGCCAGCGGAACAGCCAGAGCGGGCGCACTTTGCTTCCGATTCCGTCGAGATCCGGCGCGATCGGCTCGCGGCGAGCGAACCCTGGGATCTTGTGGCAGCCAACGCAGCGGGACGTCTCGATCAACCCCCGGCCCGCATTCAGCACCCAGGCTTCGGGAACCGAAGAACCGGCATGACACTGCCCGCAGGAGGACTGCAAATACTGGCTGGGAAGCATTGGATCTTCCCACCAGCGCAGACGGCCGTGAGCGCCGCGAACCGTGGTGGCGGCGCTCTGGCCACGGTGGCACACCGTGCAGCCAGTCTCGCCGATCTTGTGAGGGGTGACCGGGTGGGCGCGAAAGGGATGAGAAGCGTCGCGCAAGAACCTGTTGTCGACCCCGAGGTGGCAAGTGACGCAGCGATCAACCGTATCCAGATCCCGATTCCAGATCTGGCGGATGCCGATGGGAGTCGCGCGGACGGGAATGTTCTGCCGGAATTTTTCATCCGCCAGGCGGTTATAGCTCTTCTGGTAGCGCTTCCATTCCTGAAAATAGTCGCGCAACGGCGCGACCGCATACACGGCCAGGAACAGAACGCTCGAGATGCAGAAAGCCCGGGCTAACCGTCGCATACACTCGACTCCGATCTCCTCAAAGTTGCCATGGCCACACGAAAGACCAGCCCGGCCCCCGGAAGAGGGTGCCGGTCACAGTCAGCACAACCACCACGGTCACAAACCAAGACATCAGCCAAACAGCCAGGCTGCGGGGCCAAAGCCAGCCGTGGAGGCGAGTCAAGAACGGCGACCACCGCCACGGGCCGCGATCCGCCGGCTGGTGGAGAGCGACCATCGCAGCGACGAAAATCAACGTCGGCACAAAGACGACATAGCAATGAAAAGCGGCTAGAACCGACAAAAACAGCGCCGCCGCGACGACGAGGGTCATCAACCCCTCAGGCCGCCGCTCGCTCCACAGCGCCTTCCGCTCCATGTTCACCCGGAAGTAAGGGATCACCACCAGGGCGATTACCGCCAGCAGCGGAATCAGAACTCCGGCCACCACTGGCGGGAAGTAATGAAGCAGCTCCTGGAGGCCCAAAAAATACCAGGGCGCCTTGGCGGGGTTCGGCGTTTTGTTCGGGTTGGCCATGCTTTCGAGCGGCGCGTCATAGAACAGAGAGAGCAAGCCAAGCCCGATCAAAAGGATCTCCAGGGCGACCGCCTCGCGCACCACCAGGTCCGGGAACGTCATCACCCGCCTTTCTTCCTGGGTCATGAAGCGGGCAGGCAACGAGCGGTGAACCAGGGCGATCCGGCGGGGCAGCTTGATCGCTTCTCTTCCGGTTTCGATCTCGAATGGGTTTGGTTGGTTCACTGGCTATCCTCCCGATCAAAGGGGTCCGGCCGTGCCATCTTTTCGGACGCGCCAGAAGTGCACAGCCAACAGCACCGCCGCCACCAGCGGCAGCGCTACACAATGCAGGACGTAAAAGCGCACCAGCGCATTCTCACCGATCACATTTCCCCCCAGCAGGAGAAACTTGAACTTCGGTCCGATCCCCGGCGCGGCCTGTGCCATGTTGGTTCCCACCGTGATGGCCCAGAACGCGAGCTGGTCCCAGGGAAGCAGATAGCCGGTGTAGCTGAGCAGTAGTGTGAGAATCAGAAGTAAGACACCCACCACCCAATTGAATTCGCGAGGCGGCCGGTAGGCGCCGGCGAAGAATACGCGGGCCATGTGAAGAAAAACCAGCAGCACCATCGCATGCGCCGACCAGCGGTGCAGGTTCCGCAGGAAGGCGCCGGAGCTGACTACGAACTCCAGCTCTTTCATGTCCCAGTAGGCCTGCGGCGCCGCCGGGCGGTAATAGAACATCAGCAGCACACCGGTCACCGTGAGAAGCAGGAACAGGCCAAACGAAAGCCCCCCGAGGCACATGGTGTGCCAGAAGCGGATGTTTTTTTCGGGAACTTTGACGGGATGAATGTGCAGGAAAACGTTACTGAAGATGGCCAGCGATCGGTTGCGATTCGAATCGGTATAGCGGTGCCGAAAAACAGACCGCCAAACCTGCGTTGCGACCAGCCGTTCTTTTAACTCGACGACGCTCATAAACACCTCCCGCCGGTTGTCTCAGGCGCGCAAGATCGAATCCTTTTCGACCTCGACCAGCGTATCCACGATGAGTTCTCCCTCTTCGAGCCGAATGGCGATGCGGCGCAAAGGACGCGGCGCCGGCCCCTGCGCCAGAGAGCCGTCCTTGCCGAACTTGCTGCCATGGCAGGGACAGGCGATGGTCCCCTCATCTTCGAGCCACCGGGTGATGCAGCCCAGGTGAGTGCACACGGCTGAGAGGGCGAAGAAACCCACCTCGGTCCGGACGATGTACACCTTACGGTCGTAGTCAGCAGTGATGGAATTGACAGGAAAGTCCTCCGGCCTTCCAACCCGGAAGGCAGTGGGAGGCTCGAACAACACCTTGGGATGAAAAAAGTCCACCAGGACCACGGCGCCGCCGGTGCCTGTCACTCCGAGCGCCCCCAGACCTGAGGTCCAGAAAAACCGCCGCCGATCGCAGCCGCTTTGCTCTTTTTCCCGATCGTCCATAAAGGCCTCCCTAATCTTTCAGACAGCCACGGCGGCGGGCTCCATCAGAAAGCT
>JACQDF010000287.1 GCA_016201205.1 Acidobacteriota bacterium
CGATGCGGGTCCCGAGGCGGCGGGCAAAGCTCATCGGCAGGCGGTCATTTCCTCCCTGAATGGTGTACACCTTTTGAGCGCCAATGAGGCCGGAAAAGAGATTCAGCGTCCACGCCGCCGACCACTGCCCGGCCCGAAGACCCTGACAAGCCAGCTCAGCCGCCGCTGGCGAGAGGCCTTTCGAGGCCAGGTACTGACCCACGGTAACCTCATCCAGGGACCGGATCGCGGGCGGCACGCGCGGATCGTTCTTCTGGGGCAGCGATTTCACCACCGCATCGAGCAACTTTGCGCTCAATCCTTGCATCCCGAGCTTGCGCTCTTCCGGGGTCAGATCGAGCGGCCAATCCACCGCTTCCCCGGGGGCGGGAGCAAGCCGCTTGCCGTGCAGATAGTAGGCCGTGCGCTTGTTCGCCGGAGCGCTATAGGGCGCCAGCTCCAATTCAAACTCCCGGATGTAGCGGAGCGGGAAGTCGTGGAAGTCCCCAATCCGGGTGGCGCCGGCCTCGGCGTGCAGGTCCGGCGAAAGTCCTTCCCGCAGGGTCAGGACCCGGCCTCCGGGACGAAGCTGTCCCTCGAAAACGGTGACTTCATAGCCGCGCTTGCCAAGCTCGTAAGCGGCGCACAAACCGGCCAGGCCCGCGCCCGCGATGACCACCCGCTTGCCGGGCGCCGCCCCCGCGCAAGCGGCTCCGGCCAGCGAAGCCAGAAAGCCGCGGCGCGTCAAACCGTTCTCGATCATGCAGCCCTCCTTCTTCCTCGGGGTAGTCTATCAGAGGATTGCCTGAAATCAAACGCGATTAAGAGTCGAATGGAATCGAATAGGCAGTTCAAAAATACAGCTTCACCGCGAATTGGATGAACCTCGGCGTATAGCCCGACCGCCCCGGCAACACATCGAGGAAGCCAACAATACAACAATTCTATTGAGCTCTCCAACCAGGCCCTCCGCTACAATCCTAGGCGGAGGCCCACTCGACTCATGCGTGTAGTCATCCTTGCTCTTTTCTTCGTGTCATTTCTGCGGGCTGCCGTCAACCAGCTCACCGCTCTCGAACAGTACGTTCGCGCTCCCGACTCCTCGTTTCGTTACGAATTGCTGAGCACAACCCGCGCCGGCAGCACGACCGCCTACGTACTCGACATGGTTTCGCAGAACTGGCTCTCGCCGGCCGCGGTGAACCGCACGGAATGGCGTCACTGGCTGATCATTATTAAACCCGACCGCGTCGACACCTCGACTGGACTCCTGTTCATCAACGGAGGCTCCAACGGCGGCCGGCCGCCCTCGGGTCCTGACCCGCTGCTCGCTCTTCTGGCCGGGGACATGGGCGCGGTCGTGGCCGACCTGCGGATGGTGCCCAACCAGCCCCTCATTTTCGCCGGGGAGACTCGCGAGCGCAGCGAGGACGCGCTCATTGCTTTCACCTGGGATCGCTTCCTGAAAACGGGCGACGCCCGCTGGCCGGCGCGTCTGCCGATGACCAAGAGCGCCGTCCGCGCGATGGACGCCGTTACCAGCTTCCTCGCCTCGCAACAGGCTGGTGGAGTCACCGTGAATCGCTTCATCGTCTCCGGCGCGTCCAAGCGCGGCTGGACCGCCTGGACAACAGCCGCCGTGGATTCGCGCGTGATTGCCGTGGCGCCGATGGTGATCGACATCCCGAACCTCGAGTTCTCGTTCATTCATCACTGGCGTGTGTATGGCTTCTGGGCGCCCGCGATCCAGGATTACGTCGACATGGGAGTCATGAGCTGGGTGGGGACGCCGCAGTTGCAGGCCCTGCGCGAGATAGAAGATCCCTACGAGTACCGGGAGCTGCTTTCCCTTCCCAAGTACATTGTCAACGCGGCCGGCGATCAATTCTTCGTGCCGGACTCCTCGCAATTCTATTTCGCCGATTTGCCCGGCGAGAAATATCTGCGGTATGTGCCGAACGTGGATCACTCGCTGGAGAGTCCGGAGGTCGCGCTGGGCATCCTCGCCTGGGTGGACGCGGTGTTGTCGAACAGGCCGCGGCCGCGCTTCTACTGGAAATCGGATCGCGGGAAAGGGCAAATCCTGGTGCGAACGCTCGACAGCCCGACGGCAGTGAAACTCTGGCAGGCGGCCAATCCTGAGGCGCGCGATTTTCGACTCATGACCATCGGAGCGGCCTGGACCAGCCGGGAGATAAAGGGCGAGAACGGCATGTACGCCGTCGAAGTGGCGCCGCCCTCCTCCGGCTGGACCGCGTTTTTCGTTGAACTGACGTTTCCCGGGGCCCGGCTTCCCCTGGTGTTCACGACGGACGTCGTGGTGACCCCCGACGTTTATCCGTTCGGGCCGCCTGCCTCCGCCGTGGACGCCCGTGCCCCAGGCCCCTTGATGAAATAGGTGTTCGCGGAGCAATTTCCCCTCCGGTAGACTGGGAGCAATGACCCGCAGGGGCTTCGTTTCGCTGGCCGCGGCCGCCGCGCAGCCGGAGGCGGCGCTGCCCTTCCAGCGCGGGGTCAACTTCACCGCCGAGTTTCCTGACGCCTATGCGTCCGAGCGCGCGCGGCGGATTCTGGTGAGCCTGCTCCAGTACGGCGTGAACTCGGTGGCTCTCGTTCCCTATGGCTTCTCGCCGCCGGGCCGGCCGGAAGTCCGATACAGCGGAACCCGCTTCATGGAAAAAGACGAAGCCATCCGGAATCTGGCGGCTATCGCGCACAAGCAGGGTCTGAAGGTCTTCCTCAAGCCTCAGATCTGGGTCGCCCGCGGCGCTCCGACCGACCTCGACTTTCCAAAGGAGGCGGACCGCCGCCAATGGTTCAGCCAGTATCGCCCGTTTGTCGAACACTACGCGAATCTGGCGGCGGGAATCCAAGCGGATCTGCTGTCCATTGGAGTCGAGTTCTCACGCCTGTCGCGTTATGAATCCGAATGGCGCGGCCTCATCGCCCGGGCCCGAGAGATGTACCGCGGCCCGCTGACCTATGCCGCCAATTGGGGTGCGGAATTCGAATCCGTCCGCTTCTGGGACGCTCTCGATTATCTGGGGCTCAATAACTATTATCCGCTTCCCGACGATCTGTCCACCGCCTCGATTGCCGCCCGGGTGGAGCAGGTTTCTCGGCGCTTTCGCAAGCCGGTCATTTTTCCGGAAGCCGGATTCGCCAGTCTCGAGGCGCCCCACAGGCAGCCCTGGGACGAGACCCCGCGCAAGTTGTCGATGCGCGACCAGGCCCGCTGCTATGAGGCGGTGTTTCAAGGCTTCTACAGCAAGCCGTGGTTTCAGGGCGTCTACTGGTGGAAGGTGGGGACCAACGGGTTCGGCGGCTCCGAGGACGGCTCGCACACGCCGTGGAACAAGCCCGCCATGCAGGTGGTCTCGAAGTGGTATCTTCGGGGCGGAAGGTAGAATGCGAGGCTATTCAAAACAGGCCACCAGGACGATATTCAGCCAGGATCACGTGTGGAGGATCGTATGACAGCAACCAGGTTCATCCTTGCTGCGAGCGCGGTTTTGTCGCTGAGCCTTCCCGCCGGCGCGGCTACTCTGTCCCGCAGGGCGTCGATCACCGGCGGCGGCGGCGATGGGAAATGCACCATTGAAGTGGACGTGGATGGAGCGGCCGACGTCGAAGTTGCAGGGGACATGGGGTACCTGCGGACGTTGTCCGGAGAAACCGCGACCTGGAAGCGGTTCGTATGCAACCAGGCGATGCCGCGCAACCCGGGCGATTTCCGTTTTCGCGGAATCGACGGCCGGGGCCATGTCGAGCTCATCCGCGATCCGCGCGGTGGCGGCGGCAGCGCAGTGGTGCGAATCGAGGATCCCAAGGGTGGCCGCGAAGGGTACACCTTTGATCTGGAATGGCGTGGAGCTCACCCAGGCTACGAGGGTGGCGGCGGCCGAACCGCGCGGGGAGGCGCCGGCAGGGCGATCGAGACTTGTCAAGAGGCAGTCGAGTCGAGAATTTACCGCATGGGTTATCGAGACGTCCGTTTTCAGGCTGCCAATGCCGACGACCGGCCCGGCCGCTACGACTGGATCGTGGGGGTGGCAACCGCAAGAAAGGGCTTCACAACCCATTCCTTCCGCTTCGGTTGTTCGGTGGACTTCAGCAGCGGAAGAGTCCGGTCCGTGGAAGTGGACCGGCGCTGACCGGCGCTGACCGGCGCTGAGCCGGGAGATGGCAGCGCAGTCCCCTGCATGATACAATTTCCCCCCATGCGGGTCCAACGCTGGAATGAACTGGCATTCGAACAGATGAATCCGTCTGTCGGGCGGAAAGTCTTGCACGCGGAGACGATGACGATGGCGCGCCTGATCCTGAAGAAAGGAGCGATCGTGCCCGAGCATCACCACGTGAACGAGCAGATCTCGACGATTCTCGAAGGCAGGATGCGTTTCTTCGTGGGCGGCGAACAACAGGTTCTGGGACCGGGCGAGAGCGTCGTCATCCCGCCCAACGTGCCGCACTGGGTGGAAGTTCTCGAGGACTGCGACGTGATCGACCTTTTCTGTCCGGTGCGCGAGGACTGGCTCAGAGGCGACGACGCCTATCTGCGAAGATAGCCCGCACTTGAGGTATACTTGCTCCTGCCGCGCTTGACGGCGCTTTGGTGTATGCTTGGTATCAAGGCGGGGTTCCCATGCTCTCGGAATCTCAAAGGGGGTTTTTGCATATGGTTCGCATGAACTACGCAGGTCGTGTGTGCCTGCTTTTTCTGGTAGTCCTCACCGGACTGTCGCTGATGTCGCAGCCCGCGGCTGCGCAAATTCTTTACGGCTCGCTCGTCGGCAACGTCAAGGACCCGAGCGATGCGGCGATCGGCGGCGCCACTGTGGTCGCCACGCACAAGGAGACAAACCAGGCGCGCCAGACGGCCAGCAACGAGGTGGGCTCCTTCAGTTTTCCCACCATGCAGGCCGGCGTCTACGAAATCCGTGTGACGAAGGATGGGTTCCGCACTGCAACCAGCGAGGTGACGGTCACGATCAACTCGGTCACCCGCGCCGATCTGACGTTGCAGCTCGGCGCCGTGGCGGAGTCCGTGCAGGTGACCGCGGCGGCCGCATCGCTCCAAACGGATCGCAGCGAAGTGCGCGCCGAGATGGGCAGCAAGACATTTCAGAATCTGCCCGTACCGCTGGGCCGCAATTACCAGAGTCTGCTGCGCACCATCCCGGGCTTCCGGCCGCCGTCGAACGCGCACTCGGTGCCGACGAACCCATCGCGTGCGCTGACCTATAAACGTCAACGGCGTCAGCTATAGCATCAACAACGTGCGCATCGACGGCGCCAGCTCCAACGCTCCCTGGCTGCCTCACATCACGTCGTTTGTACCGACGCTCGAATCGATCGATACGGTGAACGTAGTGACCAACAGCTTCGACGCCGAGCAGGGCCTGGCGGGCGGAGCGGCGGTGAACGTGCAAATCCGCAGCGGCACCAACGACCTTCATGGATCGGGCTTCGAGTACCACACCGACAGCGCTTTAAAGGCCAAACCCTGGATCCTGCCGCAGGGAGCGCGCAAGCCAAAACTGGTGAACAACGAATTCGGCGGATCACTGGGCGGGCCCATCAAGAAAGACAAGATGTTCTACTTCGTGAGCTATGAGGGCACGCCGAATCGCGAGTTTGCTTCGCGCCTCGGCACGGTGCCGACGCCGCTGCAGAAGCGTGGCGACCTGTCGGAATCCACGCGGGTGATTTACGACCCGGCGACCGGCAGCCCCGACGGATCGAACCGAACGCCATTTGCGGGGAACGTCATTCCTACCGCTCGCATCAGCCCCATTACGAAGAAACTGGCTGACCTGACGCCAGGCCCGAACGTCGCCACCGCGGGCTTTACCCAAAACTACTTCGCGGGCGGCTCCTATATCTTCGACCGCCATCGCGCCGATACCAAGCTGAATTGGAACCCCACAGCCAAGCTCAGCCTGTTCGGCCGGTACAGTCTTCTGCATTACGACATGGTGAACCCGCAGATGTTCGGCTCGCTCGGCGGCCCGGAAGTGTCCAGCGCGGGAGGCAACGCCGGCGACGCCTTCGGCAACACCCACAGCTTCACTGGAGCTGCGACCTATATCTTGACGCCGAACCTGATCATGGACGCCTATTACGGCTACACACTGGCGGACACCGCCGTCGAGCAGGCGCGTCTGGATGAGAAGCTCGGCCTCGATTTCTTGGGCATTCCTGGAACCAACGGCACGCGGCGCTTCGAAGGCGGATGGCCGCGGTTCTCGGTGAGCGGCTACACCGATCTGGGCACTCCGAACGACTTTCAGCCGTACTATCGCAGCGATCCCCAGCACCAGTACGTGGCCAACCTCAACTGGACCAAGGGCCCGCACGAAGTCCGGTTTGGCTTCGACATCTACCTCACTGGTATGAACCATTTGCAGCCGGAGGCCACCGGCGGCAGCCACGGGGCTTCTGGAGGTTTCACCTTTGGCACCGGACCGACGGGGACTGTCGGCGTCACCTCCGACCAGTTCAACGGTTATGGTACATTTCTGCTCGGGCTTCCAACCAACGTCGGCAAGATCACCCAGGTTCCCGACGGATACAACACGCGGCAGAAGAACTTCAGCCTGTACGTTCGCGACCGGTGGAATGTCAATCGCAAATTTACCCTGTCCTATGGGTTGCGGTGGGAGTACTATCCGTTCCCGACGCGCGCCGACCGGGGTTTGGAATGGTACAACTCCGCGACCAACAAGATGCACATCTGCGGCGTCGGGCAGGTTCCGGAAGACTGCGGTGTCCACGTCAGCAAGAGGAACTTCGCCCCGCGCATTGGATTCGCGTGGCGTCCGATGGAGACATTTGTGATCCGCGCCGGCTACGGCATCACCTATGATCCATTCTCCTTGCAAAGGCCGCTGCGCACCAACTATCCGCTGTTAATCATTCAGAACATCCCTGCCCCGAATTCGTTCGCTTGGGTGAGCCCGATTGCGCAGGGCATTCCGCGCGCGGTGATTCCAGATTTCGGCAATGGCATCATCGACATTCCCGGCACCTATGCCGCCATCACCACCCCGACGGACTACAGGCGAGGCTACATCCAGTCCTGGAACTTCACGCTTCAGAAACAGCTCAAGTGGGGATTCACCGGCCAGGCCGGCTACGTCGCCACCCGCTCGACCCGTCAGATCGGCTACCTGGACATCAACGCCAGCCAGGTGATCGGCAGCGAGAACACCGGCCGTCCTCTCAACCAGCGCTTCGGGCGGCTGACCGCCACGACCATGATCACGCCCTTCGGCACCACGATGTACGACTCGCTTCAAGCGCAGTTGGACCGCCGCTTCGCCGCCGGCCTCTCCCTGGCAGTCGGCTACACGTGGGGCAAGGTGATCGGCTTCGCCGACAACAGCGACAGCGGCCCATCAGTTAACGCCATTCCGTACTTCAACCGGAATCGTGTGGTTCGCGGCTATGACCGAACTCACAATTTGCACGTCTCAAACATCTGGGAGCTGCCTTTCGGCAAGGGAAAGAACCGGGTCTCCAGCGGCCCGGCGGCAGCCATCCTGGGCGGCTGGCAGATCAACAACCTGCTTAGCTTCTACAGCGGCCAGCCGTTCGGCATCGGCGCGGACGGCAATTCGCTGCGCATGCCGGGATCCTCGCAGACCGCCGACCAGGTGAAATCGAATGTGCAGATTCTCGGAGCGGCCGGGCGAGGAACGCCGTACTTCGATCCGGACGCGTTCGCCAATCTCTCGACAGCGCGTGGCCAGGAGCGGTTCGGCAACACCGCCTTCAACATTCTCCGCGGACCTGGCATCGCCAACTGGGATTTCGGCGTCTTCCGGCGTTTCAACGTCACCGAGCGATGGAAGATCGAGTTCCGCATGGAGGCGTTCAACTTCACCAACACGCCCCACTTCAGCAACCCGGGAACAAACGTAGCGAGCTACCAGCCCTTGCAGACCGATCTGCTGCGGCGCTACAACGGCTACGGCGAGATCACCGGCGTGACCAACATCGGCCGCGACGGCATCGACGAGCGTATGTTCCGCTTCGGACTCCGCTTCAGCTTTTGAGGAATACGCGCACAGCCTCGAGCACAGCTTTGACCGGGATCGACTCGATCGAGCCATCGGGTGACCGCACCACGCGAACGCATTCGCCTCGCGGCGTCCAAACTCGAGGGTCCGTGGGACCAAACAGCGCCACCACGGGTGTGCCGGCAGCAGCCGCCAGGTGGCCGATCCCGGAATCATTCCCGATGAAGATCCGGGCGCCTGCCATCCACTGCCCCAGATCATCCAGACGGGTGAATCGAACCGCTTCCGGAAGCTCCTCCTCCGGCCCCGCTGTCCAGCGGACTTCCAGTTCGCTGGAAAGGCCTTCCGCCAGCTCGCGAAACAGGTCCAGCGGCCAGTTCTTGCGCCTGCTTCCCGAGAACGGGTGGATCACCGCGAAGTCATGCCGCCGTGCGGGGAAGTGCAGCCTGGGGTGCGCTCCCAACGGCGCGCCGGCCTGCGACAAGTAGTAGTCCACTGCGTGCATACCTTCGCCCTCCGGCGGCAGTGCGCGATGGAATGAGAACGAGAAGGCCGTTACAGCTTCCTGAAACTCCGGACGGCCCGTTCCATACCAGGAAACGATCGAGTCAAAGCAGGCGAGCCGATCCAGCAATCTTGCCGGCGGCGGCCGATCCGGCACACCAAGCGCGTCCAGACCGGTCGCGACGATCGAGTCCGCACGGGTGGCAAACTGCGCCAGGGGCAGATTCGCTTCCGACGTCCAGACCTCCGTGTAGTCCGCGCGGAGGTATTCGAGTGCGGGCAGCGAGACGATAAAGTCGCCGATCGCTCCCGGCCGAATCAAAAGGCGGCGCAAGCTCAGTTCAGGATGTCCACTGGCAGCTTCACTTCCAACGTCTTCGGCGGCAGGCATTCTTTGTAAGTGCACGCCTGGTAGCGAAGCTTGCCCGTGATGATCTGCATGCCGGGGACGGCCGTAGCGGGCACTTTGAAGCGGGTCGAGATTTCGAAGTCTCCGGTGAAGACCGACAGCGGTTTCTCGGAGAATTCATACTTCTCCATCTTCGGCTTCGGATAAACGACGTCCTGCACTTCCAGCGGCGCCGAGGTCCAGACCAGACGCAGCGGAATCAGGTAGTCGTCGGGCGGCGTATTGCTGTTCACGTGATAGCCATTGCGCAACTGGACCGCGATCCTGGCCGTCACTTCCGTGTTCTTCTTCGCCGCCAGTTTCGGCGGAGCCGTCACGCTGAGTACGCTACTTTGCGCCGCCAGCCATCCAGGCAACAGCAGCAGCATGGCGGGCCGCGCTCTGGCTGCCAGGCTGGGCCTCGAGCAGTTCTTCGATTTCATTCTGATAGACACTCTTGCTTACCAACCCGACATGCACACCGGCGATTTTGCCTTGCCGGTCGATCAGGAACGAAGTCGGCAGTGAGGAGACTCCGCCATACAGATCGGCGACCTCGTCGTTGCCGATGACGACACGATAGTTCACTTTGCGGTTCTCCAGATAGGGTTTCACCGAATCCCATCCGTCCTCGTCCATGGAAACACCCAGCACGGCGAATCCACGGTCCTTGAACTTCTGCTCGAAATCGACGAACCAGGGAATCTCGATCTTGCACGGGCCGCACCAGGTGGCCCAGAAATTCAGAAGCACCACCTTGCCTTTGTAGTCGGCAAGTTTCGCCGTCCGCCCGCTGTCGTCCCTCAGTGAGAATTCGGGCGCTCGTTTGCGGTCTTTTTCCGGCTTCACGGCGGCTTTCACGGAACGCGAGCTGCCACACCCAGCCAGCAGCAATCCCAGTCCGATTACGCTAAGCCATCTGGCGAGAATCAACATCTGGACATCCTTCTACTTATGATTATATCTGTAACCGTCCCCTGTCCATCAGCGCTCGAAACCAATTTCGCCGGGCACGGCAAAACCGAGGAGCGAGCGTGTACTCGGAATGGCGTCCCCACCGGAAGCGCCACGCCGCTGTGTCGCAAAAGCTCTCACAGACATATTCCCGCCACCGCCGGCTCCGATTTGCTGCGTCCCGGGAAGATAGCTTCTTCTTTCGCCATTCGGCCGACCAGCCGAGCTCGCCTCGCGCGCCACACCGGAATTCACCAGCCAGCACCTCTTCCCAGGAGAATCGTACCGGATTCCCCAGCCGCCTCCATACGAAATGAAACAGCTCGTGCACCAGGATGCGCCTCAGGTTGGACAGGCGGCGGCCCAGTTCCTCCTCGAGCACGATGCTCCGCTCGTTCAAGAAACTGGCGGCATGCACCGGCCGTCCGGATCCATCCCGAAAGCGGAGCCTTCCTCCGGAGACAGTGAGATGCGGCCGAAACCCCACCACGACAACTCTTCCTTCGAATTCCGGCAGGCCTTGCAACGCCCGAATCAGGATGGCCCTCTTGGCGCCTATTTCACGGATTCGAAGAAGTCCGGCCTCTCCACTTTGACCTCGACGGCTTTGGCGTTGCTGTCCATCCATTCCCGCATCTTCGCATTCTTCAAATCTCCAAAGATCGCGTCTTTGACTTGTTCAAACGGCTGGCTTTCCAAAGCCACCAGCTTCAGCACGTAATAGCCGTTCGGCTGCCGCACCGGATCACTCACTTCGCCTGGCTTGAGTGCAAAGACCGCTTGCTTGATGGCATCCGGAAGCTTGTCGGTTCGCTTGATGGGCCCAAAATCACCGTCCTTTTCTTTCGAGACAGGGTCTTCGCTGTGTTCCTTGACGAGTTTTATGAAATCGGCGCCGTTGCGGATCTGAGCGACCACGCTCTCGGATTTCGCCAAAGCTTCGCTTTCCGCCAGCGGCTTTCTTGCTCCTTGCGCAACCGGCGTCTGAGCAGTCACGAATGGGATGTAGATGATCTTCACTTTGGCTTGCAAATAGTCGCCCTTCCTCTGCTCGTAGTGCTTTCTCTGCTCCTCCGCGGTGACGATCTGCGTCTTGGAAATCTCCTCGACGACCGCCTGCCACAGCACCTGCATGCGGGCAACTTCAATCCCTTCTTTGTAAGGGCTTTGCTCCTGTAGTTTCATTTGTTCGGCGATGGCCACCAGCCGCTTCAGTATGAACCACTGCGACAGAAAACCTTTGGGATCCCGGGTGTAGTTCTGGCGCATGCCGGGCGGGAGTGACTCGACGATGCCGTTGATTTCGCCGGCCGTCAGCTTCTTACCCCCGGAAACAGCCACCACCGTGTCCTTGGTGAGTTCCGGCTTAGGGGAAGCCGGATTCTGGGCAGCCAGAAGCGTGGGGATAGTCAGAGCCAATGTCAGCGTGTGCATGGGAGGCTTGCGATGTTCCTTTTCATTTTATCGTCCCCCGATCGGAATGGGACCAAACGCAGGCAATGCCATGCCGGCATCATCCCTCACGTTGCAATAAGGGTCTTTGCCCGCCCCATATCGCAGGGAGGCCCCTTCGGGAAGCTTTCCCTGGATGTGCAGGAGGATGACATGCGGGCTGGATGGGTCCCTTTCGGCCCGGTAGATCACCGGCACGGCAACGGCTGAAGAATCGTGAATGCTGAATCCGGAAATTCGCCCCTGGCTGGTGAGCTTTCCGTTTACCTGGGCGAACTCGACGCGGACGATGCCACCGGCCAGCGAGGCCGCCAGGGGGCGCGGACCGCGCTTCAGACCCGCGCATTCAGCCACTTGCGGGAACAGGTCCGGACACGCCAGATTCGCCATCCGCCGCCCCAGCAGCTTGAGATCGCGTGTGCCCACGTGGATGCCGTCGTCGAGTGAAAGGTCCACAGCCGCCGCCATTGCTGACCGGGGAACGGCAGATTCGGCTTTCCCTTGCGATTCCTGAACAGCATTCCACTCGCTTACGTTGGATTGGTTCACATGCCGCCCGATCTGCACATAATAAAAGGGCAAATCCGGCTGACCGGTGTCGGCGCGGAAAGCCGCGATCAGACGTTCGAACTTGCTTTGGAATTCCGGCGCAGCCTTCGCATTCGCGTCCGACTCGCCTTGATACCAGAGGATGCCCCGGATTCTTCCTCCGGCGTCGCGAATGCGGCGAATCGTCGCCCCGTAGAGCGAATCGCCGCCTCTGTCGCCCAACTCGGGATTCCACTGGTCCATGGATGTCCCTCCATGTGCACAAGGCACCAGGCCGATGGGAACACCCGTTCGGCGCACCATCTCGACTGCAAACGGCAGCCCCAGCCCCGCCCCTTTCCTGCGGCTACGGATGAAGTCGGACAAAGTTGGCCCCTGATATCGCTCAGGCTGATTCTGTGAATTGCGTCGCCAGTGGACCCGGTCCGCTGCTCCAACCAGCAGGTGGAGCGGCTCCTCGGCCAGCACCCAGCGGTCGGCCATATCAAAGCTGTGCACCAGGCCGCTGGGCTGCTGCACGTCCGCCAGGTCGCCTACCCCCTCCATGTTGGACTGGCCCGCCAGGACCCAGAGATCCCCGACCAGGATGCCGTGCACCGCCGCCATTGCCTCCCCGGCCCTCACTTCGAGCCGGTACGGCCCTCCGGACGGCAATCGCAGTGTTAGGCTCCAGCGGTCACCCTGCACATTTCCACTGGGGGACCAGTCGAGATTGGCTAGCGGACCATTGGCGCCCAAAGCCCGGGTTTCGAGCTGGCGTCCGTTCAGCCCGCGAGCTGACCCAGCCAGAGAAACGCCGGCGATGCCGTTCGCATCGCGCTGGAAAACCTGGTCATCGACAACGCCGGATTGGATGGTAAGACTTTGTGCGGCCGTGAGACAGGGAAAAATGGCGGAAGCCGCAAACGCGGCAAGGCGGCAGACGTGCATGCAATCCTCCTTCAAAGGATTGCATTGTATCGTGATTCGTCAGACGCTTGCGCGAGGCCTGCGCCCGACCCGGTACACTTCCACCACCCCGCAGCCGAGCGCAATCGCCATCACTTGCAGCCAAGGGAACGGGGCTCCGCCGGCTTGGAACAAGCTGGCCAAACACCAGTAAGCCAGCCCGCCGAGAATCCCTCCTCCGAAACCGTCCGCGAATGCCTTCCACAGGCGGCGATGGATCCTCGCCGGCGCGCCCGCCCCTTGATTGTCCTCCGATACCTGCATACTGCCTTCTACCGTTACATGCGCAAAAGAGGGCTTGCACCTGTCACCGTCGCTCAAAAAAAAATTCGGCGTTACCGGCTGTGAGCGAGCTGAGCGGCGGCCTTTTTTCTGGCCGCCTCGCTGATTTTCACTTTGTTGACCACCTCCTTGGCCCCGGCGCCGCGGGCCATGCGTGTGGCGGCGCCCTTGTGCTGCACAACGCTCGTGGTTCCCTCAATGGTGGCAATGCCGCCTTGCACCCGCACCTGGAAATTATTCACGGCAATCTTCGATTTGGCGAACCTGGCACGGATCGCACGCTCGAGTTCCGCATCGGTTTTGGTTTGAGTTTGTGCCGGCTTTGCCGGCGGCGGGCTGGCGCTGCGCGACGCAGTCTGCGCCGCGCATGCCATCCAAACACTGGCGACAATGACAAGGATCTTCATCAAGAGAATAGTGCGCCCAGCGGGTATGGTATCTCTAACATCATGAGGGGATTCTTCATTCTTTTTTCTTTCTGGTCCTTGACAGGCGCCGACTGGCCGCAATGGCGCGGAGTGAACCGGGATGGAATCTCGGCGGAAACCGGCCTGCTCAAGTCCTGGCCTCCGGACGGTCCGAAGCTGATCTGGAAGACTACCGGGCTGTCGGAAGGCTACTCCGGCTTCTCCGTTGTCAAGGGACGCATGTACACCATGGGCCAGCGCGGCGAGCAGCAGTACGTCATCGCTCTCGATGAGTCCACCGGCCGGAGAGTCTGGGAGACGGCCATCGGCGGTTCCTTCCGCGAACGCCGCGGCCATGGGCCGCGTTGCACGCCCACGGTGGACTCAGACCGTCTTTACGCGTTGGGCGCCGACGGATCTCTCGCCTGCCTGGATTCTTCCAGTGGAAAGAAGATCTGGGGCTTCAACATGGTCCAGAAATTCCGCGGCCAGGTTCCGAATTGGGGCATCTCGGAGTCTCCTTTGATTGACGGCGACAAGCTGATCGTCACTCCCGGGGGTTCCGATGGCGCTATCGCCGCCCTGGACAAACGCAATGGCAACACGATCTGGAAATCGCAGCAGGATCAGGCCGCCTATTCCTCCCCGATCGCGGTGACCTCCGGTGGCGTTCGCCAGTACGTTACGCTGACAGCCAGCGGGGCCATCGGAGTTTCCGCCGCCACCGGCGAGCTGCTGTGGCGCTACGAGAAGATCGCCAACCGCACCGCCAACATCGCCACACCCATTCATCACGACGGCCACATCTTTGTTTCCACCGATTACGGCACCGGCTGCGCCCTGCTGCGAATCGCTCCGCAGACCGGCAAAGCGAGCGAAGTGTACTTCCATCGCGAGATGAAGAACCACCACGCCAGCTCCGTTCTGGTGGGCAAACACCTGTACGGATTCAACAGCCAGATCCTCACCGCGATGGAGTTGCTGACGGGTCATGTGGCCTGGCGCGACCGCTCCGTGGGCAAAGGCTCGATCACCTACGCGGATGGCCATTTGTACGTGTTCAGCGAAACAGGCAATGTCGCCCTGGTGGAAGCCACGCCGGAGAAATACATCGAGAAAGGGCGCTTCTCCATTCCGCAGGGAGGCTTCCACACCTGGACGCCGCCGGTGGTCGCGAATGGAAGACTGTACCTGCGCGAGCAGGATAATCTTTATTGCTACGACATCAAGGCGCGTTAGCGGCAATACTTTGTCTGGTTCCTCGGTGGGGTCAGGCTTTCAGCCTGCGGCGGGCCTTCAGGCCCGCCCTGCGCCGGCCGGAAGGCCGGCGGCAGCCAAGAATGGCTTCCCCACACGGTTAGACGCTGCCAGGCGACCGTCATCCGCTGAGGCGAGCCCGCACAGCGTCCACCACTTTCCGCCCGGACGGAAGGACCCCCAGAACGGCCCGCACGCCGGCATCGATCACGATCTCACCGTCCACGAGCACCTTGAATTCGCCGTAGCGGCCTCGAACCATCTCGACCTCGGTCTCGAGCTCACGACGCAGCCGAGCCGCCACACGGACGGCGTGCAATGCTGAGATTCAATAAGAGCAATACCGAACGGCAATCCGAGCCATACTCACCTCCGCCAGTAGGACCATATCATACTCCGAACCTCGAGGCGCATCAGTCCAGCCGCAGCAGGTACACGGCAACTTCCGCCATCAGGTTCGGCAGCCCGCCCACGCGGCGGGTCCCCGAGAGGAAATAGCGGCGCTCGACATTCCAGCGCTGGTCCCGGCACAGGACCTCGAAATCATCCACCGTGAGGAAGTGGATGTTAGGCGATTCGTACCACTCATACGGAAACAGGCCTGTTTTCGGGGCCCGCCCACTGATCAGGTGCGCCATCCGGACGCGCCAGTGTCCGAAATTCGGAAATGCCACAATGATGTGTCTTCCGACCCGCATCATCTCCCGCAGCACCCTCAAAGGCTTTTGCGTCTGCTGCAACGTCTGGCTCAGGATCACGTAGTCGAAAGCCTTGTCCGGGTAGTCCGCCAGGCCCTGGTCAATGTCGCCCTGGTAGACGGAGACGCCGCGCGCGATCGCCCGCTGGACGCGCTCGCGGGAGATCTCGACGCCGCGCGCGTCGACGCCTTTGTTCTCGGCCAGCCACTCGAGCAGCTCGCCTTCTCCGCATCCCAGATCCAGCACTTTCGAGCCCGATTCCACGATCTCGCTGATGATCGCATAGTCGCCGCGGCCCAGAAGTTCCTTCACCAGCCGGCGCCCGGGAACCGATTGCGGAGGCGCCGCCATCTTCAGCCCGCCTCCTTGTACACCCGGGCCAGGAAGCCGCGGATCAGCTCGGTCTGTTCGCCTACCTCCACCAGGAAGGCGTCGTGGCCATAGTTGGAGGACAGCTCGCAGTAGGCGACGTCGCGGTTTCTGCTGCGTAAGGCGCTCACAATTTCCAGCGACTGATAGCTGGGGTAGAGCCAGTCCGACGTGAAGCTGATCACGAGGAATCGCGCCTGCGACCGCTCCAGCGCGGCACCCAGCGAGCCGAAGCCCTGCGCCAGGTCGAAGATATCCATCGCCTTGGTGATGTAGAGGTACGAATTCGCGTCAAAGCGGTCCACGAACTGCGTGCCGCGGTGGCGCAGGTAGCTTTCCACCTCGAATTCGTCATCGAAGGAAAACACCGGTGATGCTTTGTTGCGCAAACGGCGGCCGAATTTTTCCCGCATCGAATCGTCGCTCATGTAAGTGACGTGACCGACCATGCGAGCCACCGACAGCCCTCGTCCGGGCGGCTTGCCGCTATAGTAATCCCCGCCGTTCCAGTCCGGATCCGCCATGATCGCCTGGCGTCCCACTTCATTGAAGGCGATCTGCTGCGCGCTGTGGCGCGCGGTGCCGGCGATGGGAAACGCGGCCGCCACGCTTTGCGGATACCGCACGACCCATTCGAGCACCTGCATGCCGCCCATCGAGCCGCCCGCCACCGCCAGCAGCCGCTCGATTCCCAGATGCTCGACGAGCATCTTCTGGAGCCGCACCATGTCGCCCATCGTGATCAGCGGGAACGACATTGCGTAAGGCCGGCCCGTCTCCGGATTGAGGGACGAAGGGCCGGTTGTGCCGCGGCAGCCGCCCAGCACGTTCGAACAAATCACGAAGTATTTGTTTGTATCGAAGGCCTTGCCGGGGCCGATCATGTTGTCCCACCAGCCCGGTTTGCCTGTTTCGGCGCTGATGCCGGCCGCATGGGCGTCTCCGCTGAACGCATGCAGAATCAGGACGGCGTTGGTTTTCGCCTGATTCAGCTCACCCCACCCTTCATAAGCGACATCGACGGGCGCAAGTGTCACGCCGCAATCGAGAGCGAGGGAATGGAAGCGAACATTCTCTGTTTCGACAATCATCCGAGGTTTGCGACGGCTGTTGATTCGATGATAACAGGTGCTGGTTGTCACCTAAGGGCGCTCCCTAACGGTCGCGCCTCGGAAGCGCTTTCTCGAGAATGCACCGCCGCAGCATGTCCAGCGCGGTTTGCGCGGCCAGCGAGCGGATGCGCTGGCGGTCACCGGCAAACTGGAACCGCCGCACGCGGCAGGAATCGGCGTTGGCCACGCCCACCCAGACGGCGCCGACGGGCTCGGTCTCGGCGCCTTGTCCCGGACCGGCGACGCCGGTGACGGAAACGGAGAGCGTGGCGCCGGAGCGCTCGAGCGCAGCCACCGCCATGGCCCGCGCCACCGGCTCGCTCACCGCTTTGTACTCGCGCAGCAGCTCCGGGTCGATGCCCAGCAAGGCGTTTTTGGCCCGGTAGCTGTACGCCAGGAATCCGCCGGCAAAGTAGTCCGAGCTGCCGGCCACGGAGGTGATCCGCTCGGCCACCATGCCTCCGGTGCAGCTTTCCGCCACGCACACCGTCATCGCCCGCTCACGAAGCAGCTTCCCTACGACAGCTTCGAGCGGATCGCCATTCGATGAGTAGATCCGGTCCCCCAGCAGCTCGGCGATCGGATCCCCCACTTCTTTCAGCATCGCCTCGGCCTCCCCCGCGGTGGCGCATCGCGCCCGCAGATGGACCTGGATGTCGCCCGCGGCCGCCAGAATCGTTGTTGCCGGGTTGACGTAGTTGCGGTACACGGGCGCGATCAGTTGATCCAGATCGGACTCAGGCATTCCCGCCACACGATACAGGCGAGTGCGGATCACCAGCCCTGGGGCCAGCTTTTCCAGGCGCGGCAGGCATTGCTCCTCGAACATCGCCTTCATTTCGTGGGGCGGCCCGGGCAGCAGCACGATATGACGGCCGCTGAATTCAACCCACTGGCCCGGCGCCGTGCCGCGTGCATTCGGCAGCAGGGTCGCTCCCTCGATCACATAGGCCTGGCGCTTGTTCACTTGCGCCATCTTGCGGTTCATGCGGCGGAACCGTGCCTCGATGGCGTCACAGATCTCCTGCCGGAACTCGAGGGAACGGCCGCACAATTCGGCCGCCGCTTCCCTGGTCAGGTCGTCTTCGGTCGGCCCCAGCCCGCCCGAGACAAAAAGCATGTGGGCCTCGGAGAGCGCATGCCGCATCGCTCCCACCAGTCGCGCCCGATGGTCGCCGACCACCAGCTTCAGAACCACCTCGACGCCATGTGCGTTCAACTGGTCCGTCAAGTAGAGCGAGTTCGTGTCTACCCGGTCCGGAGTCAGCATCTCCGAGCCGGCTGCGATGATGGCGGCATCCATACGATGCTGTTATTTCAGCAGCAATCCTTTGACTCCGGCATCGACGCGGTAGATCGCATTGTTCGAGGCCACCACCATGGCCTTCGACGGTGTGAAGGCCAGGCCCACGATGTTGGGTCCGGAAAGGAAATGATCCGCTCTGCGGTTCGGATCGATGCGCACCACTCCCTTGCGCCCCCCGAGAGAAGCGGCGACGTAGAGGTTCCCGTCGGCGTCAAACGCAATTCCCTGGGGCCTGCCCAGGCCGCGGTAAAAAACCTCGGCCTCGCCGTTGGGGCTGACCCTGTACACGCAGTCGAAGCTGGAAGTCGTCGGCCCGGTCACGTACAGGCAACTGTCAGCGCCGAAAGCCAGGTGGTAGGCGGCAATCGAGGGCTCCAGCGTGCAGAACACGTAGATCTGCCGCTGGCGGCTGATCTTGAAGACGGTGCCGCTGCGGTCCCCCACGTACAGATTCTCTTCGGCGTCGAAAGCGATTCCCGTCGCCACACCCATGCCTTCGACGTACACCGACATGTTGCCGCTGGGCGTCACCTGGTAGACGATGCCGTCATGGCGGCTGCTGACGTACAGCATGCCTTCCCGGTCCAGCGCCAGTCCGGTGGCGTTCATCATGTCGGTCACCAGCGGCTTGACGTCGTAGCTGGCATCGATCCGGTAAACGGATACCGGAGTCTTTTGTCCGCGGGACCCGCTGAAGGTCGTGTAGATGTTGGCGAGTGCATCGACGGCCGGATTCGCCACCGGATGAAGGCTGTCGGCGATCTGCACGCCGATCCCGCACTGCCACGCGCCGGACGACTGCAACCCGCACTCGACAACCATGCGTCCGACGGATGCGCCGTCGGGAACACGGGCGATCACCAGCGAATTCGATCCGATAATCACCGGCGCGGTGACGTCTCCGAACATCACCCGAGGCCGGTCCGTTCGCGCGAAATTCTTTCCGCGAATCTGAAACTCGCCGCCCGGAATGGCGGCGGCGGGACTGACATGACTGATTTCCGGACGTTCCGAATCCTTGAAGATGGCCATCGTTAATAAAGATTGAACCACCCTGCCACGAATAACACAAGCGCAGCATAGACGCCGGCCATCAGGTCATCGGCGACGATGCCCAACCCGCCCGGCAGCGATTCGAGCTGCCGCGCCGGAACCGGCTTCCAGATGTCGAACACGCGGAACAACAGAAACGCCGCCAGACAACTTTTCCAGTTGACGGTGGTGATGCCCGCCATGGCCACCCACTGTCCCAGCACCTCGTCCACTACGACCAGACCGGGGTCTTTGGCATTCGATTGCCTGGAGACGATATCGGCGGCGCGGATTGCCGGCCAAAGCAGGAGGACGGCCGCAATCAGCAATGTCCACGGTCTGGCGCCGGACAGCACGAGCCACGGCCATGCCAGCGCCAGTGCGCCGGCCGATCCCGCGGTGCCCGGCGCCACCGGCGCGTAGCCGCATCCGAACCAGGTAGCCAGCAAGGCGGCAGCGCGCAGCTTGTTAGCCCTCGCCTTCGTTCTGTTGCGGGCAGACAGGGCACTTCATAACCGTTGCGTGGTGGCCGGGCTGGAGTGCAGGATTGGAAACCACGGCGTCTTGGGCGGCGGGGGCCCGGCTGGCGCAGCATCGACCAATCCGCCGACCAGGTCGTAATCATGCGTCTCGGTAATCCGCATCCGCCGGAACTGGCCGGGCCGGAGTTCGCCGCCGTTGGCGTCGTTGACATAGCAGACGCCATCAATCTCCGGCGCCTGTCCCGGAAGGCGGGCTTCCCACAGCAAGTCCGTTTCTTTCGATGGCCCCTCGAGCAGCACCGTGCATTCAGCGCCCATCAACCGCCGGTTGCGCGCCCGCGAGATGCGCCGTTGCAAAGCCATCAGACTCCGTTTGCGGTTTTGCCTGGTTCGTGCGTCCAGCTTGTCCTCCAAGCGGAAGCTGGCGCTGGTTTCTTCATCCGAATAGGTAAACACGCCCAGCCGGTCGAACTGCGCCGCTGCCACGAACTGGCGCAGCTCCTCAAAGTCCTCTTTGGTTTCTCCGGGGAAGCCGACGATGAAACTGGTCCGAATGGCGACGCCGGGGATCGTCCGCCGGATGCGTTCGAGCAGCTTCAGAAAAATGTCGCCATCCGCGCCACGTTTCATCCGCTTCAGCACCGAAGCGCTGGCGTGCTGCAACGGAATGTCGATGTACTTCACCAGCGCCTCGTGGGCGGCAATGGTGTCCAGCAGCCGCTGGGTCACCTTGTTCGGATAGGCATACAGGAACCTGATCCACCGGGCGTGAGGAGTCTCGATTCGCGCCAGACGCTCCAGCAATTGCGCCAGCCCGTCCTTCAGACCCAGATCTTCGCCGTAGCAGGTCGTATCCTGGCCGATCAGGTTGATCTCGCGGACGCCCTCCTGAAAGAGCCGGCGCGCTTCCGCGATCACGGATTCGAGCCGCCGGCTGCGAAAGCGGCCGCGGAACTGCGGGATCACACAGAACGTGCACGGATGATCACAGCCCTCGGCGATCTTGACGTACGCATAGTGACGCGGCGTGGCCCGCAACCGCGGAGTCGCATCCTGATACAGGTACGGATCGAGCCGGCTCGAAGGAGCTTCCCCGCCCTCGCACAGAGCTGCGATCTTCTCGATCTCATTGACGCCGATGACATGGTCGACTTCCGGAATGTTCTCCCGGATCTCGTTCCGGTACCGCTCCACCAGGCAGCCGGCCACAATCAGCTTCCTGGCGGAACCCGTCTTCTTGTATTCGGCCATCTCCAGAATCGTGTCCACCGATTCCTGTTTGGCGGGATCGATGAAGCTGCATGTGTTGACCACGATCACTTCGGCGTCTTCAGGGCTGGCCGTGATCTGGTGACCGTGCAAGCTCACCTGCCCCATCATGACTTCCGTGTCAACGAGATTCTTCGGACACCCCAGACTGACAAAACCGATTTTCAAGGCGGATACACTCGGGAGGAAGGATTCCGATTTCAGGATACCAGGACTTCATCGCGTGCGTCGGAGGAACCCGATGCCGAGCAGACCTCAAGCCAACCAGCCGTAAGACCCGCAGGCTCAGGAATGGGAGCGACTGCGGCCTCAGCGGAAATGATGTTGACGCGCATGCCATTGTGAATTGGCGTCGTTGGCCAGCCAGGCGCTACCAATCAACGGGAACGTGCCGTTCGGCCCCAGAACGACGTAGGAAGCCGGTCCGAACGGATCGCCCGGGCGCTTCTTCGCACACGATGCCCGCACAGCCCGTGGGCACCTTCACGATCGTATAATGCGGGGCGACGCTCCCACCCGAGAGCACCACCCCTGTGCACGCGACAGGCAGGTTTTTCTGGCTCGGCGCCTGCAATCGACACAAAAGGCCGCCTACGTAGGGCGGCCTTTGGAGAAGGAGGAAAGAGGTTAGCGCTTGCGGTGGATGAACCCGATGCCGAGAAGACCCAAGCCAATCAGGCTCAGGCCAGCGGGCTCAGGAATAGGCGACGCGGCGGCGTCAGCGGAAACGATATTGACGCGCATACCAGCGGGGTTAAGGCCGGTGCCAGCTAAGACCGCGTTGTACACGATAAAGTCCAGAGCCATCAGTCCGCTGGCAAAACCGGAACTAAGCGTGACTGAGGTGAGAGAAGTGAAGCCGGCGGGAGATGATCCCGCTACTTGCGCGCCCGATCCGCAGACCGGATCCGAGGCGCTGGCGATCGAGCACAGTCGAATGTGGGATGGACTTCCCCCGGCGGCGGCGTTGTCTGCGCCCCAACCAAGGGTGATGTTCGCCGTCGCTGGATTCAACCCCAGCGCTGTCAGATCAAACACCAGGCGGTAGACGTAGAAGTCGGTGTTGCTCGAAAATGGCGCCACGTTGGGCCATGTCGTACCGGCCGTACTGGGATTGGTCTGGTCCGCGCGCGGCCCGATCCACTGTGATGAAGAGTCATTGTTCATCCAAGCCCCGGACATGATCGGGAACGTGCCATTCGGTCCTAACACCACGTAGGAAGCCGGGCCGAAATCATCGCCAGGTGTTGCGGTTTCCTGACATGCCAGCCCGGCGCAACCCGTCGGTAGCTTGATAATCGTGTAATGAGTGTCGACGCTCCCGCCTGAGAGCACAACGGCCGAGTCATTCAAACCCGTACTCCAGACACCGCCGACAACGTTCTTGAAAGAAACAGCCGAAGCTGAAGGAGCCATCAGCCCCACTGTCGCAAAGATAACTGGTATGAGATATCTCATCTCTCCTCCGCGGAACCGGTCTATCATGACCTGTATCATAGTAACAAGGTCCTGGGGTGAAGACAAGGACTATCTGTACCAAATTTCAGGTCATTTCCTGAGGAATATGGACCTCAGGGAAAACCGGAGAGGAGGCGTCCGGATTTGCCGTAATGTGCAGAAATCAAGGTAGATGGTGCGCGCGCACGGCCGTAGACGCCGGCGTAGCCCGGCGCCGGTGAGGACAGCCGGACCCTACACTCAGCAAAATTTCTTTGGAAATTGGAGCAAGTCTAAGGTGTTTCCCCGATTGCCGGCCCAACCAGACTCGCGGTACCCCAAGGCCTGAACTACGTTGCATCCGCTTGCCCAAATCCGATAGCCTAACCTACGGTCGCTTCCTTGCCTGCAGAACCGAAACATTTGACGGGAACGCGGGTTGATGTCATTTTGCGTAGTATCCGTGTGCGCAACCTCACCCGCGACACCCTGCTTGCCGAATCGGCCGATGTGGCTGACACCAGCCAGGCTCGCCGGATCGGTCTGCTTCGGCACGATCACCTGGTCCCTGGGCAGGGTCTGTGGATTGTTCCCTGCGAAGCAGTCCACACCTTCGGGATGAAGTTTGACATCGACGTCCTGTATCTTTGCAAGTCCCGCAAAGTTTTGAAGATCAAGGAAACGATGGCGCGACGGCGTCTTTCTGCCTGCTTGCGGGCCCATTCCGTCCTCGAGCTGCCCGCAGGTACGGCTCGTGCCAGTTCGACGAAGGTTGGCGATCAGTTGGAATTCGAGAAACTGCCATGAAACTCATCGCGTTGGCGGGCTTGCTTTGCTCTCTTGCCCTAGTAGATGCATGCTCCCGCCGTTTGGCCGGAGATGTTGTAACCCGAACGCGCGCCACGGCAGTCCAGACAGTGATGCAGCGCCAGATCGAGAACGCCATCGACGCAGGTGATGGCGACGCGGTGGCGCGCCAGCTTCGTGAGCAGATGGCCTCGAACCCGGACATTCTCGAGGTGCGCCTGAAGCTGGCGGAACACTACCGCCGGATGGGATTTCCGGAGCTGGCCGTCGAGCACTACAGGTTGTGCGTCGAGCGTTTTCCCGAACAGCCGAAGGTAGTCCTGCTGCTTGCCCAGACGCTGCACGAACAGGGGATGACGCGGCGGGCCGCCGACGAGTTGGACCGATTCCTGGCGAAGCACCCGCCTTCCAGCCCGGATTCTCCGGCCTGGCTCGGAATTTTCCGTGATGAGCTAGGCGACTACGCGGCTGCCGAGAGCGCCCACCGGGCGGCTCTGTCGCTGAATCCATCGAATGCCAGGCTGCTGAACAATCTTGGCTACAATCTCCTGCTCCAGGAGAAGACAGACGACGCCATCGCGCATTTTCGCCGGGCGCTGGCGCTGGACCCGCGCATGGAGACCGCTCGCAACAATCTCGGCCTGGCGCTGGCCCGCAACCCCGGGCCCGAAGCGGAACGACTTGCTCTGGAACAATGGCAGTCCGCCGCCGGCCCGGCCACGGCGCACAACAATCTGGCGGCTGTGCTGATCGAGCAAGGGCGATTTGGCGAAGCGCGGAAGCAACTGGAAACGGCGCTCACACTGAAGAAAGATCACGCACCGGCTTTGAAGAACCTCGCGCTTCTGTCCAGCCTCGACGGACAGCCCGCGGCGCTGCCCCAGCCGGCCGCACCCAAGCCGGGCGGCTGGAAGCGGTTCATGAAAAAAGTCTGGTATTCGGTGGCAGGCATCGAGCAATCGTCCCGTCCCCAACAACAGGGACTCACTGCGGTGAAATAGTAGTAGAAGGAGATCTCCTTTATGAAGCAGTATCTGATTCGCCTCTGGAAAGAGGAAAGTGGCCAGGACCTGGTCGAGTACGCTCTCATCGTGGCGGCTGTGGGTCTGGCCTTGATCACTACCGTCAACCAGTTGTCCACCGCCGTGGTCAGCCTTTACTCGAGCATCACCCAAGGGCTGACCAGCATCGGCGCCACCGGACAATAACGGAAGCGATTGACCCGGACTCTTGGTGCAACCCGCGCGGGCGCTGCGCCAGCGGCGTTCACGGTACCGGCAAAGATGGCTTCCGCTTCGCGCTGGCTGATGCCGGATGTCGCCTTGCTGGTTGCCGCGGTTGCGCTTTTTTACGGGCTGTTCTTTGGCGACGGGGCCAGCCGGCTGTTCCGCGATTCGGACACCGGGTGGCACCTTCGCGTCGGGGAGGCTCTTATGGCCGGTCAACCCTTGCCACGAACGGATCCTTACTCGTTCAGCAAGTCCGGCCAGCCCTGGTTTGCCTGGGAATGGGGTGCGGATCTGATCATGGCTGGAGCGTATCGGTTGGGGCAACTGCCGGGAGTGGCGATCCTGTTCGCCCTGCTGGGAGCGGTGTGCGTCTGGCTGTGGTTCCGGCTGCACTGGGCGGTGGGCGGAAACTTCCTGTTCGCTTGCGCGATGGCTGCTCCCATGCTCACCACGCTCAGCCTGCACTGGTTGGCGCGTCCTCACGTGTTCAGTTGGCTGTTGATTCTTGCGGTGTTGCTGGCGTTGGAGCGGGCTCCGGGGCGCTTTGTCTGGTGGCACGCCATGGCGTGGCTGGCAGCGGGCGCGCTGTGGGCCAACCTGCACGCCAGCTTTTTCTTTCTTCCCGTTTTGGCGCTGGTCTATGCAGCCGGATCCTATCTTCGCCGCCGGCTCTGGAACGAAGGTCCGGCTCCGAATTCGCACCTGTGGGCCGCCATCTGGGGAGCAGCAGGCACGCTGGTAAACCCCTATGGTCTGGACCTGCATTGGCACGTCTGGCGCTATTTGAATGACCGGGAACTGTTGTCGCACGTGGGCGAGTTTCAGAGCTTCAATTTTCACGCCGAGGGCGCGGGGCAGATTCTGCTGACTTTGATGCTGGCCATGCTGGGGGCTCCACTCGCCCTGAGGCGGCGCCGTGTCGAGCACTTCCTGCTGGCTTGCGGTTTGATTGCGCTGGCGCTCAGATCGGCACGCGCTCTTCCGCTGGTGGCTCTGGTGGCGCTTCCACTGGCCAACGGCGCCTTCACCGCGGCCCTCGAGGAGACCGGCCTCGGCCGCGGGCTGGCCACTCTGATCGGCAGGTTCCTCGATTATTCCCGCCGCCTCCGCCAACTGGACGCCGGTTGCGGCGGCTATGCGTGGGCGCCCGCCGTTGTCCTGCTCGCCGTCATCCTGATGCGTTCGCCCGCGCTGGCGTCGGGCGTGAATTTCCCGGCTGCGGAGTTTCCCGTGATGGCCGCGGCGGCCGTCGAGAAGCTGCCCGACAGCGCTCGCCTGCTGGCGCCCGACAAATACGGCGGCTATCTCATCTACCGGTTTTCCGGCCGCCGAAAAGTTTTTTTCGACGGCCGAAGCGATTTCTATGGCGCCGGCCTCATGAAGGACTACATCCGGCTCATCGAGGCTCGTCCCGGCTGGCGCGACCTGGTCAACGCGTGGGGGTTTACTCACGCACTGCTCCCCAATCGCTACTCGCTCGTGGACGGGCTGGAACACTGGGGCTGGAAACGCGTCTATCGCGACGACGTGGCCACACTGCTGGCAAGGAACTGATATGGGCAATCTGGACCGCCAAAAAGTGCTGATGATCTTCGGCGCCGCACTGCTGAGCGCCTTCCTGATGAGCTGGTTCGTCTACGCCAAAACGCAAGGTCCCAAGACCGAGAAGATGGTGAAGGTCGTGGCCGCCGCGCGCGATATGGCCGCCGGCACGCGTCTCAGACAGGCCGACGTGAAACTGGTGGCGATCCCGGAAAAAGACTTGCCGAAGAACGCGATGAAGGACCAGCAGGTTTCCCTGGACCGCGTGCTCCTGTTCCCGGTGAACACCAACGAGGTGATGGTCTCCAACAAGCTCAGCACGCTGGGCGGCGTCGAAGGGATGGCGGCCACCATCGAAGCCGGCAAGCGCGCCGTCTCCGTTCTGATTACTGATTCCAGCGCGGCCGGCGGACTGATCCAGCCGCGCTCGCATGTGGACATCCTGTTCACGCGCACCGGCTCGATGAACGAGGCGGTGACAACTGTCTTGCTGCAAAACGTAGTCGTGATGTCCATCGGGCGCATGACAGAGGCCAGCGCCGTGCAGGCAGGGCCGGGGCAACCGCAGGCTTCCTCCTCAGGCAGCCGGGCCGCGACCCTGCTGGTGACTCCCGACCAGGCAGCCAAGCTCGAATTCGCTCGCCAGCAGGGCAGAATCAGCCTGGCGCTGCGCAACCCTCTGGACACCAACGTCAGCGAGGAAAACGAGACTGTCGTCACCGCTTCGGACCTGAACGTCGCCCTGGGCCCGAAGCTGCCCGGTAAAGGACGCATCCCCAATCTGCGCAATGACGAAGTCTGGCGGCGGCTTACCGCGGGTGAGGCGGTCGTGGTCAATCCCGACGGCTCGGTCGGACCCGTTCCGAAGCCGAAAGAGGAAAAGAAAGAGCCGCCCAAGCCGAAATTCATCGTGGACGTGTACAAGGGCGACAAGCACCTTCAGGAGGTTTTTCACTAGGCCGTGGCTAGAAACAGCATATTCCCCTCGTTGTGGAGGCCCATCGGGCTGTTCACGCTGGCTTGTTCCGCGCTGGCCGCGCAAACCGCCCCTGTCCGCGACATCAACCTCCTGGTCGGCCGTGGTGAGCTGCTTCAGTTTGAGCGCGACCTGACACGGGTGGTGATCGCCGAGCCAAAGATCGCCGACGCCGTGGTCGTTTCCCCACGGGAGATCATGATCAACGCGAAGTCCGCCGGCAGGACGACGCTCATTGTGTGGGAAACCGGGAACATACCGGCCCGTTTCGAAATCAGTGTGAGCGCCGACACCACCACATTCGATTCCGTCCTCAAGGACATCCGGTCGAGATTACCCGGCGTCACCGTCAGCGGGAATGAAGACAAGCTGGTCCTGACAGGAACGGTGAAGGACGCTGGCGAATCCAAGGGGGCCGAAGCCATCGCTTCACCCCATGCCAAGACCGTCGTCAACATGCTGAAGCTGCCGGCGCCGCCGGCCCCTAAGCAGATTCTGCTGCAAGTGAAATTCGCCAGCGTCGACCGCGCCCACATGTCGGATCTGGGCTTCAACTACTTCAGCCGCAATCAGAAGATGCTGGGGGCGTTGTCGACCCAGCAGTACCAGCAGCCGCGCTTCTCCCAGCTTCAGTTTCAAGAGCAGGAGTTCGCCAACTCGACCATCAATTTCGCCGATCTGCTGAATATCTTTCTGTTCCGGCCCGATCTGAACATCGGCGCCACGATCAAGGCCCTTCAGGCGCGCAACCTCCTGCAAATCCTGGCGGAGCCGAACCTGATCGCCGTGGAAGGCAAAGAAGCCAGCTTCCTGGCCGGCGGCGAGTTCCCCTTCCCCACGCTGACGGCAACCACAACGGGCGGCGCCGTCGCCCCGGTGATCACCGTGCAATTCAAGAAATTCGGGGTGCAGCTCGGCTTCACTCCCACGCTGACCGATGACGGAGCCATCCATTTGAAAGTGGCGCCGGAAGTCAGCGCGCTCGATTTTAACAACGCCGTTACGCTTCAGGGCTTTCAGATTCCCGCCGTGTCCACGCGGCGTGCGGAAACCGAAGTGATTCTCAAGGACGGGGAGACATTCGCCATTGCGGGCCTGATCGACAACCGGGTCATCCATGTTGCCAGCCGCATTCCCGGCCTGGGAGACATCCCTATCTTCGGCACCCTGTTTCGCAGCCGCTCCGTCAAGAAGTCACAAGACGAGCTGCTGGTGGTGATCACACCGAGGTTCGTGAAGCCGCTCGATCCGGGCGAAGCCGCCAAGCTGCCCGCCACCATCGAGCCCTTCCTGCCAACGGCGGAAGAAGAAAAGGCCAAGCAGGACGCAAAGAAGAAAAAGAAGGACAAGCGCCAGCCGCAGAGCCAGAGCCAGAAGCCGCAATTTGTCGGCCCCAGCGGCCACCAGAAGCCATAAGAGCCTGTCATGGAATTACTGTTTCAGGTTGACACCTCCGCTTGCTCACGAGCGCGGCTCAGAAAGCGCTTCCGAGCCGCGACCGTTAGGGAGCGGTTGGCACAGGCCGGCGGTGTGTCCTTTCACGTACTGGTGCTCATGGTGCCGGTGTTTTTCGGCATGATGGGCTTCGCCGTCGACCTGGGACGTCTGTACCTGGCCCGCGGCGAGCTGCGCACGGCAGCCGAAGCCATGGCCGCCGCCGCCGCCGGACGCCTCATCGGCACCGACGCCTCGACCACCGACGCCGGCGACGCCGCCCGCCGCATCGTCGAAACTTCGTCGGGATTCGGCAACAAGTACGATTTCGGCGGCCTGAACATCGGGGAGACGACTGGCTCGCTGACAAGCGAGATTCTGGATCCCACTTTCTACGCGACCGCCGCCGAAGCCACCGGGGAAGGGGACACCACGGGCGGATCGGGAGAAGTCGGCGGCGCCCAAGCCAGGCATGTTCGCATCGAGCTGACCGGCGAAACGCCTCTCATCTTCTGGCGCTTCCTCTCCCTGGGACAGGAAGGCAGAGTGCCGGTCCGCGTGCGGGCGGCCGGGGGCGTCAGCGCGCCCGTTTGCACCGCTTGTGGCACCGAGCCCATCGCCATCGCGCCGATCGACAACAGCGACACGACCGACTTCGGCTTCACCGCCAACACCAAGTACACTCTCGGCTACATTTGCAGCGGCCCGCCGCCTCCGCAGCCGCTCGCCGGCACCACCCAGCGTGTTCCATTCATCGTTCTGAACCGCTCCAATGACCAGCTCAGCGTCTACACCGATGACGCCCAGCAGTTGTTCCGGGTCGGCGCACAGGGCCTGCTGCCCAGCACCACGGAAGCGCTGGCCTGTTTCCGCATCAACACCGAAGAGCAGATCTGGGCGACGGCGTCGCAACTGGGCTGCAACACCAACACCGTGCAGACAGCGGTGACTGCTTTCCTTTGCGGATTGGCCGCGCGGATGGACAACTCGCTGGTGCAGGGCTGCACGAACATTGCTGAAGTCGACACGCTCACCGCTCTGTACCAGCCGGATACGGATCTCAGCGACCTGGACGACTATGCCGCCTATGCGGGCAATGCACGCCGCATTCTGACAGTCGCCATCGTCGATGCGCTCAATCCCGGCGGCACCATGAACGTCCTCGGCTTCCGCCAGTTCCTGCTGCAACCCAACCCAAACAGCGCCGGCATTGCACCGAACGACCCGAACGGGCGATTCATCGCCACCTACATCGGAAGCGTCATGCCGCTCAAGCAAGGCAGGCTGGGCGATTGCGGGGTCACCGCCGGACCCGGAAAGGTGGTGCTGCACCGATGAAGAGACGTAGCCAGTTGGGCAGCATCCTGCTTGAAAACGCGATGTATCTGCCGATCCTGCTGCTGCTGCTGCTCGGCATGATCGAGATCGGCCGCGTCACCTACACTTTCTATACGCTGCAAAAGATCCTCTACACGGTCGCCCGCTATGCCGGCACCCAGCAGGGCGTCAACTTTTGCGACGACGCCGACACCACCGTCCAGGCCGCCAAGACCTTCGCCCTCACCGGCGCCACCGACGGCTCGGGTGAGCCATACATCAGCAATCTGGCCGCCGAGCAGATCCAGGTGCGCATCGAGCGCTTCACCAGCGCTTCCGGCGAAATCGGAGAATGCGAATGCTCGGACACCGGCTGTGACACCGCCAACGGCGGATCGGGGCCCGACTACATCGTAGTCTCGATCCCAGACGGCTATTCCGTGCGTCTCCTCATCCCGCAATTGCCGGTGGACCCGATTCCGCTAAGGCCGCGCGTCCGCGTGCCGTACCAGGGGACTTGAACGCCATGCCTCGACGCCTTGCCGGTCAAGCCACCATCGAGTTCATGCTCGCGTATTCAGCGCTCCTGCTGCCGATGACGATGATGATCATCTTCACCGCCAAGCTGCTCTGGGTCTGGCACTCGGTGGCTGACTTCACTCGCGAGGGGGCGCGCTACGCCAGCACGCATTGCTGGCAGTCCGACGGGGACAACGTGCGCACCTGGATGCGCCAGAACTTCCCGCTCACCTGGGACCGCGACCAGCTCACCGGGGGGCCGGCCGAGATCCAGGTCGATTACTTTGGCCGCAACGCCGATTCCGGCGAGATGGAGGCGTTCAGTTGCGATCTGGGCGAGTGCAGCGCCGCTTGCGTGCCGGACATTGTGCGGGTCCGCATCACCAGCTACGAGTTCCGGTCCTTTTTCGGCTTCCTCGGCTTGCCGCCGCTGGCGATGCCCGACTTCCAGACCAGCGTCCCCATGGAGAGCGCCGGCTGCACTGCCGACAGCGAGGAGTGCCTTCCATAATGTTATGTCCCATCCTAGATATTACAATCCGCTCCCTGACGGTCGCGGCTCAGAATCAGCGCCTCCGAGCCGCGCGCGTAAGCAAGCGGTATGCGGGACGGCACACTAAGGAGAATGAATGCCCGTCAGCCTGCTGATCGCTTCCAATGACGAACACTTCCGGGAAACGGTTCGCGAGAACCTGCTGAACATCCAGAACTCGAAAGTTCTCTCCGAGTACCCGGAGGTTTCCAGCACGCTGTATATCCGCGTGCTCCAGGACCTGGAGCGGCACCCGGAGGCGGCTCTCGTCATGGACATGTCCTATGACTCGGAGATCGCGCTGGCGGCGCTGCAAAAAGTGAAGCAGGCAGTCCCGGAACTCTACGTCGTCGCGTCCAACTACCAGGCCGACGGGGAAACCGTGCTTGCCTGCCTGCGCGCCGGGGCCAGCGATTTTCTCGCCCAGCCGCTCAAGCGCATCGAGTTCCGGGACGCGATCCAACGGCTGGAGAGCGCCCCGCGACGCGTTTCCACCACCACCAGCCGCCTCGGTAAGATCTACACTTTCCTCGGCGCCAAAGGAGGCGTCGGCACGACGACCCTGGCTGTCAATTTCGCCAGTGTGCTGGCGCAGCGCAAACAGCAGACCGTGTTGCTCGATTTTGACTGGACCGGCAACGAAGTCTGCCTGCACGTCGGCGCCGCTCCGCAATACACCTTGATGGAAGTCGGCGAGAACGTCGGCCGCATGGACCAGGCCCTGTTTGAAGGGTTTGTGACGCGGGACCCGCTCGGCTTCTTTCTGGTCGGCCCGCCTGACGCGCTCGAGCAGCGGGGCTACTTCACCGAGCCCATGTTCCGCGAGTTCTCGACGTTTCTGGTGGAAAAGTATCAGTCCATCGTCATCGACGCCGGCAAGAACATCAACGACGATGTCGTGCTGGGCGCGCTTCAGGCCTCGAACACGATCTTTCTGGTGATCACGCAGGAATACCCGGCCATCCGGGACGCCCAGCGCTACCTTTCTTTCCTGATGCGCACCGGCTTCAGCCAGGATCAGATCAAGATTCTGATCAACCGCTATCAGAAAAAGAACGACCCGTTTCATGCCAGCATCGAGCAGGTGCAGCAGACCCTGAACCAGGCTGTCTATTACGGAATTCCCAGCTCGCCGGTGTTCCTCTCCGCGATCAACAAAGCGAGGCCCATGGTTTCCGATCGCGAGGCGGCCGCCGAGCTGGACCGCATGTTCCGCTCTTTTGTGGACAAGGCGACCGGAGTCGTGAGGGAGGCTGTGGCAAAATCGGCATAGCGATGCGCCTTCGATTCTTTATGATGAGGCTTCTTAATCTCTTATGAGCACGCGTCCCCTGGTCCGGCCTGGCAGCGGTTCCGACCGCTGGTTCGGCATCAAGACCCAGATCCATTCCAAGCTGCTGAATTCGCTGACGCCCGAGCAATTGAAATCCTTGAACAAGGACGGTGTCCGCGAGCAGATCGGCAACGTCGTCGAGCGGCTGGTCCGCGACGAGTCCGTCCCCATGACCGTGGCCGAGCGGGAGCGCGTGATTGAGGAGGTGCTGGACGAAGTGTTCGGCCTCGGGCCGCTCGAGCCGCTGCTCAAAGACCCGACCATCAGCGACATCCTCGTCAACGGGTTCGACAGCGTCTACGTCGAGCGCGGCGGGCGAATGGTGGAAACCAACATCCGCTTCAAGGATCAGAGCCATGTGCGGATGATCATCGACCGCATCGTTTCCAATATCGGCCGCCGCATCGACGATTCCTCGCCCATTGTCGACGCCCGCCTCGACGACGGCTCGCGCGTCTGCGCCGTCATCCCGCCCCTTTCGCTCATCGGCCCGGTGATGTCGATCCGCCGCTTCGGCAAGAAGCTGCTTTCCACTGAAGATCTGCTGAAGAACGAGACGCTCACCACGGGCATGCTCGATTTCCTGAGCGGCTGCGTCGAGGCGCGGCTCAATATCGTCATCTCCGGCGGCTCGGGCTCCGGCAAGACCACGATGCTCAATACCCTCTCCCGCTTCATTCCCGAAGAAGAGCGCGTCATCACCATCGAGGACACGGCCGAGCTGCAGATGCAGCAATCGCACGTGGTGCGGCTGGAGACTCGTCCTATGAACATTGAAGGCGCCGGCGCCATCACCCAGCGGGACCTGGTGATCAATGCCCTCCGCATGCGGCCGGACCGCATCATCATCGGCGAGTGCCGCGGCCCGGAAGCGCTCGACATGATGCAGGCCATGAACACCGGCCATGACGGCTCGATGACAAGCTGCCACGCCAATTCCCCGCGGGACGCCTTCTCGCGCCTGGAAACAATGGTCATGACGGCCAGCGCCAACATCCCGGACCGCGTCATCCGCCAGATGCTCGCTTCGGCCGTCAACATCGTGATTCATACCGCCCGTCTGAACGACGGCACCCGCCGGGTGACCTCGATCGCCGAAGTGCGCGAGGTGGTCGAGGATCTGGTGGTGCTCGATGACATTTTCATCCTCGAGCGTACCGGGGTGAACCAGCGCGGCCGGATTCTCGGCCAGTTCCGCGCCACCGGCCATAAGCCGCGGTGCATGACCCGTCTGAAGGCGTTCGGGATTCACCTGTCGCCTTCCGTGTTTCAGGAGGAGGTCGTCCTCAAGGAGTAGGCGCACCCGATGATGATCTTCCTGACGTTCCTGATTTTCAGCGGCGCCCTGTTCGCCGCCGCCTACTACGTCTGGGCGGTTCCCGCCAACGAATCCCAGAACGTGGTACGGCAGCGGATGCGCGATCTGCGCGCCCGCGCCACCCAGCGCCGCAGCATCGCTTCCTCCGACCTCATCCGCCGCGAGCAGCGTGGCGCGTTTGCCTTTGTCGGCGACTTCGTGGCCTGGGTCGGCCTGCTGCGCCGCCTGCAGGAGTTCATCGAGCAGGCCAACCTCAGGTACCGCGCCGCCGACGTCTTTGCCGTCTCCATCGTGACCGGGGTGGCCATCTACCTGCTTCTCGGCGTGTTTGGGCTTTCGCTGTTTCTGCTGCGCCTGCTGCTGGCCTTCGTGTTCGCCGCCCTTCCCGCGTTCTATATTCTGCGCGTTCGCGCCAGGCGCCTCAAGAAATTCGAGGAGCAGTTTCCCGACGCCATCGATCTGTTCAACCGCTCGATGAAGGCCGGCCACAACATCCAGAGCGGGCTGGAGACCGTCTCCGAGGAAACCTTCGACCCGGTCCGCATGGAGTTCCGCAAAGTGATCGAGGAGATGGCGCTGGGCTCGCCGCTCGAGGACGCGCTGCACGGGCTCGGCAAGCGAGTGCCGGTGATCGATCTCAAGTTTTTCATCACTGGTCTCATTCTGCAACGCCAGACCGGCGCCAACATGGTTGGCGTGCTCGACAACCTTTCTCTGCTCATCCGCGAGCGTCTGAATCTGGCTGCGAAGATGCATGCCGCCACCGCGCAGCAGCGTTTCTCAGCCGGCCTGCTGTGCGGCATGCCCGTCGTGGTGGGCCTCGGCTTCTGGTTCCTCAAGCCGGAATACATCTATTTGCTCTACACGGACGAGACTGGAAGCAAGTTTCTGTCCTACGCGATCGTCTCCGAGATCCTCGGCATTCTGATCATCCGGAAGATCGCCAGCCCCAGGTTTTAGGAGCGCGCCATGCTGACTGCGATCCTGGTTTTCGCCGCGTTCTTCGCGATCGTGGTGACGCTGGCGTGGTCCGGATGGCTGCTGCTTTCCGAGCGCGAGGACCCGCTCGGGGACCGGCTGGAAGAGCTGCAAGCCACTTCCCTGGCGGCCACCGCTCGCACCCCGCGGCGGCGAGCGGGCGGCGGTCTGGCCAATCTCCTTCTCTACATCATCAGCCTCCTGCCCGGGGGCGAGGACTGGATCCGCTCGACCGAGCGGGAGCTGGCCCAGGCCGGCATCCGCCAAAGAAGCGCGGTCGTCTTTTACGCCATCGGACAGACGTTGTTCCTGCTGCTGATGCTCGCCGGCATGGCTTATCTGCAAAAGGACAACAACGCCGCCCAGAAATTCGGCGGCATGACGGCCGCTTTCCTGCTCGGCTGGCTGCTTCCCCAGCAGATCTTGCATCGCCTGGTCCGCCGTTACCGGCAGAAACTCCAGCAAGCGCTGCCCGACACGATCGACTTGCTCGGCATCGTGCTCGGCACGGGGCTTGCTCTGGACCAGGCCATGATGCGGGTGAGCGAAGAATTGCAGTACATCTATCCCGCGCTGGCGAGTGAATTCTACACCGTCGTCATGCAGGTGAAGGCGGGCCAGGAGCGCTCGAAGGCGTTTCAGCAACTGGTGCGCCGCACTGGCATCGAAGATATCAAGTCGCTGGCGGCGATGATCGTGCAAAGCGAGCGGTTCGGCACCAGCCTCTCGCAGGCGCTCA
>JACQDF010000288.1 GCA_016201205.1 Acidobacteriota bacterium
CTGGATCTGATCACGCTCCTACGCAAGGAGATGGCGCAACAACCTGCATTGCTGGCCCCGTTCGGCTTCCAAACCACCGATTCTGCCCTGGTTCGCGCCGCCGCCGCGTGAGAAATGTAGAAACTCCAGCCGCCGGCTTTCAAGCCGGCGCTGAGTGCCGCGCCGGGCGGAAGCCCGGCGGCAGGCTGAAAGCCTGACCCCACACCCGCCTCCGTTATTTCTTCGGATAGACCAGTGGCTTCTTCTTCTCCTTCCAGTCCTGGAGCCCGCAGGCGCCCAGCACTTTGTATCCATTCTTGATGAGTGTGTCCGCGGCACGCGCGGCTCGAATGCCGCGGTTTCAAGCGGTGACAATCACCTTGTCTTTGGGAATCTCCTTCAGCCGGCTCTCGATCTGGCTGAGCGGTATGTTCACGTAGCCCTTGATCGAGCCCAGCTCCTCGATCTCCTTGGGCTCTCGCACATCCAGAAAGAAGAGATTCTTCTCGTCCTTCAGCAGCTTCTCGAGCTCCTCTGTGGAAAGCTGCTTGATCTTGTCCTGGCCGAAGCCGAGGCCCGCCAGCAGGCTGATCAGCCACTGGCCCCGCGTCAATCTGTCAAACATTCATTTCCTCCCAAGTCACGATTCGCTTCTCGTAAATCGCCTTCCGTCCCATCATAGCCACCAGCGAGGAAAGCCGTCCAGACTCGGCGCTGTTGAGCGGCTTGCGCTTGAAGCGCGAGTTGTGGATAAACGCCTCGAGCGACAAGAAGGTCGAGTCTTTGCCGGCATCGGCCACTTCCAGCTTGTTTTCGCCCCGCTTGCCAAGCTCCATCCACTTGGCCTCGGCCAGATCGATGGCGCCCTTCTCGCCCCACACGCGTTCCTTGATTCCCGAAAAGTTCGATGGATCGAAGTAGATGTGACTGAAATTGACTCGCACGTCATCCGGGAATTCGTAGATCACGCTGTAATTGTCCATCGTGGTGCGTCCCGGCGGAATGTCCTTGTACAGGCTGACGCCGCCGCTTCCGAATGCCCGCAACGGCGGCTTGCCGACCGTCCAGACGAACAGATCCAGGATATGGCAAGCCTGCTCGACGATATTGTCTCCCGAGCGCACCCGGTCGAAGTACCACAGCGTCTGCCGCGGCAGATCGCCGGTGTGACGCATGCCGTGGCAATACAGCACTTTGCCGAGACCGCCCTCCTTGATGAACTCGACCGAGGCGCGCCGGTTCGGATCATGCCGCAACTGGAAGCCAGCCTGGAAAATGCCCTTGGCGCTGTTGGCTGCATTCACCATCATCCGCACATCGTCCGGCTGTACAGCCATCGGCTTCTCGCAGTACACGTTCTTGCCTACTTCGAGCGCGGCCACGGCGATCCCCTTGTGCGTATCCACCGGCGTGGCGATGATCACCGCCTCGATGTCCTTCCTCTCGTCAAGCATCTTGCGGAAGTCGGTGTACGTGGCCGGAGAAAAGCCTTTCTCCTCGGCGCGCTTTTTCGCATCGGCGAGCCGCTGCTCATCGAGGTCGCACAAGGCGACGATTTTCACGCCAGCCACGTTCATCACGTGCCGCAGCAGGTACGAGCCGCGGTTGCCGACACCGATCACCGCCACCTCGATTGCTTCATTCGGCGACTGGGCAGGCAGCAGTGCAGGAGCGCCCGCCAGCGCCGTCGTCAGAAAAGTCCGCCGCGTATTCATTTCTTCCCCTTTGTCAGATTCTCAAACAAGAATAGTCCGCTTTTGCCGGCCACGGCAAAGTCCAGATCACCATCGCCGTCCAGATCCGCCACCGGAATCTGCATGCCGCCTCCGGTGCGGGTCGAATAATCGATCACGTGCTTCGTCCATAGCAGTCCCTTGCCTTCCGGCGCGGGCTGATGCTCATACCAATAGACGCCCAGCGGCTCTTTCTCGCCCGGATCACGGCCGTTGTGCGCCATGAAGCGCTTGCCGGTGAGCAGATCCTTGCGCCCGTCGCCGTTCAGATCCACCAGCGTCATCGCGTGCGCCTGCGACCAGCTATCATCAATCACGTTCTTTTTGAATTTGCCATCCGGCATGCGCTCCAGCCAGAACACTCCGTAGTCGTGCGCCATCGTGGTGACAATGTCATTCCTGCCGTCGCCGTTCACATCGTGCACATACAGGAATCCGAGCCCGCCGGCTGCATCCCAGTCCGCGTGCATCTGCCAGCTCTCCTGCCGCGGATTGGCCGGCGCTTCCAGCCATCCTTTCGGAGTGAGAATATCCGCGCGCCCGTCGCCGTTCACATCGCCCGCGCCAATTCCGTGGCCGTAGCTCATCGGGCTGGCGATGTGCTTCACCCAGGCATGATCCTTCAGCTCATACCAGGCCAGAGGCGCTTTCGCATTTCCGAATTGCGGCAGCAGCTCCCGCGCCTTACCGTCGTTGTCCAGATCCACCAGGAAGCAGAACTCGACATTGTTGCCGTTGTCGATCTCATGCGCTTTCCACAGGTCCGCCGCTTTGCCCGGATTCTCCCACCACGCGATCCGCCGGCTGAACCAGGAGCAGCTCACCACGTCCAGCCGCCCGTCGCCGTTGACGTCGATCGCATGATCGGAAAAATCGTCGATGTAGTTGTTGACATAGGCCAATTCGCGGAACCTGTGCCTGGTCCATTTGGGCGCTTCATACCAGTTCTCGCCCGAGACAATGTCGAGCCTGCCGTCGCCGTTGATGTCGGCGAAGGTGCAGGATTCATTGGCGCCGAGATCAATTTCGTGCTTCTTGAAGGGAATTTCCGGGGGGCGGCCGAAGCTCCATGCCAGCCAACCGGCCACGGCCATCAAGCCGAGCGGGATTGTAAGCCTCACGGGGCAATTGTATCTCGTTACAATCCTGCGTATGGCAACCTTCCAGGACAAGATCGAATTGCGCACCAAAGGGCACACCGACGTGCTGGATATCACGGCGGAAGTCGGACGCATTGTGACCGCCAGCAAAGTGCGTACGGGCATGGTCAATGTGAGCGGCACAGGCTCGACGGTGGCCATCAGCACGCTCGAGTATGAGCCGGGCTGCATCTCCGATTTGCGCCGCGCACTCGATCTGATCGCGCCCGCGAACTCGAATTACGCCCACAATGCCCGCTGGGGCGATGACAACGGCTATGCGCATCTGAGGAGCGCGTTGATGGGCACGGCGAAAACGTTTCCCGTTTGCGAAGGCCGCCTCGGCATCGGCACGTGGCAGCAGATCATTCTGTGCGATTTCGATGACCGCCCGCGCGGCCGCGAGGTGATTGTTACGGTGTTCGGAGATCCGCAGTAGCGCGGGACCGCTTGCTGACGCGCGCGGCTCCGTAACAGAGCCGCGACCGTAAGTAAGGGAGCGGTGCGCTTACGCCCGCACTGCATACAGCGGCTCGATTCCCTGATCGAACAGCATCGTGTACACCGTGTACGGATCCGTCTTCCGGCTCAGGATGTGGTTGGTGAGGACCTCGCCGAAGTGGCCGATGTCGGTGAACAGGTCGATGTCGATGTCCGCAGCCAGCAGGGCGTTGTCGCCGGGCAGGCGCGCAAACGACAACTGAAGGCTGCCGAATGGAACCTGCTGCTTGAAGCTCACCGGGTAACCGCGATGAAAGGCTTCGTTGGCGAAATCAGGCAGTTCGATAAACGAGCGGTTCAGGTCCACTTCGGCGCGCACCTGGTCGGGCATCCCCGGATCCACCCAGGCAAAGACGCGGTCCTGGTGAAGCGCTTGAACGCCGGTTTCCTCCGTCGAGCCGATGCGACGAACGGAACGCACTGCTGGCGTGTTGGCCAGAGCCGTATTTCGCAGCTTTGCCTCGATATTCAGAGCTCCGGCGATCCGCTCGGGGGGCAGCCCAAGAAAATCGGCTTCGGTCACACCAGACCCGCGCAGGGCGCGGTGGAAGGCGGGCGACACCTGTTCCAGCACCGTAAAGGAGAAAGAAGCAAGCTCGATCGAGGGCTGGCGGCCGATGAGCATGACAGCGGCTGCGGTCTCCTTGCCCTCCTCGACTTGCACCGGGTAGATGCCCGCCTCCCGATAATTCTTCGCCGAAGCCAGCACCGCGTAGCGCTGCCCGCGATCCGCCGGGACTTCGAGAAAGCGGACAGCCGCCTTGCCCGCGGCAAGCGACGTTTCCGCAAGAATCTTCCGGCTCGAAGCAAAGGGATCCACAAGTTGCACGATCGCGGCCGGTCCCGCCCACGGCTGGCGATCCCCTCCCATGAGCCTTACCAGGATGCTGGCAGTTTCAGCCATTGGGATACTCCACGCTCATCAGGAACAGGCCCCGGGCGGGCGCGGTATGGCCCAGCTTGCGCGCGATGCCGGGTTCCAGCAGCGCACGCAGGTCTTCCACCGTCAGATTGCCGCGCGCCACCTCGATCAGACCGCCCACCAGATTCCGTACCATGTGCTTCAAGAAGCCGCTTCCGCGCACGCTGAACAGCAGAAGCGGTTCGCGGCGTTCCGCGGTCGAAGAGAAAATGCTGCGCACTTTCGAAGCTCCCAGCTCATCTTTCTCATCCGCGGACGCAAACGCCGAGAAATCATGCGTGCCTTCATACACCGCCGCGGCCGACACAAACGCACCCTCGTCCATCGGATACGGAAAGTGATAGACGTAACGGCGCTCGAACGGCGGGCAAACGTCCAGCCGCCAGATGCGGTATTCGTATGTCTTCGTCACTGCATGATAGCGCGGCTGGAAATCCGCCGCTGCCTCCTCGATCCGGATCACCCGGATATCCGGCGGCAGAAGCCGGTTCATCGCTTTTCGCAAGTTGGGCAACGGAATCGGATTGTCGATGGTGCACGCAGCCACCTGCGCCAGCGCATGCACGCCCGCATCCGTTCGTCCCGAGCCCGCGACAGCCACCGGATTGCCTTCGATTTCTCCGAGCACTGCTTCCAGTGTCCCTTGAATCGTCGCCAGTTGCGGCTGCACCTGCCAGCCGTGATAATCGGAGCCGTCATACATCAGTGTCAGCTTCAGCCTGCGAGCCGCCATTCAGGCGCCACCACGCGAGCCGGGCTTGATCACAGGGATCCCTTGCGCGCACAGCGGGCATTTCTCAGGATCGTAGGACACCACGTCCAGAGTGGCCAGCGCGGCCCGCGCAACCCCGAGATCCACGCGGCCTCCGCTGCGGTCAATGATGGAGCCGGCGCATAGCACGTCTGCCCCGCGCTCCTTCAGAAGCTGCACCACTTCGAGCGAGCTGCCGCCGGTGGTGATGACGTCCTCGACCACCACCGCCGTCTCTGCCGCCGTCACCGTGAACCCGCGGCGCAGTGTCATTCTGCCCTCCAGCCGCTCAGCAAACAGGTGCCGCGAATGGAGCGCCCGGGCCACCTCGTGCCCGATGATCAACCCCCCCATGGCAGGCGAAACAACGAGGTTCACGGCGCGGTCCGGCTGGAGCCGGCCAATCGCCTCCGCCAGCATCTGCCCCAGCCTTTCAGCATGCGGCGGATGCTGTAAGACCAGCGCGCATTGCAGATACTCGGAGCTGTGCAGGCCGCTGGTGAGACGGAAATGACCCTTCAGGTACGCGCCGGTCTGTTGAAACAGATCGAGCACCGGGCAGCGTTCCTGATTCACAAATGGCCCAGTATAGCAGGTCCCCATGCGGCCGCCGATTCCCAGATGCGAACATTGTGCCAACGCCGCTTTATCTTCCTTAGTCAAATCTTTTGAACAAGATGCCCGCCACCGCCGACTGGCATCCAGGATGCAACCTCCATGCTGGTACCATGTCATTTGGAACACTCCTGCCATCCAGTGCGTTCTTTCTGAGTGTTTCTATTCCGAGGACATTTTCCCTATGAAGAAAACCATATCGCTCATCGCTGTTTGGGGTCTGCTGTTCGGACAAGCGCAGGTTCAGGCGCAGCAGCAGCCGTCGCCTCAGCCCGCTGAATCCGCGCCATCCGGCTGGAGGTTCGGAAGCGGCATGCGCAACTGGCTCGATCATTACAAAATGCACGACGTCGAGCCGATCAATCTCAGCAATTCCAATCGCCTCGACGCGCTGGTCCGCGCCGGCCGGATCTACCTGTCGCTGCAAGATGCGATCGCCCTGGCGCTGGAGAACAACCTCGACATCGAGCTACAGCGCTACGGGCCGCGGCTGGCCGAAACCGAGCTGCTGCGCGCCCAAGGCGGCGGCTTTCTGCGCGGCATCCCGACAGCCCTGAACAACGTGACCACCAACGTGGCCACTTCGGTGTCCGGCGGCGGCGGAGTCGGCACGTTTCAGGCTCGTGGCGGCGGCGGCGCTGAAACCGGCCAGGTCTCCGCGGGCGGATTCGTTTTTTCGCAAACAGGCACCACCATTCCGATTCTCGACCCGCAGTTCTCCGTCGGATACGGCTTCAATCACCGCACCAGCATCAACGCCAACTCCTTTGCGACCGGGGTCAACGCGCAGGTGGTCCGCAGCAACAGTCCGTTTCTCCAGTTCCAGAAAGGCCTCCTCACCGGCACCACGTTTCAGGTGGACTATAACAGCAGCCATGTGCGGACCAACGTCCTGCGCGCCGAGATCAACCCCTTCTGGACAGGGAACCTTGGCATCAGCGTGCAGCAGAACCTGCTGCGCGGCTTCGGCCGGGCGGTCAACAACCGCAACATCCGGATTGCGAGGAATGAAATCACCGTCGCCGACCTGGTTTTCAAGCAGCAGGTGATCAGCACTGTCTCGGGAGTCATCAATATCTACTGGGACCTGGTCAGCTATGACGAGGATGTTAAAGTAAGGAAGCAGGCCTTGCAGCTTGCCGAAAAGCTCCTCAGCGATAACAAGAAACAGGTCGAGATCGGCACCCTGGCGCCGATTGAAATCGTGCGCGCCGAGGCCGAAGTGGCCCGCAACCAGCAGGATCTTACGGTCGCCGAAACCCGCCTTCTCCAGCAGGAAACCGTCCTCAAGAATGCGCTGAGCCGCACCGGCGTCAGCAATCCGGTCCTCGCCGAGACCCGCATCGTGGCGACGGACTCGATTCGCATTCCGGAAACCGAGCAGATTCAGCCCATCCAGGATCTGGTCAATACGGCGCTGGCGACGCGGCCGGACATTGAACAGACCCGGATCAGCATTGATTCAACCAAGATCGGCCTGGAAGGCAGCAAGAGCCAGTTGAAGCCGGCTCTGGACCTGCTCGCCACCACACGCCAAAGCGGTTTGTCCGGCTCGGCCAATGTGATCCTGATTCCAGGCCAGCCGCCGATCACTCTTCCTGCTTCCCCTTACTTCATCGGCGGTTTTCCGAACATGCTGGGCCAGGTTTTCCGGCGCAACTTTCCTGACTACGGGGTCAGCTTCAACCTGAACATCCCCCTCAGTAACAGGCAGGCGCGGGCGGACATGGCCAACGACCTGTTGCGGCTCCGCCAGCAGGAAGTACGCCAGCAGCAGCAGGTAAACCAGGTGCGCGTCGAGGTGCAGAACGCGCTGATCGGGTTGCAGCAGGCTCGCGCCGGTTATCAGGCTGCCGTGAAGTCCCGTACCTTCGCCGAGCAGACGCTGGACGCCGAGCAGAAGAAATACCAGTTGGGCGCTTCGACTATCTTTCTGGTGATTCAGGCGCAGCGCGACCTGGCGGTCGCCAAGGCCTCGGAAGTGTCCGCGCTGAGTTCGTATAGCCGGGCTAAAGTGGGCTTGGATCAGGCTCTCGGGTTAACACTGGATGTCAACAGTATTGCCATTGACGAAGCCAGAAAGGGCCAGGTGTCGCGGCCCCCAAGCGCGCCGCCGGCCTCGGACAAGTAATCCCGGCAGGTCTTTCGCCCCCCTTCACCCGGTCATAAGGAAGTAGGTGGAAAGAATTACTTGCGTTGGGAGTAGTACTGTCCGGTGCTTCCGTACTGGGAATCAATCACTTAGCATTTGGCATTGGGATTGCTCCAACAACACCGTATGACGAAAGGGAAGGCTCAAGGGAATATGGTTGTTCCTCTCCCAATCTCCCACTGGCGTTCGTCCAACCTGCTGTAAGACCTACCTTAAGATCTTCAATCGTCCCTCCCAACCGGTTTCCTTGAGCCTGAAACCTCCAGATCCAGCAGACAAAGGGATGCCTGCTCCGCCAAAGCCTTGACGGTCCCACTCTCTGTTCGAATGCAGACTTCCCAACCTGCCGTCGCTGGTCCGTCGGAATGCTCACAGGGAGTTTATCGACTCCGCCAACGCCACAAGCGCCCCGGGGACCGGCCGACGCCACGGCGTTACGACCGCGCGGTGGAAGTCCCGCGCACCCGGCATTACAGCAGCCGCACCGAGGAGGCCCATCTCTACTGGCCCCGCCGCTTTCTGGGGTTTCACGGCGACGCCCATCCGCGCGACCTGGCTAGGGGCACCGCAGGGATAGTAGAGGCGATCCTGCCAATCGCCGCATACGTTGCGGTATGCTATGGCCTGTCGGGCACTTTACGGGAGCGACGCTTTGAATGCCACGAATCAAGGGTGTTCCCGGGCCGTATCGGTTCTTCTTCACGAGCTTCGATTGCAGCGAGCCCCCGCACGTCCATGTGGAGCGGGAGGACAAGACCTGTGCCCGAGAGTTGAACTGCATCCGCCGCCTCATCGCGGCCCATCTGGAGACGTGGTATGAACACTGCGCTAGCCTGCGCTAGCACCTAGCGAGAAAACGGGTTTCTCGGGAGCCCATGGCCTGCTGAAGCGAAGTGATCTCGGTAAAGCCCGGACCGGCTCGCGGTGAATACACAGCGGTCAGCGGTCGTCTTCCGGTGAACGCCAGAGCGCTGGTCCGTCCCCGCCCGCGCAGCGTAGCACATTCGGGTGGGTATAGCATGGGGAAGAGGAGTGATTTCGATGCGCTTGACTCCTGCACTGGGGTTAATC
>JACQDF010000289.1 GCA_016201205.1 Acidobacteriota bacterium
GCTTCAACTTGTACGAAGTGGATAATCCGCCGAGCGAAGAGGGGAGAGTAATCGTATGTCCCAATTGAGCGACTGCTAGCAGCTAGCGTTGCTCGTCCCCTTTCTTTCCACACTCTCTCTGTAGACTCCTTCGGGATGCTTCCGGACAGGACCTTGGCGACGGTGATCGAGGGGATGCGATGTGGGAATCCGCGCGGGTTGGCCGGGTTGTAGGGAGTGAAATTCAATCTGGCGGTTTCAGAGAGCTCGTTGGGGCTGGAGCGTTCGAGGGCCAGCCTCACTTCGATGCGGGACTTATCTTCGCAAGTGGAAGAGGCGAACGCTGACGGAACAACGAGGCCCTCTTGCTTCCACTCCGGCGCCAGGGGACAGACCCCCTTCTCCGGGTCCAGGGAAAACAGGACGGTCTGGCCATGGGTCCCGGGCCGATATGGGAATATCGGTGTCCAGGCTTTCTCCTTCGCCGTTCCCAGGAAGAGTTCCTCGGAGCGTTTCGTCAGCAGAGCTTCGATCTCGGCCCGCGATTGGGCAGGCTGCGCCGCCGTGGACGAACTGATCACCCTCTCCAGCGCCTCGCCCAGGTCGCGAATGGAGCGCCACGCCGCGGCCGCGCGGCGGAACCGGAACGCCAGAGCCTTCAAGTCCTTGGCGTTCTTGATGAAATCGTAGTCACACTTTGTTGTCAGCGGTTCTCGCAGCTCGCAGAATGTCTGCTGGTCCTGCTGGGCGGGGAAGTCGTCCAGACCGGGCGCGGAAGCGATCTCGTCGAAGAATTGCCGTTCCTGGGACGTCGGACTCAGGATGTACTTTTTGCAGGCCTCGATGTAGGTGGGCAGTTTCTTCTGAACCTCCGGGGACGGAGCTCCCGCACCCAGGGGCGTTGCCAGCGCCGTCCTTGTCAGGATGCCGGTCGCCAGCGATGCGGCTGCAATGGCCAGTTCCGGGCCGATGTTCGTCACCGTTACTTCGCCGGAAGTGAGCGTTCCCGAAGCGCTGATTTCGAGCTTCCCGGACCGGTCATTGAACCACTCGAAGTCGCTCACACGCCGGCTCAACTTGACATAGTAGATTTCCGCGGGATCCTGTTCGGAAGCCGTTTCAAATCCAGGTTTGTCGACCCGGAAGCTCTTTCCTGCCTTCCCGGGCATCACCATATTCTCCTTGCGGTACGCCTCCGGGAAAAAGAACTCGGCGAATTCGACGTACTGTCCTTCCGCAGCGTCGGTCCGGATGACGGGAACGGTGGTCCTGACGACCGTTCGCGGCAAGGTATAGACGATGCCGTCGGGGTCGGTTCCGGTTCCGGGGTTGGGCGGGAGCTTTCGCACCACAAATTTGCTGGAACAGCCGGCCTGAAACAGCACCGGCAACAGAAAGAGAGCTGGAAACAGAGATCTCGGTTGCATGTCCGTACTTTCAGCGGTCCGGGGTCGACGTTGAAGTCGTCGACCCGCTAACCGGCAACGTGCTCTTTTCGGACGCGGGCGTCGCCGCCTCTCGACTTGGGCGCGGCGCCCTCAACAGGGCCGCCACCAGCGCGCCCACCAGCGCCAGCAGCGCCAGCGTTCCATACACCTCGCGATAGCCGCCGGCCAGATCCCCGCCTGCTTTCGCGCGATCCATGATGCCGGCAAAATAACCTGGCACGACGAATCCGCAAATGCCCCACGCCGTAAAGAGCAGGCCGTAATTGGCGCCCACGTTTCGCGGGCCGTAGTAGTCTGCCGTCAACGAAGGCATCAACGCCAGATACCCGCCGTAGGAAAATGCCACCATGCACAAACCGGCGAGCAACGGCGTGAACTCGCGCGCCTCGCGCAACACGCCCAGACAGGCCACTACGGAAACCAGGCACATCCCGAGGATGGCCGCTTTGCGCCCCACGCGGTCGGAAACACTCCCCCACACCAGCCGCCCTGCCCCGTTGAAGATGCTCATCACCCCGAGCGCCGCCCCGGCCGTCATCAGCGCGCTCGTCCTGGCCATCTCCTGAAGCTGTGGTGTCGCTTCGCCGATCGCCGTCAGCCCTACCGAGGTCCCCAGAAAGTACAGAGCCCACATGGTGTAAAACTGCCAGCCCCGGAGCATTTGCCCAGGGGAGATGTCCACCGAGCCCGCGTGTCCGGCCGGAGGATTCCAACCCGCCGGCTTCCACCCGGCCGGCGGCACGCGGTACACCTGGGCGGCGCCGACTACCCCTACAAAGAAGATTGCGGCCAGAATCAGGAACGTCCTCGGTATGGTCTCGCCGAGCCGGGCCGGATCTTTTCCGATCAGCGTCTCAAGCAGCGGCCCAAACACCAGCGGCCCGATGCCGAATCCCAGCACCGCCAGCCCCACAATCATGCCGCGCTTGTCTGGAAACCACTTGATACAGGTCGCAATCGGCGTCACATACGCGAATCCAACCCCCAGGGCGGCCACGACACCGTAGGCGAAGATAAGTCCGCCGACCGTGTTCCCCATCCAGGCAGCCAGCAGGCAGCCTGTGCCGAGCAACAACCCGCCCGCACTGGCCACCACGCGCGGTCCTTTGCGATCCTGCCAGAAGCCAGCCAGAATCATGCCGGCCGCGAATACCAGCAGCGAATAGCGGTAGGGCGCAATCGTCTCCGCCTTCGACCATCCGTACGCCTGGGCCAGCGGTCCTCGAAAAATCGACCAGGAATAAAGGACTCCCAGCAGCACTTGCATCAGGATGGCGGCCGCGGCATAGCGCATGCGGCTGGTTGGTATTTCCATGGAGTGCATAGGCCGATATTCTATCCAAACGGGAGCGCCAGGGCAGATTGACGGCGTGCGGCCCGAAAGGTAGTCTTAAGAGTAGCGGGAGTTCGGATGACGCGCTATCTGCCCTCGAAACAGTATCAATATGCCGGCGTTGCTGCGCTGGTGCTGGCTTTGGTGTGTGCCTGCTTTGCCGTAAGCTGGCCGCTGGCCTGGATTCCGACGGGGTTGTTCCTGGCCACCGGGGGCCTGATGCTGCTGTTGAGCCTGTTGCCGGCGATCGAAGTGCATGCGACCCATCTGGCGATCGGCAACCGGCTGATCGGCTGGGAGGAGATCCGGCGCGTGGATCGCACCGGTTTCGTGAGCCCGCTTGTCGTGAAGCTTACCTTGGCAAACGATCGGTGTGCGCTGTTGGTTTATCCGGGCGGTCTGGAGTCTTCCAACTCCTTGCTCCGTCATCTTCGCCGGATGGCCCGCGAAGCCCTGCTCGATGGGATTCCCTACCGCCAGTTTTGGGGGGAAGCGACGCCCTCGGGCAGCGACCGGCGAGCAATGCCGTCGCCAAAGTATCAGGTGGTCCGCGCGGAAGATGAGGTGGAAATCGAACGAATGCTCCAGCGGTTGAAAACTGTCGGCCACCTCGACCGCACGGACGAGAAGTAATTGTAAGTGCCTCGCCACGCCAGACGCAGGTGGTTGCTGGCGGCCGCCTTGCTGGTCCTCCTTCTGGCAATCTTCACGAGCGAATCCTGGCTCGGCTGGTTCGGACAGTACCTGGTTCAAGCAGAAGCGCCGGAAAAAGCGGACACCGTGTTAGTCCTGGCCGGCGACTCCTCGGGCAATCGCATTCTCAAAGGAGCGGAACTCATCCGCCAAGGCTGGGCATCGTTCGCGGTGATCAGCGGCTCGATGTCCCTGTACGGCCATGACGAGGCCAATGCCGCGGTCGCCTTGGCCGTTCAGAATGGGTATCCGGCTTCCTATTTCCGCCCCATGCAGATCGAGGCGAACTCGACGCGGGAGGAAGCGGCCATCCTTTGGAAATATCTTCAGAGCCAAGGGGTGCGGAAGTTCCTCGTTGTCACCAGCGACATGCACACCCGGCGGGCGGGGCGCGTGTACCGCCAGGTGGCGCGGAGCGCTGAAATCCGCATGGTCGCCGCCCCGACCCCGCGATTCGATCCCGCATCCTGGTGGAAGACAAGGCCGGCGCGGAAGCTCGTGTTCAACGAGTGGATCAAGACCATTGCCGACTGGCTGGGGATTTGAGGCCGATATGCTCGACCGAATCACCGTCCACGGCGCGCGCCAGCACAACCTGAAAAACATTGACGTCGAGATTCCGCGCAACACACTGCCGCCGAAAACGCAGAAACTGCTGATCGAGGGCGGCAGCGGATTCCCGGGCATTCTCAGCCTGTTGCAGCGGATCTACGACGAAACCCCGAGCGAGGCTCCAGTGTAGCTCCGTCCTCAAGGAGCGCAAATGCGCTCTCGAAGACCCTCGGGAGCCAGCACCTGAAAGTCTCGCACGTTGAACGTGTACAGCCGGTCACATTCGGCCTTTTGGGCGCAGTGCAGGTGAATGCAATCATAGACGCGGCCGCCGATCTGTCCATCGGCGGCGCACTGCCTGACCAAATCCTTGTACTCGAGCGCGGACAACGCGACGACCTCGAGGTGCGGCAGGATCGAGACTTCGAGGATCTGCCAGGCCTCGCTGGGGTAGACGGCGGGGACAAACGGGGTGCGCGTCAGCACGGAGTAAACTTCCGCCAGACTGTGCGCGCTCATGTAGCCGTGGTGACCTTGCGTGACCATTGCCTCCAACGCGTGGATGGCGGAGGCGTGGTGCGGGTGACCCCGCACCGACGCGGCCACCAGAACGGACGTGTCAAAATAGATCCTCAAACTCCGGCCAGTTTCCGCATTCGTTCTTCACGGTCTTCTTCAGTGGCCTTGACAATATCGAACCCTGGCGGCGCCTGTCCCGTGTGGACCAGAAACCGGCCTTCCGGCACCAGCGAGGCGCGCCGGGCGACCGGTCTGAGCACCAGGGTTCCGGCCGTCTCGTGCAACTCCAGATCGATGCCGGCTTTCAGCCCGAGCCGATCCCGGACTGGCTTGGGGACCACGATCCGGCCCGCTCTGTCCATCTTCAGTGTCATACCACTCTATTATGTCACATGGCATCACACTTGCCAAAGGATTCCTATTCAATAGGATAGACCTCAGACGGAACTCCTCAACCTGGGGCGATAAGCGCCGGTTTGGCCGGGTAAGCTATCTTGAAGATAAGCCTCTCTCTTTCCCGATGCTCGACCGAATCACCGTCCACGGCGCGCGCCAGCACAACCTGAAAAACATTGACGTCGAGATTCCGCGCAACACACTGACGGTGGTCACAGGTTTGAGCGGCTCCGGCAAATCCTCGCTCGCCTTCGACACCATCTACGCCGAAGGACAGCGCCGTTACGTGGAAACGCTTTCGCCGTACGCGCGCCAGTTCCTCGACCAGATGGAGCGGCCCGAAGTCGACTCGATCGACGGGCTGAGCCCGGCCATCTCGATCGAGCAGAAGACCACTTCGCGCAGCCCGCGCTCGACTGTCGGCACGATCACCGAAGTCTATGACTATCTGCGCGTGCTGTACTCCTCGATCGGCATCCCTTATTGCCCCAACTGCCACATCCCGATCACGCGGCAGAGCACACAGCAGATTCTGGATCAGATTGTTTCGCTGCGGCAGGATGAGCGGGTCATGATCCTGGCGCCCGTGGTGCGTGGGCGGAAGGGCGAGTACAAGAAGGATCTCGAGAAGTTCGCCAAGCAGGGCTTCGTGCGGGCGCGCATCGACGGCGTGTTGCGCTCGCTGGACGAGGAAATCGTTCTCGACAAGCGCAAGAACCACACCATCGAGGTCGTTGTCGACCGGCTGCTGATCAAGCCGGGTTTTGAAAAGCGCCTGGAAGCCTCGGTGGAAACGGCCACCAGGCTCGCCGGCGGGCTGGTGACGGTGGCGGTGGTGAACGGGGAAGAGCAGCTCTATTCGCAGAAGCTGGCGTGCCCGAAGTGCGGGGAAAGCGTGCCGCAGCTCGAACCGCGCTCCTTTTCCTTCAACAGTCCGTATGGCGCCTGTTCTTCGTGCCATGGACTCGGGAGCCTGTGGTCGTTCGATCCCGGCAAGGTGATTGCCGATGCGTCGAAACCGCTGCTGGATGGCGGGCTGAGCGCGGGCGCCGGATCGAGCCTCATGATGCACCACCTGCACGACGCCGCGCGCCGGCTGAAGATCGACATCAGCAAGCCTCTGGAGGAGCTGCCGCCGAAAACGCAGAAACTGCTGATCGAGGGCGGCAGCGGATTCCCGGGCATTCTCAGCCTGTTGCAGCGGATCTACGACGAATCCCCGAGCGAGGATTACCGGCTCTGGCTCTTCGAGCAGATGAGCCCCACCACGTGCCCGGAATGCAAGGGCGCGCGGCTGCGTCCCTCGAGCCTGTCGGTGCGCGTCCAGGAGCTGTCGATCGCCGAATTCACACACATGCCGGTGGCGCGGCTGTGGCCGCTGGTGAAAGGTTGGAGGCTGAATGAGCGGGAAGGCCAGATTGCCGGCCGCGTGCTCGAGGAGATCGTGCACCGGCTCGAATTTCTGGCCGCCGTGGGGCTGGACTATCTGAGCCTCGACCGCTCGGCGGCGACGCTGTCGGGCGGCGAGGCGCAGCGCATCCGGCTGGCGACGCAGATCGGGAGCCGCCTGCGAGGCGTGCTGTACGTGCTGGATGAGCCGTCCATCGGGCTGCATCCCCGGGACAACGCACGGCTGCTCGATACGCTGGCGCGGCTGCGCGATCTGGGCAACACGGTGCTGGTGGTCGAGCACGATGCCGAGACCATTGGACGCGCCGACTACGTCTTCGACCTCGGGCCGGGCGCCGGCAGGCTGGGCGGCGAATTGGTGGCCCACGGCACCCCGAAAGAGATCGAGGCCAATCCCCGCTCGCTCACGGGGCAGTATCTGGCCGGGCGCATGAAGATTGAAGCGCCGGCGGTGCGCCGGCCGGGCAGCGGCTTGTTGCTCACGATTCACGGCGCCCGCGAGCACAACCTGAAGAACATCGAGGCGGCCATCCCGCTGGGCACGCTCACCGTGGTGACCGGCGTTTCCGGCAGCGGCAAATCGACGCTGATCAACGATATTCTCTACCGCCGGCTGGCGCGGGAAGTGTACGGCTCGAGGCAGGATCCGGGCGAGCACGATTCGATCAGCGGCATCGAGAACATCGATAAGGTCATCGAGATCGATCAGTCGCCGATTGGCCGCACGCCACGCTCGAACCCGGCGACGTACACCGGGGTGTTCGGACCCATTCGCGACCTCTACGCCATGCTGCCCGAGTCGCGCGAGCGAGGCTATAAACCGGGGCGATTCAGCTTCAACGTGAAGGGCGGCCGCTGCGAAGCCTGTCAGGGCGACGGGCTGAAGCGCATCGAGATGAACTTCCTTCCGGATGTGTACGTCACCTGCGACATCTGCCGCGGCCGCCGCTACAATCTGGAAACGCTCCAGGTGCGGTACAAAGGCAGCTCGATCGCCGATCTGCTCGAGGCGACGGTCGAGGACGCGCTGGCGCTGCTCGAGAACATCCCGCAGATCAAGCAGAAGCTTCAGACGCTGGTGGACGTCGGGCTGGGCTACGTCCATCTGGGCCAGTCCTCGACGACGCTCTCCGGCGGCGAAGCCCAGCGCATCAAGCTGGCCCGCGAATTGAGCAAGCGCCAGACTGGCCGGACGCTGTACATCCTCGATGAGCCGACTACCGGGCTGCATTTCGACGATGTCAAACGGCTCCTTGACGTGCTACAAAGACTGGTGGATCTTGGGAACACGGTCATTGTGATCGAGCATCAACTGGATGTCATCCGGTCGGCGGACTGGATCATCGATCTGGGCCCCGAGGGGGGTGAACGGGGCGGGCATCTGGTGGCCGCTGGTCCTCCGGAGCAGGTGATGCGAATCAAGAAGAGCCATACGGGCCAGGCGCTGGCCCGGGGAACGAACGGGGAGGGAAGACGCAAGCTTGCCTAGCAAATACGCCCGGCAGCCGATGGACCTCACCGGCCTGAACACCATTCCCATTGCCGACCGGGGCGGCAAAGTCACAATGGCGCACATGGCCAAGGTCTATGTGAAAGGCTCGGGCATCGGCGGGTTGCTCGATTCGCTGCCGGATGTTCTGGCCGCGGTCCAATTCGGTCGCGTTGCCGACGCGCTGGTGGAAGCTCGCGAACGCGGCCGCGCCATCGTCTGGGGGCTCGGCGGACATGTCATCAAGTGCGGGCTGGCGCCGGTTCTGATTGATCTGATGCGCCGGGGATTCGTGACGGCGTTTGCGATGAACGGAGCCGCTTCGATCCACGATTTCGAGATCGGCATCGCGGGCCACACCAGCGAGGACGTCGAGGCGGTGCTGCCGGACGGGCGTTTCGGAACGGCGGAAGAGACAGGCCGCGAGATGAACGAGGCGATTGCGGAAGGAGCGCGTCAGGGCATCGGAATGGGAGAAGCGTTGGGCGCGAGGCTGGAGCGCATCGGGGATGCGCGCTTTGCTCCCTGCTCGGTCCTGCTGAAGGCCTGGAGCGCCGGCGTGCCGGTGACCGTGCACGTCGCCGTCGGCTCGGATACGCCTCATACGCATCCCAAAGCCGACGCCGCCGCCATCGGCTCGGCCACACACCAGGACTTCCGCCTGTTGTGCGAATTGCTGCGTGGGATTCACGACGGCGGCGTCTACCTCAACATCGGCTCCGCCGTCATCCTGCCCGAAGTCTTCCTGAAGGCCGTTTCCGTCGTGCGGAACCTCGGCCATCCGCTGGCCCGGTTCACCACCGCCAATTTCGATTTCCTTCAGCATTACCGGCCCAAGGTAAACGTAGTGGAACGCCCGCACGCCCGGCGGGAAGGAAAAGGGTATGCCCTCACGGGCCATCACGAGCTCATGCTGCCGCTGCTGGCGGCGGCCCTGATCGAGAGGACGGCATGAAACCGGATTTCGAGCCGATGGTGCCCAGCCCACGGCTGCCCGAAACGCCGCCGGCCGAGGTCCCCACTTCCTTGCAGTATCCGTTCTGGACGTACGAGGACATCGCGCTGTTCTTCGGCATGGGGCTGCCGTGCCTGGTGCTCTCGGTGATGGTGATGGAAGGGCTGGTCTGGTTCATCCCTTCCCGGCCAGGCAAGGCGGCCCAATTGCTGGCGGCGCAGTTCATCGGCTACGGGCTGTGGTTCGCCTCGCTGATTCTGCTGTTCCGTGTGCGCTATGAGGCTCCCTTCTGGTCCTCGCTGGCCTGGGTCATGCCCAAGCAGGGATTCTGGCGCGCCGTTGTCCAGGGGCCCATGCTGGCGTTCGCGATCGCCTGGCTGGGGATCTTTCTCCAGACGCCAAACATCGACATGCCGTTCCGCGATCTGATCACCGATCGCGTGTCCATGATGCTGACGGGCGTGTTCGCCGTTACCGTCGGGCCGCTGTGCGAGGAATTGGCCTTTCGCGGGTTCCTGATGCCGCTGCTGACGCGGACTTTCGGCGTGTGGGGCGGCATTCTGATCACCGCGCTGCCGTTCGCGCTGTTGCACGGCCCGCAATATTCGTGGAGCTGGCGGCACATCCTGCTGCTGCTGCTGGCGGGGGTGGCGTTCGGGCGTGTGCGTCATCTCACCGGCTCGACGGCCGCATCCGCGATGACTCACGCCACTTACAATCTGACGTTTTTCAGCGCGCTGGTGATGCAACGGGGCGACTGGGTGCCTTAATCAATGGTGGAGACGATTCGGTGGACCAGCGAAGGAGTCGTCATGATCGATCAGACGCGGCTCCCGCGGGAAGTCGTGTTTGTGACGTGCCGCACCTATGAACAGGTGGCGGAGGCGATCCGGACGATGGTGATTCGCGGCGCACCGGCCATCGGCGTGGCGGCGGCGATGGGCGTCGCGCTCGGCGTTGCCAGCGGCGGCGACCTCGATCGCGTCTGCGATACGCTCGCCCGAACGCGCCCGACAGCCGTGAATCTGTTCTGGGCCATCGACCGGATGAAACGGCTCGCACTGAGCCTTTCCAACCGGCCCGCCGAAGAGATTCGCGCCCGCCTGATCGAGGAGGCGCTTCGCATTCGCGAGCAAGACATTGCGATCAACCGCTCGATCGGAGCAAACGGCGCTCCGCTGGTGCCCGATGGCAAGCACGTGCTGACGCACTGCAATGCCGGCGCTCTGGCGACCGCCGGGTACGGCACGGCGCTGGGCGTGATCCGGGCGGCGGCCGAATCGGGCAAGAAGGTGGCCGTCTACGCGGATGAGACTCGCCCGTTCCTGCAAGGGGCGCGGCTGACCGCCTGGGAGCTGGCGCAGGACGGAATTCCGACGACGCTGATTACCGACAACATGGCCGGTTATTTTCTGCGCAAAGGCGACGTCGGCTGTGTCCTGGTCGGAGCGGACCGCATCGCACGCAATGGCGATGTCGCCAACAAGATCGGCACCTATAGCGTGGCCGTGCTGGCCAAAGAGAACAGCGTGCCGTTCTACGTGGCCGCCCCCATCTCGACGCTGGATCTGACGCTTGCCGGAGGGGACGAGATTCCCATCGAGCAGCGCGCCGCCAGCGAGGTGACGCACGTATTTGGCGTCGCCGTCGCGCCCGAGGGCATCGGGGTGGCGAACCCGGCGTTCGATGTGACGCCGCACCGCTATGTGACGGCGATTATTACCGAGAAAGGCGTGGCGCGGCCACCCTATACGGATTCTTTGCCGCGGCTGGCGGCGCTAGAATGAAGACATGCAGCAGAAGACGCTCCTGACACTCGAGCAGTTCTTCGCCATGCCGGACGATGGGCATGACTACGAGTTGGTGCACGGAGAACTGGTCCTCATGCCCCCACAGGATTTCGAACACGAATCTGCAAAAAGCGAGGTTACTGTCGCTCTGGCCTTTTTTCTTCAAAACAGGCGTCATCTCGGGTGGGTCTACCCCGAGACCGGCGCGATCCTGGATGAGGATTCCTGGCGCAAACCCGACGTTTGTTTCATCCGGCAGGAACGGCTCGTTAAACTGGGCCCCAAATCGCGAATCGAGAAGGCTCCGGATTTGTGCGTGGAAGTGGTCTCGCCTTCTAATTCCCAGCGCCAGATCGCGGAGAAGGTCAGGCACTACCGGAGCACGGGAGCAACCGCCGTCTGGGTGCTGTATCCGAACAGCCAGGAGATTCACGTCATCACCAAGGACCGGGACCAGTGGCTTGGTCCCGAAGATTCGTTGGAGCAACCCGACCTGCTGCCGGGATTCTCCGTGCCGGTGAAATCCTTGTTCCGGATGCCAGGCGCCTGATGGGCCATCCTCAAACGTGAAATAACGCCATCTGGCCGCCGGTGTGCCAGAACAGCACGCGCATTTCGGGCGCCAGCCTGCCCTTCCGGATCCAATCGATCAGCCCAGCCATGGCTTTCGCCGTGTAAACCGGATCCAGCACAATCCCTTCCGTGCGGGCGACCAGATCGAAGGCTTCGCGGCCGGCTTCGCTTTCCACGCCGTAACGCGGCCCGATGTATTCATCGAGCACCGTGACCGGGGCATCGAGCGTCACGCCCAGCCGCGCTCCGATGCCTTGCACGATGCCCGACACCGCTGCCTGGATGCAGGCGGCCGCATCATCCGGGCTGACGCCGTACAGTTGCACCTCGGGGCGCAGAAACAGCTCCCTGCCCGCCGCCAGCCCGGCGTGAGTGCCGCCGGAGGAAGAGGAGAGGAAGATCGCGTCGAACCGCAGCCCGGCCGCCTCCATCTGGGCCGCCAATACGCTTGCCGCGGCGACGTAGCCCATCGCTCCGAGCGGCGTCGATGCTCCCAACGGGATGATGTACGGCCGCTTGCCTTGTCCGCGCAGCTCTGCGGCCATGCGCTCCATGGCGGGCGCTCGCTGCTCGCGCCGCTCGACGGAGACGATGCGCGCGCCCACCCATTGCCCGATCGCGAGGCTCGCAGGCTTGGCCTCATGCGAAGCCCGGTTCAGCGCCAGAACGCACTCGAGGCCCAATCGCGCCGCCAGCATCGCCGTCACCCGGCAGTGATTCGATTTTTCGCCGCCGCAGGTGATCACCGTGTCCGCGCCCTCAGCCTGCGCCGCGGCGAGCACATATTCGAGCTTGCGCACTTTGTTGCCGCCGAAGCCAGGACCGGTGCAGTCGTCGCGTTTGATGCAGAGTTTCGGCGCGTTGCCCAACGCGGCGCGAAGGCGCGGCAGTTTCTCGATCGGCGTCGGGTAGTGCCCCAGCGACAGGCGCGGGATCTGCTCGAAACGCTCGATCGCGCGCGCCCGGTCGATCGGATGGATCATCTACTCGCTCAAATCGACCCACACACTCTTGACCTGCGTGTAGAGGTCGAGGGCATGCTGGCCCAATTCGCGCCCGAAGCCGCTCATCTTGTATCCGCCGAAGGGGGAGGCGGCATCGAGCATGTTGTAGTTGTTGATCCACACGGTGCCGGCCTGCAACGCGCGGGCGGCGCGATGCGCTTTCTTGATGTCGCGCGTCCAAACGGCGGCCGCCAGGCCGTACATGGTCTGGTTGGCCTGCTCGATCGCGTCGTGGAGGTCCCGGAACTCGATGGTGGCGAGCACGGGGCCGAAGATTTCTTCTCGGGCGATCTTCATGCTGTTGGCGACTCCGTCGAAAATCGCCGGCTTCACGAAATAGCCTTTGCCGTCCACCAGCGCCCGCTCTCCACCGGTGACCAGCCGGGCCCCTTCCCGGTTGCCGGCGTCGATATAGCCGAGCACTTTGTTCATCTGTGCAGCCGAGACGAGCGCTCCAATGCGCGTCTTGGGATGCAGCGGATCGCCGATGGCCATTTTCGAAGCGCGCTCGACCAGCTTTTCCATGAAGGCATCGTGAGCGGACTGCTCGATCAGCAGCCGCGAGCCCGCCATGCAAACTTCGCCCTTCCCATAGAAGATGCCGGTGATGGCCCCGCGGACGGCGGCATCGAGGTCAGCGTCGGCAAACACGATGTTGGGCGACTTGCCGCCCAGTTCGAGCGAGAGCTTCTTCAATGTGCCGGAGGCCTCCCGCATGATCTGCTTGCCGACCTCCGTGCTGCCCGTGAAGGCGATCTTGGCCACGCCCGGATGCTGGACCAGCGCCGCCCCTGCCGTTGGCCCGAAGCCGGGAACGATGTTGACAACGCCCGCCGGGAGCCCCGCCTGCCGGAGGATTTCCGCCAGCTTCAACGCCGTGAGCGGAGTCTGCTCGGCGGGCTTCAGGACGACCGTGTTGCCGGTGGCCAGCGCCGGCGCCAGCTTCCAGGCAGCCATCAGCAGCGGAAAATTCCAGGGAATGATCGCCCCGCAAACGCCCAGCGGCTCGCGGAGCGTGTAGTTGAGGAAGTTGCCGGGCACCGGGATCGTTTCGCCATGAATCTTCGTCGTCCAGCCGGCGTAATAGTGGAAGCACGCCGCCGCGGCCGGAAGGTCGATCTGGCGTGATTCGAAGATCGGCTTGCCGTTGTTCAGCGTCTCGATGCGGGCGAGTTCGTCGGCGTTTTCAAGCAGAAGATCGCCGATCTTCCATAACAGGCGGCCGCGCTCGGCGGCGCTCATTTTCGGCCAGGGGCCTTCGGAGAAGGCTTTCTGCGCCGCTTTCACCGCCAGGTCAATGTCGGCGGCGGCGCCTTCGGACACGGCCATCAAGTGCGATTCCCGGGCCGGATTGGTCACCTCGAAGGTTTTCTCCGAGACGGCAGCGCGGAATTCGCCGCCGATGAACAGCTTGCCGGTCACCTGGATTTCCTGCTGGAGTGCGGGAGTCATGACTCCTCTATTGTGTCTCACCTCAGAGTGGGAAACATTTTCTGATCATGAGGACATTGTGGTGCTGCCGACGCGACGCCGGCCCCGGCCTGGCCACCTTTCGATGGCCCGCGCCTTGCCTGGATCCAGTCGCAGGACGTACACTCACATTAAGGTCATGAGTATCACGGTTCAAGTGCCGGATTCGGTCGCCCGGAGCCTTCGCCTTCCGGAGA
>JACQDF010000290.1 GCA_016201205.1 Acidobacteriota bacterium
CAGCGAGCGTTTTTCCACCATTGGCAAGGAGCGCGCTTCGAATCCGATGTTGCGGGTGGCGAGCGAGGAGGAGTTCGTTGCCCGCATGACGGCGGACCTGCCTCCGCGGCCGGAGTATTTTTTCCGCGACGTCGAATTGAATCGCCAGGGCGCAGAGGCGCTGTCCAATCTGCCGCTGCCGCCGGCGCTGGCGCCGGAACAAGTGCGGCCGGCCGGCGCGGTGATCCTTGATACGCGCCCGCTGATCGAATTCGCCGCCGCCCACGTGCCAGGCTCGATTCACATCGGCCTGTCCGGCCAATATGCATCGTGGGCGGCCCGCCTGATTGGCCTCGATACGGACATCGTCCTGGTGGCCGAAGACACCGAACGCGTTCGCGAATCCCAGATCCGGCTGGCGCGGGTCGGCATTCAGCGCGTCTGCGGCTATCTCGCCCAAGGAGTCACCGGCTGGGCTCGCGCCGGCCTGCCGCTCGAGCAGATGCCGCAAGTATCGGTGCAGGAATTGCACCGCCAGTTGCAAGACCCCGACGGCCTGGTGGTGCTGGATGTGCGCGAGAAGTCCGAGTGGGCCGCCGGCACAATCGCCGGCTCGGTCCGGATCCCGCTGGGCGAGCTTGCCGGACATGTCGAGGAGCTGAGCCGGGACGCGCTCATTGCGGTTCATTGCAAGAGCGGCTACCGCAGTTCGATCGCGGCCAGCCTGCTTCAGAAGGCCGGCTTCGTGCAGGTGGCCAACGTCACCGGAGGATTCGATGCGTGGAAGGGAGCGAATCTGCCGCTGGAGCTGCCTCGGGGCGCGCCTCAAAGCTGCGGCGCGTAAGCAGGCGGCCGCCTGTCCGATGCGCACTTAGCGTCATTGATTATCATCTCAATGATGACGGAAGATCACGTCTTCGGGTTCGCCACCCGGGCCCTGCATGCCGGCCAGCGGCCGGACGCGGAAACCGGCTCGCGCGCCGTTCCCATTTACCAGACCACATCCTACGTGTTTCACGACACCGAGCATGCGGCCAATCTCTTCAACCTGCAACGGTTCGGAAATATCTACACGCGCATCATGAACCCGACCACCGCGGTGTTCGAGGAGCGCATGGCGGCGCTGGAGCGAGGGGTGGGCGGGCTGGCCGTCGCCAGCGGGCAGGCCGCGCAGTTCATCACCTTCGCCAGCCTGTTGCAGGCGGGCGATGAGATCGTCGCCGCCACCACGCTTTACGGCGGAACCTATACGCAGCTCGATGTCAGCATGCGCCGCCTCGGCATTCAGACGATCTTCGTCGAGCCCGATGATCCGGAGAATTTCCGCCGCGCTCTCACCCCCCGCACGCGGCTGCTGTACGGGGAAACGGTCGCCAACCCGCGCATGAACGTGCTCGACATCGAAGCCGCCGCCGCGATCGCTCGTGAAGCGAACATCCCGCTGGTGATCGACAACACCTTTGCCTCGCCGTACCTGTGCCGCCCCATCGAGCACGGCGCGGACATCGTGCTGCATTCAGCCACCAAGTTCATTGGCGGCCACGGCACCTCGATCGGCGGCGTGATCGTCGACAGCGGCCGCTTCCCCTGGAACGAGGGCAGGTTCCCCCAACTTCTCGAGCCGAGCAAGGGATACCATGGCATTCGCTTCCAGGAAACCTTCGGCGACTTCGCGTTCATCATGAAAGCGCGTGTGGAAGGATTGCGCGACTTCGGGCCGGCGCTGAGCCCTTTCAACTCATTTCTTTTCCTGCAGGGCCTGGAAACACTAAAGCTTCGCATGCGCGCCCACTGCGACAATGCACAGGCGGTGGCGTTGTTCCTCGCCAATCACCCCGCGGTTTCGTGGGTGAATTACCCGGGGCTGGCGTCGAGCAGGTATCATGCGCTGGCGCAGAAGTATCTGCCGCTTGGCTCGGGAGCCATTCTGACGTTCGGCATCAAAGGAGGCATGGACGCCGGACGGCGGTTCATCGAAGCGTGCGAATTGTTTTCGCACCTGGCGAATGTCGGCGACGCCAAGAGCCTGGTGATTCATCCGGCCTCGACCACACACCAGCAGTTGAGCGATGAAGAAAAAATCGCCGGCGGCATCACCAACGACATGATCCGGCTTTCGATCGGCCTGGAGGAGATCGACGATATTCTCTGGGACCTGGACCAGGCGCTTGGGAGGGCGGCTCGATGAATCAGTCAGACGGCGTCAGCGCCGGCTCGTCCGTCCAGCGCGGCCGCTTCGCCATGACGGCGGCCCAGCGGCTGGCCATCCTCGAGCGCTATCGCAACATCGCGATGGTTGGGCTGTCCTCGAATCCGTTCCGCCCCAGCCATTTCGCCGCCATCTATCTGATGGCCGAAGGGTATAACGTCATCCCCGTCAATCCGCGGGAGGCGGAAGTCCTCGGCCGCACATGCTACGCCTCGCTGCCGGAGATCCCGGAGCCGGTGGACGTGGTCGACATTTTCCGCGAGCCGGCCTGGGTTCCGGCCATCGTCGAGGACGCCATCGCGATTGGCGCCAAGGTCGTCTGGATGCAGCTTGGCGTGATTCACGAGGAGGCAGCCGAAAGGGCGCGGCAGGCGGGCCTGGAAGTCGTCATGGACCACTGCATGAAGATCGAGCATGCGCGTTTCTTTGGCGGCCTGAACACCATCGGGTTGAACACGGGCGTCCTCTCCTCGAGGAGACGTTCCGGGGGACAGGGTAGCCTGTCCAGTAGCCTGTCCCCGGTTTTCTGCGGCTACGTCCGAAGCCGCATCATGAAATAAGCGCCCGCCAGCGCGAAAATCGCCGCCGGGCTCCAGGCCGCAAGCTGCGCCGGCAACTGCCCGATGTTCCCCATCTGCTCGAAGAGCTGGCTGAGCGCCCAATAGGAAATCGCGATCCCGAGGCTGATGCCTACCGGCGCCATGGCGCCGCGATTGCCTGACAGAAACGCAAACGGCGCCGAGATGAGCGCCATGATGCAGGCAAACAGCGGAACGGAAAACTTCTTGTGGTACTGCACCTGGAGGCGGATGGTGTCGAAGCCGCTCTGTTGCAGCTCGCCGGCGTACCGAGCAAGCTGGTGGAAGTTCATCTGCTTGTCCTGCTTGACTTCCTTGAGGAAGTAGTTGGGGGGCTCATCGAGTTCCGGGAAGGTCGCAGTGCCGCCCTGAAAATTCTGGAATTGGGTGACCCGGATGCCCTTGAACTCGCGCATCCATCCGTTCTGAAACACCCAGCGCTGGATGGAGGGCTCCCAGCGGGCGCTTTCGGCGAAGATGTGGCGCTTCATCTGGGAGGAGTCCAGCTCATACACACTGACGCCCACCATCACGTTGGCGGCCGGGTCCAGGTGCTTGTAATAGTAAATCCAGGCGCCGCGTCCAAAGATCCACTTGCGGTCCGGACGCAGGAACGTCTGCACGGGACGCCCTTTGATCTCATTGCGAATCGCGTCCTGGACGAGGTTCGCTTCGGGAACGACATAGTAGTCGAAAGCAAACAGCAGGCCGCTCAGGACAAAGCCGGCCGTCAGAACGGGAACCGCCAGCCGGTAGAGGCTGACTCCGCAGGCTTTCATGGCGGTCACTTCATTCGTCTTTGAGAGAATGCCGAACGTGACCAGCACGGCCACCAGCACGCCGATCGGCGCCGAATCGTAAATCAGCTTCGGGGTGAGAAAAAAGTGGTAGGCGCCGATGCGCGGCATGGGGATGCGGTTCTTGATGATGTCGCCCAGCAGCTCGAAAAACGTGAACACGTGCGTCATCAGCACGAAGCTGGCCAGCAGGATCAGAAAATAATAGAGGAAAGCGGACAGAACGTAGGTGTCGATAATCTGCGGAAGCAGCGGGAGGCGGAAACGCGGGCCCTGGTCCGCGCGAGCCAGCACCGTGCGGCCGCGGACCCAATTCCACAGGTCGGAGACAAAGCCGCGGACGATCGCGCCCAAGTCGCGGTCGCCGGGCGCTTCCAGCCGGATGAGAAGAATCACCGCCAGAAGAAAGAAGGCCAGATTGGGCGTCCAGACGCTCGGCCCGGCAGGCAGCGTCCGCTGACGGGCCAGGGCGATCAGGCTGATCAGCCCCATGTAGTAAAGAAACGCGAGCGCCACCGCCATGACGAACGCGGCGGACTTGCCCTGCTTGCGCGAAGAGACGCCCAGAGGCACAGCCAGCAAAGCAAGGATGACGCAAGCCACCGGCAGAGCCAGGCGGCGGTGAAACTCGATTGCGGCTTCCGGGCTTGCTCGCGCCTGCTCGTACAGCGGCGTCATCTCGAGCTCACTGAAGTCTTTGGCTTTGAGTTCGGTGCGGCGGGGCGCATCCAGCGCCTGTTCGCCTCTTGGAAACGAAGTGCCGTAGTACTCCTCGATGTTCTTGCCGACTTCGAAGCTGCTGCCGTCCACGAGCGCAAGCTGGATGCGGTTGTTGGCGAGGTCGGGAACCGCGATCGCCTGGCTGGCCAG
>JACQDF010000292.1 GCA_016201205.1 Acidobacteriota bacterium
CGATGGCATCGAGGATGTTGACGTCATGCAGTTTTCCTTCGGAAACCTCAATGAATGTGGGGATCGGGCCACGCAGGTCGAGCAAGGTGTGCATCTTGATCGCGGCCTTCCTGGCCCGGGCGGGAGGCGCTGTACCGGATGAGCGGGGTGGATCTGACCACCATTGACGCGATCGGGGTGGAGACCGTACAGGTTGTGCTGAGTGAATACGGGCCGGATTTGAGCCGCTTCCCCACCGAGAAAGAGTTTGTTTCGCATGTGACGTTGGCGCCGCACAGACCGATGAGCGGGGGCAAGCCCGTGAAGAAGAAACGGCGGAACACGGCGAGCACACGCGTTGCTGGTGAGTTACGAATGGCGGCACTTTCGCTGCGCAATAGCGCGACGGCGCTCGGAGCGTATTACCGCAAGATCGCACGACGAATCGGCGGAGACGTTGCGGTGTTCGCGACGGCGAGGAAGTTGGCCGTTTTGATCTACCGTCTGATCCGCTGGGGGCAACCCTACGTTGACGAAGGAGCAGAGGCCTATGAGAATCGCTACCGTGAGAACCGCATCCGAACCACGACCGCCAAGGCCAAGGAGTTCGGCTTACAACTAGCTAGCGCTTCTCAGCGCCGCGCCTGGAAGCGTCTCGCAAACCATCACAGCCTCGTTGGAGGGGCTCGTCAAGGACCCGACCGGTGCGGTGATTATCGGCGCTCGCGTTCTCATCACGAACACCGAAACCAATGTAGCCACGGAACTCAAGACGGACGGCGCCGGGCGGTTCCTGGCGCCGTCGCTGCCCGCTGGTACGTACGGCGTCCTGGTCGAGGCTGCCGGTTTCAAAAAATCCGAACGGTCGGGCGTCACTCTACAGGTAAACCAGTCTGCCCGTCTGGAAATCGGCATGGAACTGGGCGCGGCAACGGAAATGGTATCGGTCGCCGCCCAAGCGCCGCTGCTCGATACGTCCAGCCCCGCCATGGGCCAGGTGATCGACAACCGCAGTATCGTGAACCTCCCGCTGAACGAACGAAACTCGTGGTCGCTCGTTTTCCTCGCCCCGGGCGTCATCGGCGCTGTGGGGGACAAGTACAACAACGTGAACATTTCGATCAACGGAGGACGCCCGGGGAGCGCCAACCTGATGGTGGACGGCATCCCTTCGGCGACGCCGCTCACTAACCCGATCTCAGGCTTCACGATTTTTCCCTCGGTTGACGCCGTGCAGGAATTCAAGGTGGAGACCAGCACTTACTCAGCCGAGTTCGGGCGGAGCGGCAGCGGGATCATCAACCTGATCTACAAGTCCGGCACGAACGACTGGCACGGCAGCGCTTTCGAGTTCCTGCGCAACTCCGACCTCGACGCGAACAACTTCTTCGCCAACTCGCTTGGCGTTCCGTTGTCGAACTTCAAGCGCAACCAGTTCGGCGGCACGCTGGCAGGCCCGGTAACGATCCCGAAGCTGTACAACGGCCACAACCGCACGTTCTTTCTGGCCGGCTTCGAGGCTCTGCGCCAGACATCGGCAAGCGAGCTTTCCACCACGATGCCCACCGCCTTGCAGCGCGCCGGGAACTTCTCGCAAACGCGCAACGCGGCCGCGGCGCTCATCAACATCTACGACCCGGGCACCACCACGCCGTCGGGCTCCGGATTCACTCGTCAGGTCTTTCCGGGCAATGTGATTCCAGCGGGGCGGTTCGATCCGGTATCGCGGAACGTGGTGAACTATTATCCGCTGCCGAATAAGCCCGGCGCTCCGAACACGGGCGCCAACAATTACTTTCTCGCCGGATCGAGCGTCAACAACATCGACAACCTCGACCTGAAGGTGGATGAGAATATCAACGAGCGGAACCGCTTTTTCATTCGTGTCTCGCGCCGCATCGATGACTCCGTCACACCGGACTATTTCCCCGAGGATATCCGCATCGCGCAAGGCGGCGTGACCATCACCGACACGTTCACCAACGGCGCCCTCGACTGGACACACAACTTCAGCCCGACATTCCTGATCGGCGTGCGCTACGGCTACGGGCGGTCCACGGAGAATCGCATCCCGCGCAGCTCAGGATTCGACCCGGTGCAACTGGGCCTGCCAACCTACATGCGCAACGCGAATGCAATCATGTTTCCGGGATTCCAGCCCACCGGCTATTACACTCTCGGGAACGGCTTCTCGTCGCAGTGGGGGCCGGCGGCGTACAACACGCATTCGCTCGGCATCAACAACATGAAGGTGCTTACCCGCCACCTGCTCAAGTTCGGCTTCGATTGGCGGGTGATGCAAGCCAACGTCGAGCAAGGCGCGAACGTCGACGGCGGGTTTACTTTCGATCGCGGCTTCACGCAAGGGCCGAACCCCAACCAGGCGTCCGCGATCGCGGGCGATGCCATGGCCTCCTTCCTGCTCGGCGTGGGAACCGGGCAGCTCATTCTCAACAACCGCATGAACGCCACCCAGAGCAAATACTACGCCTGGTATCTGGCCGACGATTGGAAAGTCTCGAAGCGCCTCACGCTGAATATCGGTCTGCGGTATGGTCTCGACAAGGCCCTCACCGAGCGATTCAACCGCATGAACATTTTTGATCCGAACGTGACCTCCCCGCTCGCCGGTCCGGCTAAGCTGCCCGGGCTCACAGGCGGACTGGTGTTCCTCGGGGTGAACGGGCGCGACCGGCAGCTCCTGCCGGCCGATCGCAACGGCTGGGATCCGCGGTTCGGCTTCGCCCATCAACTCGCGACTCGCACGGTGCTGCGCGGCGGCTATGGTATCTTTCACGCGCCATCGCTGCGGCAGGCACAGAGTCTCAACTCCAATACCGGTTTCAGCAGCACCACGCAGTTCATCTCCGCCGCGAATGGTGTGTCGCCGTCCAACTATCTGCGCGATCCGTTCCCCGGCGGCCTGCTCCCGGTCACCGGCAGCGCCGCCGGGTTGCTCACCGGAATCGGCACCGCTCTGACGGCCGCGATGGATGGCGACTTCGTGGTTCCTTACACGCAGAGCTGGAGCTTCAACATCCAACAGCAGACGCCCGGCGACATCCTGATCGAGGCCGGCTATGTCGGGAGCCGCGGCCTGCACCTGGCGTTCAATTCTTTCAACCTCAACCAGCTCCGGCCCGAGCAGTGATCGAGCCGCCTCCAGCAGCAGGTCCCGAACCCGTTCTTCGGCCTGATCACAAGCGGCACGCTCTCTACAGCGACCGTCCCGTTCAGCGCCCTCGCCGCGCCTTACCCGCAATACACGAGCGTCGGACTCCAGTTTCCTTCCGGGTCTTCCTCCATCTACCACTCGTTTCAGCTCAAGGTGGAAAAGCGGTTCCGCGCCGGGCTGAGCTTCCTGCTGGCATACACCGGACAGAAGCTGATCGACGACAACTCGATTACGGCTGTGGTCGGGACCAACGCGGCGCCCCAGAACATCTACGACCGCCGCGCGGAACGTTCCGTTTCGGCCAACGACGTGTCCCAGGTTTTCTCGCTCAGCTACGTCTACGAATTGCCGTTTGGAAAAGGGAAGCGCTTCGGCGGCGGCTGGAACCGGCTGACGGATTCGGTGCTCGGCAGATGGCAGGTAAACGGCATCACCTTGTTCCAGACCGGGCAGCCGCTCGCCATCGCCGCACAGAACACTTCGGGCGCCGGAAACGCCGGTCCACGGCCCAACAACAACGGCCACAGCGCGAAGCTCGAAGGGCCGGTCGAGAGCCGGCTCAGCCGGTATTTCAACACGACTGTGTTCACGGCGCCGCTGCCATTCACCTTCGGCAACACCGGCCGCGTTCTTCCGGACGCGGGCACACCGGGGGTCAAGAACTTCGATTTCTCGCTCTTCAAGGGCTTCCGACTGGTGGAGAAAGTCTCTCTCCAGTTGCGCGCGGAAGCCTTCAACCTGGCGAATACGCCCCAGTTCGCCAGGCCGAACAGCAACATGAACAATGCGCAGTTCGGCGTTATTTCATCTCAGGCCAACAGCCCTCGGCAACTCCAGTTCGGGTTGAAGGTGCTGTTCTGATATGGGGCGTCAGAAGTACTGCGCTCCGCTCCCTCACGGGACTCCAGTTGTCCAAACCCGGCGAGCACCAGATGGAAGCCATCGTCCAGAGCGGGATGAACGGTTGGGTCTGGACTTCTCCGAGCGTGCGGTTTAGCCCGCCGCTCACCAACCCCGTTTGGATCGCAATCAACATGCTGTTCCGCGCGCGCGGCTTGCGTCTTGGCTCGGGCGCGACCACGCTGCAGTTGGACCTCGCGGAGACTCAGTTCAAGTTCCGGGGAACGGTGCAGGAGGAGAAGCCGCTCCGCGGCTGGATTCAGGAGGTGCTGATCAACTGCCTGGGCTTCTATACGTTCTCCTTCGGGAAGCTCAAGGTTGGCGTGCGTGTGAATTCCTCGGCGGTCGAGTCCTTCACGGAGGGGAATATCCTATTCCGCACCCTCAAGCTCGCGCCGCTTAAGCCGTCCTTCAACCACATCACCGCCCACTTCGCGGACGAGGATTTCGAGTTCGTCGCCAACAGCGTGGCGGTCTACGACGTGGACCA
>JACQDF010000293.1 GCA_016201205.1 Acidobacteriota bacterium
CGATGTGATACTTGATATCGAACACCGCGTGCGCGCTTCGTCGATACTCTGGCATCCCCCTATTCTCGCAGCCGAGTCGGAGTCTGAAAGGAAGACCGCCTGAAAGGCGGTGGGTTTAGACCTTGAAGGTGGATCTAAAGAGAAGGACCTCAGCTCATGACACTTCATCGGGGATATTATGACTGGGACGGGGGGAGGAACGGAAAACGTGTTCACAAGAGTTCCACGCTCCGACCTCCCGATCCGTCATATCTAGCAGACCCGTAAAGGGTCTTGTGTCTCCATGGCCGAGTACTTGCTCAAATACGCCGACTCCCGGGGCCAGATCAAGGAGCAGCTCGCAGAAGCGGACTCGGAAACGGAACTCCGCGAGCGCTTCGGCCAGCAGGGCTTTCTGATCTATTCCATCAAGCCCGCCGGCCGATCGCTGGTCGGCAAGCTGGCTGCCGGCGGCGGCCGTAAGCGGCTCAATCTAGAGAAGTTCCTCATCTTTAACCAGCAGTTCCTGACGCTGGTCCGGGCGGGCCTGCCCATCCTCAAGGGCCTCGACCTGCTGGCCGACCGCCTCTCCGACCCCAAACTCGGCAAATACATCCAGACCGTCCGCGACCAAGTCAAGAACGGCGCCCTGCTTTCAGACGCATTCGCCGCCGCCCAGGTCTTCCCGCCCATCTACGTCACCTCGATCATGGCGGGCGAGAAGTCCGGCGCCCTGGTCGAGGTTCTGGAACGCTACCTCGCCTATCAGCGGCTCTCGCTCGCCATCAAGAAAAAGCTCCTGCTCGCCCTGATCTATCCCAGCGTTCTGGTGGTGCTTGTTCTTGGCTTGATCGTGTTTATGGTCACTTACGTGGTGCCCCAGTTCGCCACTCTGTACAGCGGTCTGTCGACCCAGCTTCCGGCGATCACGACCTTCCTCATTGCTTTCGGCACCGCCGCCCGCGATTATATCCTGGTCGTCTTTCTGGCGCTGGTGGGCGCGTTTGCCGGCCTCCGGCTGTGGGCGCAAACCGAAGGCGGCAAAGCGCGTCTCGATCGATGGAAATTCCGCACGCCGGTGGCCGGCCAGATCTGGATCAAATATCAGGTCGCGCAGCTTTCCCGCGTGCTCAGCACGCTGCTGTTAGGCGGCATTCCGCTGGTGCAGGCTCTGGAGACCGCCTTCTCGTCTCTCGAATCCCGGCTACTCCGCAAATCGCTCGAAGACGCCCGCCAGCTTGTCAAGGAGGGCCAGCCGCTATCCCGCGCGCTGAACGCGAGCAAGCTCTTCCCGCCGCTGTCCATCGACATGATTGAGGTGGGCGAATTCACCGGGGCGCTGCCCGCCATGCTCAGCAGCGTGGCCGAATTCTATGAAGAGGACGTCACCACCCAGATGACCGCCGCTTTGAGCCTGATCGAGCCCGCCATCATGATTTTCATGGGCGCTTTTGTCGCCTTTGTTCTGATCGCTCTCTATTCACCGATCTTTTCGCTTTCGGATTCGTTTGGAGGAGTTTAAACCATGGCCGCAGGCGACCGCATCCGCATGAACGACCCGGCGCAGGAGGCCGCGCAGGCCAAAGCGCTGGCTGCCCGCTACCGCTCCGAGTACGTGGACCTCAAAGAGGCGCACATCGACCACAACCTGTTCCAGACCATTCCGGTCGACCTCATGTTCCGCTACAACTTCGTGCCGCTGAAGGCTGAAAACGGAACGCTCGAGATCGCACTGGCCGACCCGCGCAACCTCAACCTGATCGACGAGCTGGCCATTCTGCTCGAGAAGAAGCTGCACGTCAAGGTGGCCACCCTTTCGCAGATTTCCGACCTGCTCAAGAAAACCGAGCAATCCCAGCGCGTGCTCGATGAGGTCACCGAAACCTTCGCGCTGGACGTCGTTGGCGACGAGGAAAACCAGGACGAGACGCTTTCGATCGACCGGCTCGCCGGCACGGACTCGGACATCGCGCCGGTGATCAAGCTGGTCGACACGACCATCTTCAACGCGCTCGAGCGCCGCGCTTCCGATATCCACATCGAAACGCGCGATCAGGAAGTGGCCATCAAGTACCGCATCGACGGCGTCCTCCAGTACGCCATGCCGCCGATCGCCAAGGAGTGGCACTCGACGATCATCAGCCGCATCAAAGTCATGAGCGAGCTTGATATCGCCGAGCGCCGCGTCCCCCAGGACGGCCGCTTCCGCGTCCGCTACAAGAGCCGCCTGATCGACTTCCGCGTCTCGATCATGCCCACCATCCATGGGGAAGACGCCGTGCTCCGCGTGCTCGACAAGGAGTCGATGAGCGAGAAGTTCTCCCAGCTTAACCTGGATGTCGTCGGCTTCTCCGAGCACGACATCGTTCGCTTCCGCCGCGCCATCAAGGAGCCCTACGGCATGGTGCTGGTCACCGGCCCCACCGGCTCCGGAAAAACCACCACTCTCTACGCCGCCCTGATGGAAATCAAGAACGACGAGGACAAGATCGTCACCATCGAGGACCCCGTCGAATACCAGATCAAGGGAATTACCCAGATCCCCGTCAACGAGAAAAAGGGGCTCACCTTTGCCCGCGGCCTCCGCTCGATCCTCCGCCATGATCCGGACAAGGTGATGGTCGGCGAAATCCGCGACCAGGAAACCGCCCAGATCGCGATCAACGCCGCCCTCACCGGCCACCTCGTCTTTACCACCGTTCACGCCAACAACGTCATCGACGTGCTCGGCCGCTTTCTCAACATGGGGGTCGAGCCTTACAACTTCGTCTCTTCTCTGAATTGCATCCTCGCGCAGCGCCTGGTGCGGGTCATCTGCGAGCACTGCAAGAAGGTCGTGCGCTACCCCGATTCGTATCTGGTGGAAAGCGGCCTCAATCCGGTCGACTGGCGGGACGTGAAGTGTTATGAAGGCTCCGGCTGCTTTGAATGCGGCGGCACGGGGTACCGCGGCCGCACCGCGATCCATGAGCTGATTGACTTGAGCGAGCGTATCCGCGAGATGATCCTCGAGCGCCGTCCGGGCTCGGAGGTGAAGCGGGCCGCCAAAGAAGAGGGCATGCGCTTTCTGCGCGAGGCCGCGGTCGAAAAAGTCCGCCTCGGCATCACCACGCTGAAAGAGATCAACAAAGTCACGTTTATTGAGAGCTGACACCGTGCCCTTGTTTCCTCCATTGCGCCGCCTGATCGTGGATCCGCCGCCGGAGTTCGCCTTCGAGCTCTCCGAAGCAGGCATCGGATGGACGCATCGCGGCAAGACGCAGCGCGGCGGATTTCTGCCCCTCGAACCGGGGGTGATCTCTCCCTCCCCGGTCCGCGACAACATCCTGAAACCGGAGACTCTCGAAGTGGCCATCCTTTCCCTCGTCCCGCAGACGAGCCACAAGAGACGCCGGCCCGCCGCCCTGATCCTGCCGGACTATTGCGGGCGCGTCGCCGTTGTCGACTTCGATTCCTTCCCCAATGAGCCGTCCCAGCAGATGTCGCTGGTCCGGTTCCGCGTCAAAAAGAGCGTGCCGTTCGATCTGGACGCCGCCTCGGTCAGCTTCTTTGTACAGCCGCACCCGGATGGCGGCAGGAAGCGCGAAGTGGTGGTGGCCGTCGTTTCGTTCGAGATCCTCGCCCGCTACGAGGCTCCGCTGCGGGTCGCCGGCCTCTATCCCGGCCTGGTCACCATATCCGCCCTGGCCGCCCTCAACATGGTGCACGGAAGCGGCTTGGAGATCATTGCCAAGCTCAGCGGCAAAGTGCTCAGCGTCGCCGTTTCCCAGAACGGCGTTTTGCGCATGTTCCGCTGCGTCGAGACGGACCAGGTCACGCCGGAAGAGATTACCGCCGTGCTGTTCCCGACGTTCGCGTACGTCGAAGACGAGCTGGGGCACAAGCCACAGCGCCTGTTGCTGTGCGGCTTCGGCGCTTTCGGCGAGGCGATCGCAAGCGTGCTCCGAGCGGAGCTCGAGGCAGCCGTCGAGCCCGTGCGCTCGGCCTACGGCGCTCCCGGGCCCTTCAACGCCGGCCTGTTCGGCTATCTGCAATCGATCGGAATGGAAATCGGAGCGGCTGCCTGATGCGCATCCAGATCAATCTCGCCAGCGAGCCATTCCGCCGGGACCGTCCGTGGATCGTCGCTTCCACTCTCCTCGGCATGATCCTTGCCGGCATGCTGGGCCTGCTGGTCTATCTGGCCGCTACCAGCCGGGATGAAGCGTTCGAAGCGCGCCAGCAAGTGGAGAAGGCCCGCGCCCAAGTACAGGCCCTTGCCGCCGAGCAAACCCGCCTGGAATCCGCGCTGCGCCGTCCTGAAAACGCCGAAGTCATCGAACGCAGCGTTTTTCTCAACCAGCTCCTGCTGCGCAAATCCATCAGTTGGACGCGCATTTTCGGCGAGCTCGAACAGGTGCTTCCGCACAACGTGCGCATCATTTCGGTGCGCCCGCAGGTGACGCCGCAGAACGAGATTTATCTCGAGATGGTGGTCGGCTCGCTGGCGCCCGAACCGATCATCGAAATGCTGATGCGGCTGGAAAGCTCCGAGCAGTTCGGCGCCACCCTGGTCAACAACTGGCTGCCGCCTTCGCAGACCGAGCCGCTCTACCGCTACCGCGTGAGTGTCAACTATGCCCAGAAACTTTAAGCTCGGCGCACTCAAGAGCAAGATCTCGACGGTGAGCATTCCGCGGAATGCCGGCCGCGATCCGCGGCTGGCGGCTCGCGTCTTGCTGGGGACCCTCCTGCTGGCCAATATGATCGCCGCCGCCGTCGCCTTCCGCCCCTGGGCCGACTCGCCCGCCCAGCTCGAAGGCCAGCTTGCCGATCTGCACAAACAGCACGGGCAGCGCAAAGCGCAGATCGACCGCCTCCTGGTGCTGGTCAGGAAATCCGAACAGGCCAGCAAAGAGGGCGAGCAGTTTCTTTCCAAGTATTTCCTCAGCCGCCGCACCGCCTCGTCCACCCTCGTCAACGATCTGACGACGATGGCCAAAGCCGCTGGCATCAAGCCCAGAGAGCACACGTTCGCCTTCGAGCCGGTCGAGGGAAGCGACATGCTGAGCATGATGACCATCACCGCCAACTATGAAGGCGCCTACACCGACCTGGTCCAATATGTGAACCGGCTGGACCGCTCGCTGCGTCTGTTTGTGGTCGAGAGCCTGGCGGCGGCACCCCAGCAGGGCTCGGCCGGCCTGCTGAACATCACCATGAGGGTCAACGTCTTCGTGCGTGAAGACAGCACGCCGCCCGCGGCCCACTCCGAGCAGACCGCCATGTCCAAAGCGCAAGGAGAGACACGGCCATGAAGCTGGGAGCGGAGCCGAAGAAAGTCGCCATCCTGGGAGGGCTGCTGCTGATTTCCGGCTATTTCGTGTATGTCAATGTGCTCTCGGGTCCGGATCTTCCCGCGGTGGCAAAGAAAGCGGCGGCCAAATCAGGCGGCCCACGAGCGCAACCCGGTCCGCGGGTGAGCGGCCTTGCACAATCGCCTTCCGCCGGCGACCGCAATTCGCCGATTCAGACCCGCCGCGGGCAGTCCCGGAGCATCGGTGAATACCGCCCGTCCCTCAAACCCGACCGCCCTGAGGATCGTCCCGACCCCATGAAGGTCGATCCCACGCTCCGCCTGGACCTGCTTACCAGGCTCCAGAACGTCACCATGGAAGGCGGCAGCCGCACCCTGTTCGACTTCGGCGCCGCTCCCTCTCCCAGGACGCCCGATCCCAAGATCATCCCCGGCGTCCTCGCCAGGAAGGACCAGGGCAAAGATGCGGCTCAGACGGGCGAAGCCAAGCCGGCGGAGCCGTCCAAGCCGCCGCCCCCCTCCATCCCGCTCAAGTTCTATGGCTTCAGCTCGCCTCGCACCGGCGGCGCCAAGCGCGCATTTTTCCTCGAAGGCGAAGAGATCCATGTCGCCAGCGAAGGCGAGCTCATCAAGCGGCGTTACAAAATTGTTCGCATCGGAGTAAACTCAGTGGTAGTGGAGGACACCGAGCACAAGCACCAGCAGGTCTTCACGCTGGAAGAGCCGCCGGCCACGGGGTAGAGTTGTGACGCACCGCAAGCAGCATTCCGACGAAGCAGGCTTCATGCTGCTGTTCGTGTTTCTTCTGGCCGCCGCCGCCGCCATCGGCCTTTATCTCGAGCTGCCTCGCGTCGCTTTCGAATCGCAGCGGCTGCGGGAAGAACTCCTCATCGAGCGCGGCATGGAATACCGCCGGGCCATTCAGCTCTACGTCCGGAAGAAAAAGCTGTACCCGCAGAACATCGACGCACTCGAAAAAGACGGGGAGCTCCGATTCCTCCGGCGCCGCTACGTCGATCCGATGACCGGCAAAGACGAGTGGCGCCTGATCCACATCGGCCCCAACGGCGAGTTCACCGATTCGCTCAGCCAGAAGAAAGCGCAGCCGGAAAAAGAGGGCAATCAGAACACATTCATCACCGAAGGGCCGGCCATCGGCTCGACGGGACCGGCGGGTCCCGGCGGCCAGGTCACCGTCGCCAACCGCCAGCGCCAGAGCGATCAGCCCAATGCTCCTGGAACGCTGCCCGGAGGCGGCGTCGATCCCAATGCTCCGCCGGCGCCTGGACAAGGTGACCCGCAGCAGCAGGGCTTTCCGCAACAGCAAGGCTTCGGCACGCCGGTGGGATTTGCGCCTCAGCAGCAGGGCTATCCCCAGCAGCAGGGCTATTTGCAGCAGCAAGGATTCCCGCAGCAGGGCTTTCCGCAAGGCGGCGCACAACCTGTCGGCTTCCCGCCAACGCCACAGCAGCAGCCCTTCCAGTTCAGCCCCGGCATCCAGCCAGGCGTCGTCGGTTTCAATCCGGTTGGACAGGTGATTCCAGGCGTTGGCAGCTCGGACCGTCCGAGGCAGCTCCTTCCTGGCGGCTTTTCGCCTCCCGCCAGCTCGCAGACCGGCGGTGTTGTGCCACAGCCTTTTCCACAGCAGGGCTTCGGACAGCAGGGCTTCGGCCAGCAGGGCTTCGGTCAATCGCCTTATGGGCAAACGGCCCCGCAAAGCAACCCGGGCGTTGTCCGCGCGATCATGGATCAGCTCACTCGTCCTCGGCCCGGCGGCCCGCCGGGCGGCATCGGAAGCCCCCTCGGCGGTGCGAGCTTCGGCGGCGGTGTCGCCGGCGTCGCCAGCAAATTCGAAGCGGAAGGCATCAAGCTCGTGAACGACCGCAGCAAGTACAACGAGTGGGAATTCCTCTACGACATCAAGCGCGACGTGTCGATGCAGCAGGGCAACCTCGGCCAGCAGGCGGGATCACCGCCCGCCGGCACGCCGCCGCGAACCGGCGGATTCGGCAACAGCCCGATGGGAAGCACGCCGGGCGGCAGCGGCTTCGGCACGAATCCGGGCTTCGGCACGAATCCTGGCGCCTCTCCCTTCGGCCAGGGTCCTTCCTCCGGCCGTCAGCGCTGAAGCGCCTTCAGCCGCGAATACGCGGCCATCACAGCGTGACGCGAATCCGGCATCCGGTCGAATGGCTTTGCGAGCAGGAACCACACCAGCGGTTGCTCGTCCTGGAGTTTTGAATCGGCAATGGCGTCGTGATCCGGAGCTTCGGTGAGCGTCCGGTACTGCAACAGCCACTTCGGATGAGGCTCGGGCGGCACTCTGTCGAGAACAGCGGCGGGCTCGAGTTCGTGTTCGATGGGCGGCAGCTCGGCGTTTCCGAGGTGACCCGGTTTTCGCAGCCGCTCGTTGAAATAAGAAACGACCGCCGACGCGGCGGGGCGTGTCACCTCGAGCGTGTCCTGGCAGCGGTGCGCCGAGAGGTTGCGGCTCAGGTAGCGCGACAGCGCGGCCAGCACCGGCGTCGCCGGCAATCCATGGTCCGGGCACAGCATCGCCAGGAATTCGAGGGCGCGTGTGGCATTCCGAATCGATGCGGAGAACGCGCGGTCATCCTCGCCGAGCCGCTCCAGCCCGTCGAGCAGCCAGTGCATCAACGGCTCGATCCGCTTGGGCTCCGCCTGGCGGATCATCTCGACGGCGGGCTGGATTTCGAGCGGGGACACAATCGAGCGCGGAGGTGGAAACAGTTTCAGCTCGGAGATGGTTTGCCAGTAGGCAGCCGTGTCCCATACCAGTCGGTCCGCGCAGGTGAGCGGCTCGCCGGGCGGCCGCGACAGCCGCTCGATCCAGCCGGGCGCTTGAAGGGCGCGCAGGGCGCGTGTCTGGAGGGAAAGCGCATCGAGCTCGAGCTTGTACGCTTCGGCGAGGACCGCTTCGGCGGAATCGGGAGCCGCGCCGGGCAGCGTCCGCCGAGGCCATGGCTCTCGCGCGCGTGAGGCCAGCACAAATGCATCTTCGAGCAGCTCGATCCGGCGCTTCTGTTTGGCGAGAGCGGGCAGCTCCGCTACTCGGATCAATATGTCCGCGGCGAACTCGGCCGGCAGTGCACGCGCCAGGCCGATGACTTCTTCGACCTCGGGTGCAAGACGCTTCTCTTCCGCACCTGGAGCGCTAGAAATTAACAATGGAAGCAAAGGAAACAGGATCAAGGCTTGCACCACCCACCAAGGCTCCGTCGATCTCCGTCTGGGCCATCAGGCCCTTCGTATGATCCGCCTTCACGCTGCCGCCGTACAGGATGCGCGTTTGGGCGGCCACCTGTTTGCCGTACCTCGTCTCGATCAGCCCGCGCAGATGGCGATGTGCGTCGGTCGCGATCTCCGGCGTCGCCGTCTTCCCCGTACCGATGGCCCACACGGGCTCGTAAGCGATCGCAACCCGCGTGAATTGCTGTTCGGACAATCGCGCCAGGCCTCCGTGAAACTGCGCGCGGAGCGCTTCTTCGGTTCCGCCGCCTTCGCGCTCTTCCAGGCGCTCCCCCAGGCACACGATCGGACGCAGCCCGGATTCGAGAGCCGCCTGGGTGCGCTTCAACACCGCCTCGTCCGTCTCGTGGAAGTACTGCCGCCGCTCGCTGTGCCCGATGATCACCCATCGCGCGCCCACGCCCGCCAGCATCGGCCCGGAGATCTCGCCCGTATAGGCGCCTTCCTGGAGCCAGAAGACGTTCTGCGCGCCGATCTCGACGCGGCTGCCGGCTGCCGCCGCCACTGCCGCCGGGATATTGACGTACGGCGCGCAGATGACGATGTCGGCGTGCGACGACGCCGTCACCAGCGGAAGAAATTTTTCAAAGTACGCTGTCGTTTCGCCGGCCGCCTTGTACATTTTCCAGTTGCCGGCCATCAGCAGTTTGCGCATATCGAGCGTAGCCCTCCGGGCTGTGAATCACCGCGGCGCAGCCTGCAGGGCCACGCTGCGCATCACCCGCAGCAGGTTGCCGCCGTAGATCCTGGCGATGTCCGCCGGCGGATAGCCTTTTTCGAGCAGCGCCCGCGTCAGGTTCGGAAATTTCGAGACATCGTCGAGTCCTTCCGGAGTGCAGGTGACGCCGTCAAAGTCGCTGCCGATCCCCACGTAGGCGACGCCGGCGATCTTCACGATGCGGTCGATGTGGGCGACAACGTCCTCGAGCGTCGGGCGCACCTGAGTCTTGCGCCGCCCGGCGCGAAGCTTCGCCATCGCTTCCTCATAGCCGGTGGGATCGTTCTTGTATTTCTCCTGCAATTCGGAGAAACGGCCCCGGCCGCCACCGGCCCGCATGGGCGAGGCATCGGCTGCCTTCTGCGATAAGAATTCGCAGCCGAAGTTGAGCTGTACCACGCCGCCCTTTTTCGCCAAAGCCTTGATCATGTCATCGGTCATGTTGCGCGGGATGTTGGAAAGCGCGCGGCAGGAAGAATGCGAAGCGAACAGCGGCGCCTTGCTCACCTCGAGCGCGTCCCAGAAGGTTTTGTCCGAGACGTGCGAGATGTCCACCATCATTCCCAGGCGGTTCATCTCGAGCACAACCTGCCGGCCGAAATCCGTCAGGCCGTTGTGCCTGGGCTGAGGGGGACCGGAGGAATCGGCCCAGTTGTTGTGATTGGAGTGCGTCAGCGTCATGTAGCGGATGCCGAGATCATAGAACGCGCGCAGCAGGCGGAGGCTGTCTTCGATCGCGTGGCCGCCTTCAATGCCCATCAGCGCGGCGATTCTGCCCTTCTTGCGCGCGGCCAGGACGCCATCCGCCGTCGTCACCAGCTCGAAGTCGCCGGGATATTTCCCGGCGATGTCCCGCCGCACGGTGTCGATCATCTCGAGCGCGCGGTGGGCGGCGCGGTTGCCATCGGCGTAGCTGGCCGCGACGTAGACGGCGAAGAACTGCGCGCCCAGGCCGCCCTGCTTCATCCGCGGGATGTCGGTGTGGGTATCCGCCGACGGCTTGCCGATGTCGAAGCCTCGTACGGTGTTGCTGGTGATGTCGTTGTGGGTGTCGATCAGCAGCAGGCCGCGGTGGATCTGTTCCACCTCGGCGTCCGTGTACTTCCGCGCCTGGGCAAAGACGGGCAGGAGAAGGAACACCCAAACAAGCGCCGGGATCATTGGCTCATTCTAACGCGCGCGGCTTCCAGATCGCTGTGTGCCGCACCTGCTGGAGGAGATCGCCGGCGGCGGTGAGCACCGACACCCCGGCAACCAGGAATTCGTGCCCCTTGCGCGGGGATAGGATACGCCATCGCCGCCACCTCCTGCGGACCGGCGGCGTCGGGACCCCTCCGGCGACCCGGGCGGCGGGTGAAACGATGGCACGCTTTGACCAGCGACAGGCCCGAAAACAGGTTGATTGGTTGATGCCGTGGGAGACTCTCAGAGATCAAGGGCGGCCACGCCGAGTGCAAGACCAGCCGCCTGGAGGTCGTGATCCAGCGTGGCCAGGCTCAACTGCTCCCGCCTCGCCAAATCCAGGTAGGCGGCGTCGTAGGCTGTCAGCCGGTGGTCGCGGGCGAGTCGTATGATCGCCTGGCATAGCCAGACCGCCTCCCGCCGTTCCACCTGAATAGGCAGCCTCCGCAGCGTTTCCAGGAATTCCGCGATCTGGTCTTGGTTGATGCGTTTCCGGCATTCAGCAATTGCCAGGCCATTAGCGATCTCGAACGGCCACAACGCTGGCACGACGGCGTAGGTGGTTTGGAGGGCGGCAAGCGCGGCGCGGGAGTACGGCGTGGCCTCGCCGACGAAGCACCAGCTCAGTGTCATCGAGGCGTCCACGACGAACGGAGGCATCGATCAGTACTTATGCCCCTCGTGGATCAGGTCGCGAATGCGGATACCCTCCCCCAACGTCAAGCGATGCTTTTCTTCGAAAGCCAGCATGTCTTGTACGGCCTTGCGCCGCTCGTCGTCGGTGCGGGGGTACGCGTCTTCGGCGAGGGCTTCCAGGGCGCTGACCACCACCTGTTCAGCAGAGTGATAGCGACCCGATCGTAGCTGCTGCTCGATCAGGTGCTCGCCGCGCGAATCGAGATGAATGTCCATACCGATCCTGGTTTCAGTATATCAGCAGGCTTACAACCCCAATGAACGAGAATCCTATCCTGATGACCCAGGCGCAGTATGCCCGGCATCGTGGCAAGAGCCCGCAGTACATAGGCAAGCTGGCCAAGGCGGGCGTCCTTGTCATGCGCGGGCGCGCGAGGTGTTCTCCGCGAAGCTGAAGAAGCTGGAGTACCGAGACTCGGATCGGGAAGCTCGTCCCGACCGACGAGGTCAGCATCAAGTGGTACACGCTGGGCCGTCAGATCCGTGACCGCGTACTCGGGATCGCCAGTAAGCTCGCGCCGCAACTGGCCGTCGAGACCGACGTGCGCCGGGTCCGCGAGATTCTAGACGCCGAGGTAACCGTAATCCTGAAGGGACTCGCTCGAGCCGCCGCCGCGCCAGACTGTTTCCGAGTGGGCCGACCAGAACCGCCGCCTGTCGTCGGAGGCCTCGGCCGAACGCGCCGAGTGGTGGTCGAAGGACCGCCTCGCGCCCATGCTGCGGGACACCCCTGCCTGCGCGGCAAAGTCTCGCACGTCCGGACGCGCGACGCCAACAACACGACCCTCCACAAACGGCGCCAGAGAGCGCACGCGCATCCAACCACGATCGAGCCACGCTGACCCAAACTGCCCGATCACCGGCGAGCAGCCACGTCATCGGCGTGAATGCGGTTCTCGCTCCCCGCCACCGTGTTGACGGCGCGCACGCGGTATTCGCGCATCAGAACGTGAGCCGCAAAGCGAACTCGGTCTGCCGGCTGATGTTGGCCTGAGCGCTGATGCGGCCGAAGCTGGCATTGCCGAATGTCGAGTTGAAGCCTTGCCGAAAGGTCACGGGCCGAGCTATAGGAGTCTTCTGAACTGTTCAACGGTGAGTTCAGTTTGGGCGATGATCGACTGCAAGAGTCTTTGGCGCCAAGTCGCCAGAGTGGTTGGGAACAACCACATGCAGGTGATCCTTGGTCTTGTGGCGCAAGTTTACGTGACTGCCGGTTTGGTGATGGATGTAGAAGCCGGTCCGCGTCAGAGTAGCCAACACCTTCCGCGCGGTCACGCGGGGCAGTTTGGGCACATTACACAGCAACCCGTAGGCGGATCCGCGCGATCTCCCGCTCCAACGGCGGTTTCCGTTTTCTCTTCTTCAGCCCCTCGATGTAACAGCGAATCGCGTCTTCGGCCATGGAGCGCGCATGCACCAGGTTCTTCCCCTCGGTGACGAGTCCGGGCAACGCAGGAACCGTGACCGTATACCCGCCGTTTTCATTGAGGTCAAAGATCGCGGTGTACTGGTAGACGTTCTGCTTGAGCGGCTTCATTTCTCGCATTCAGGTTAACACGGATACCGGGCAGCGGGCCAGGAGCTATCGGACGATGTCACGGAGCGAGGTTTGCCCGATCGCGCGTCGAGTCGATGCGGAGACGGTCCCGCATCCAGAAGTCCGCCGTTGGCGGAGTCCGCAAGCGTGAGGATGGGTTTGCCTTGCTGGCTCTGCGCAGGAATCTGTGGGGAACCGCATTTGGGCTGCTCTCTTCAGAACCACGAATTCGGTCCTCTCCGCGGCAAACGAGCGCGCGGGCAAGCATCGAGTGAGCGCCCAGGCCGCGTGCGGCAGGGTGAGACAGTGCGTCCAATGATACTTGGCCGGCTCGGGCTCGTCTTCGAGCATGGACAAAGCTGCAATCCGGCAAAAGCTTCTCAAAGCTCTTCGCACCGCAACGGTGTGGCCGCGCCGCTGTTAACAACGCCCATGTTTCTTGGATACCGGTTGGGCAGCCAAGCAGGTTGGCTCCCCGAGCGCTACATTGCAAGAAATTGAAATTGAGGGGCGCGAACAGAGAGCCTGTAAAACTGCTGATTAGAAGACCACTTCGGTAAAATCACCGACCTGGAAACAAGGCCGTGCCATTTCCCGGACTTGACACCCAAACGCGGGTCAGGGCCCTCCGCATCGGCTATCCGTGCGCTGCCCCGTCGTCATCGCCCCGCGTCTTTCTCAGCCATGCAGAAAGTCCTCTGGCAGGCCGGGTGGACCGAGCTTGAATGCGAGCGGTCTCCGTGGGTATTGCCGATCTGTCAGGTTTGAGTTACCCTGTTGCTATGGGCGCGATGAAAGGGATCACGATTAAGCTCCCAGAAGCAACCGTGCGACAGCTCAGGCAGCAGGCTCGCCAGAGCGGACGCAGTGTCGCCGCACTCGTTCGCGAACTCGTCGAGGCTCCGCCTCACAGTGGTGGGTCGGTCTATGCGATTACCTCCGACCTCGCCGGCAGCCTTGCCGGTGGACGACAGCCGGCGACGAACGCCCGCGGCAGGTTCCGGCGATCATGATCACGATCTTCGACACGGGTCCACTTCTTGCGTATCTCAATCTCAACGATCCGCATCACGCTTGGGCTGTCGCGCTCATGAAACAAGTGCGGCCTCCGATGCTGGTCTGCGAACCCGTACTCACTGAGGTTGTGTACTTTCTGCGCGAAGACGACGTGGCGGTCGATCCCCTGTTCCAACTGGTCGAACGCGAAGCGGTTCGGCTGGAGTTCGATATCTCGACGCATTGGCCCCGCATCCGAACTCTGATGTCGCGGTATCGGCAAATGGATCTGGCCGACGCGTCGATTGTCGTAATGAGCGAGTTGCACGCGCGATCCCGAGTGCTGACCATCGATCGGAAGGACTTCAGCGTGTATCGACGGAACGACCGGCAGGAATCGATTTCGTCGCGCCCCGGTAGCACCAAGAGTGGAAGCAGATCACAGCCTGTTAAGGATCCATTTGCTGTAGGTTTGTGTGCAACTTGGGCAGCCGAAAAAGTGTTTGGCTCCCCGAATGCGCCGCAAGTACGAACAGGCGAATGGAGAATTTCGGCGAAGTGGGTTTCTCCCTGATGTTAACCAAGCCGGAGAATTCGGATTTGCGTCCTGAGATCGTGTGGATCTCTGGAGTGGCGGAGAGCCCCCAGTATGGACGCTATTCGAACTTTTGTCCATGGCCCTCAAGTTGAGGCGGGCCTCTGACTCCAGCAAATTAAGACGTTTACGGCCATTCGGTTAGACTGCAGTGGCGGTCGCCGATCGGTCTTTCCGAGAGTGATCCCTCGGCCTCGCATGGTTATGGACGGCCGGAAAGACGGCGCTTGGATCGAATCGGCTCCGCATTTGACGACCGGCCTCGCAGGCGCGGCGTGCA
>JACQDF010000040.1 GCA_016201205.1 Acidobacteriota bacterium
CCCAGGTCGGCCGTGGTAAGGGGGAAGTCGGTGGCAATATTGGCGAGCTGGTGAGCGCCGGTAAACTGCGTGTGCACCACGGTGGTCGCGTTCATGATATAGGTGTGGCCCACCGTAGCGCTACGCCCGTCCTGGAAGCCGAAGTACCGCGCCGCCTGGATATTGTCCGGCGGCGAGTGGAAGGGCTGGTTGCTATCGCTCTCGAAGACCCGGAAAACGAAGTTGTGTTTGTTGCTGTGCACGTAATCGAGCTTGCCGATGCCTTGCAGCCCGTTATCCGGTTGGGCGATCGTGTAGCGCACGAAGCCGTCGGGATCGGGCAACGGCGAATACGACAGCAGCTTCACCGCAGCCCGGGAAAAGCGGCTCGAGGGAATGGTGTTGTTGGGGAACCGCTGGCCGTTGGTGAGCGGATCGAACAGCACAATCCGATTGCTCGAAAAGTCGCCCCGCCGCTCCGCCGCCGTCAGGGTCAGGTTGCGGTTGTCGCCCGCCGCCGCCCGAATCATCAGTTTCTGGTAACCCGCGAACCCGAAGAGCTTGTTCTTGATGAACGGGCCGCCCAGCGTGAAGCCGAACTGGTTCCGTTTCAACAGATCTTGCTGGCGCGAGAAGAAGTTGGTGGCGTTCAGCGCGGTGTTGCGCACGAACCAGAAGGCGTCTCCGTGCAGCGCGTTGGTCCCCGACTTGGTCACTACGTTTAGAGCCCCGCCCGACAGGCCCCCGTGTTCCACGCCCATGTTGCTGGTCTGGGCGCTGAACTCCTGGACGGCGTCGGGGAACGGGAATTCCATGTTCTCGTTCTCCAGGTCATCCATGTTGGTCCCGCCGTCGAGGGTGTAACGCAGGTTGGTGTTGCGGGAGCCGTTGATGCTAACTTGCTTCTGGCCATGGGGGCGCCAGGAGGCGATCGCGTCGCCGGTGTTGTTGCCCGCCGCCGAGGTCACGCCGGGTGCCAGCATGATCAGGTCCGCCGGGTTGCGTCCGTTCAAAGGCAGTTCCACGATCCGCTTCTGGTCCACCGTGTGGTTCAGCGTCGCCGCCCGCGTGTCCACCGTCGCCACCAGCGCCTCCACCGTTACGGTCTCCTGCACATTGCCGACCTCCAGACGCGCGTCCACCCGGATGTTTTCGTTGGCCTGCAAGAGAACGCTCCGGTGCTCGCTCTTGCGGAACCCCGCGTGCTCCACCGACAGGTTGTAAGAGCCCACAGCCAGCAGCGGGAACACGTAGCCCCCGTTGCCGTCGGTATCGACCGTGCGGGTCTGGCCGGTGGCCGTGTTGGTGATGACCACGCGCGCGCCCGGCACCATGGCCCCCTGCGCGTCAGTCACGCTTCCGAACACCGACCCCGTGTCGCGCGCCTGCCCGTATAACAAACCGGCGTCCAACAGCCCGATCAACACTACCAGAACCAACAACCTTACGAATTTGTAAGATTTCATGCCACTGTCTCCTTACCGGGGAATTTGCGTTTTGGCATTCTGCCAGCATCGATTGTATACCCAACCGCTTCCACTTGAAGCCGTTTCTTTCATCCTTTCCAACCCGGGCGGCTCCGGCGGCCATCAACCAGACCACGCCTCGGTGCAGCATGGTCAGACAGCGCGCTGGCGGCCTTTCCGGCCAGCAGATGTGGGCCGACCTCCCAGATATAACTTGAGCACTGAACCGTGAAATGCCCGCTCACGAAGCAGTGGTCAATTCGCCGTTCGAGTCCTGTGGGAGTCCGATAGCTGGCTCCCTGAGGCGGAATCGCGTGCTGCCAGCCCAAGGCTACGAGAGTGGCGATGCGATCGCCACACTTCGCCCGTGGGTAGCATGGATCGGTATTGAAGTCTCCCAAGATCGCGAACGGGCGGTCCCTGACTGCGCACGCGGTCGTCAAGATCCAGTCCCACCACTCGCGCCGGAGAGGAGGCTGTCTGCCGAGATCGGGCAGGCGAAGCCCCAAGATCTCGATGCCGCCTCCGGGCAAGCGGACATGCAGCGCATTCGAGGGCACCGACTCGTGGATTCCGCGTGCTCGAATGCTTCCTTCCTCCAAGAGTTGACGCGAAGCGATGAGCACGTGATTCTGACCCGGCGAGTAGGACGACTCGCACCGGTACTTCAGCCCGATGGAGTCCAAGTCGCGAAGAAACTCGGCCCGCGAAGGACCCGGGACGTACTCCGTCAGAACGACAACGTCTGGCGTCAGCGCCGCCAACGCCTTGGTCAGTTCCGGCGGAATGCGCTTCATCTTTCCGCGATGATTGATGTTCCAGGCCAGCAGTCTCATCCGCCGTCACGTTATCCGGTGCGCCTCGGTAGTCCGTCTAGCGACCTGGGCATCACCCCCCGCCCGGTTCATGGGCGGTCGGGTGCATGCCCTCGTTAGCCACGGACGGTCTCCACCGAGGCTGGAAGCTTGCTGACGGTGAGCTTGTGGATGTCGACTTTCGAGCCGGCATTGTCAATGTCGATTCCGACAAGATTGCCATCAGCGTCGTAGTCAAGCACCACACCTTCGGAAATCTCTCGGCTTTCGACGCTCGTTCGCTCCGAAAGATCGATGTACAGCGAATCAGTTTCAGGATAGTAGTTCAGTTTCATGGCTTGAACCGCCGATCTGGGAACGCGTTGTGGATGGTCACCTGGTCTTCGAGCGTGATGACTCTTAAGAAGCGCCCCTCCAGTTCCGGCACCTCCCCCCAAAAGCGATAACGATTGCTCTCCTGGGGCTCCGACCGAATCGGTTTTTCTACGACCCGGATGCACCACTCCTTTTTCAGGTATGGGCGCTTTCGGAGAACTTCCTTCTCGAAGTAATCCGTGAAGCGATACTCCGACACAAACTTAAGGATACCCCAGCCGTAGCGTCGCGGGGCCCAGGCGGCCTGAAGCAAGGTCGATTCGGTAAGGGGTGTTCCGGGGAACATGGACGACGTCGCCGGGCCCGACTTCGTGTTGGCGGGCGGGTTCGCCGGTGGACACGGCCCTGAGATGCACCCCCAAGCCTATGACATTGCCGGAAGCAATCACAGCAAATCGCTCCGTTTCTGCTTTTCCAGCCATTTGACGATGTCGCCGACCTGCTGGGCCCGGCCGCGGTCGGCCACCAGCAGCGCATCCGGCGTGTCCACAACCACCAGATTGTTCACACCCAGCAGCGCAACCAGCTTGCCCTGCGCGTCAATGTAGTTGCCGCTGCTGAGCTCGAACAGCGCCTCGCCTCGCACGGCATTTCCGTGGGAATCCGGCCGCTGGAGCTCGTACACCGCGTTCCAACTGCCGACGTCGTTCCAGCCGATATTGTCGGCGGCCAGCCCGAAAACATTCCCTGCTTTTTCTATGACGGCGTAGTCGAGGGAGATGTTCTCGCAGCGGGGAAAGATCTCCTTCAGCCGGGCGGAGAAGCGCGGGCTGGAGAATGCCGGCAAACCCGAAAGCAGGGCCGCCGTTTTTGGAAGATACCGCCGCAACGCGTCCAGGAAAGTGGCCGCGCGGCCGAAGAACATGCCGGCGTTCCAGCAGAAACATCCCGCTTCAAGAAACTGTTGAGCCGCCTCCGGATCCGGTTTCTCGTGGAAACTGAGCGCTGGAACAGGCGCCGTCGAACCCGGCTGGAAGCCCGGCGCGAACTCGATGTAACCATAGCCGCTCTCCGGCCAGCGAGGCTCAATGCCCAGCACGACGATCTTGCCTCCGGCGGCGGCGCGGAACGCCGGACGCACCAGACGCAGAAACCGCGCCGGCCTGGTGATGTAGTGATCCGCGGGAAACACGCCCATCACAGCGTCCGGATCGAGAGAATGAAGAATGTGCGCCGCCAGGCCGATGGCCGGCGCTGTATTGCGCTGCACGGGCTCGGCCAGGATCTGACGCTTGGGAACGCGCGGAAGCTGGCGCACGATCTCCGCACGGAGATGCTCATTGGTCAGGACCCAGATGCGCTCCGGCGCCAGCACAGGCTCCAGACGCCGGACGGTCTGTTGAATCAGGCTTCCCGCGCCGAAGAAATCAAGCACCTGCTTGGCCCGCGCGCGGCGGCTGCGCGGCCAGAAACGCGTCCCCCTGCCTCCCGCCAGAATGAGGCCGTAGTGCTTCGCTTTTGCCATCGCGGTCAGTGCAGGGCGATGCCGGTCCAGTGCGCGGACTCCCCTCGCCTCAGTGGATCTTGTATGGGCGGATCAGCATGAACGTGCGCCGCCAGCGGGTCTTGGTAAAGAAATTCTGCGCCAGGTCGAGCACGTGATCCAGGCCGATCGTCGGGCTGGCCAGCCGCTCGGTGGGCGCGTCGTAGCTCCAGTAGATGATCAGCGGCTTGCCCACGATGTTCTCGCGCGGGACAAAGCCCCAGTAGCGGCTGTCAAGCGAGGAATCCCGGTTGTCGCCCATGGCGAAATAGTGGCCGGGCGGAACCACCACTTCGCCGTTCACCACGTTTTTCTCGAGCATCTCGTCGGCCTTTCCCAGCAGCCGCATGTTGGGCGTACTGGGGAAATTGTCGCGGTAGGAATCAATGTATTCCGTCTTGTGGTACTTGTACGGCTCATCGAGTTTCCTTCCGTTGTGATAGACCTGCTTGTTCTCGAGGCGGATGCGGTCGCCCGGGATGCCGATCACGCGCTTGACGAAGGTCTGGCGGATATCGACCGGATACCGGAAGACGATGATATCGCCCCGCCCGATGTTGCGGTAGGGGAGCAGGTACTTGCTGATGGGACCAATCGGGGAGTAAACGAGCTTGTCCACCAGCAGGTGATCGCCGATCAGCAGCGTGTCTTCCATCGAGCCGGTGGGGATGACAAACGCCTGGACAAGCGTCGTCGTGCCAAACAACAGCAGCAGGATAGTGACGGTCCATTCGGCGATGGCTCCGCGCGGTGCCTCCTTCTTGCGGCGGGGCAGGAACTCCTGCGCTGACGCCTGGTCCTTGAGTGTGGCTTCTTGAGGATTCACAAGTCTTATTCTATCAGGCGGTGCGTCCGCGCTTCAGGTCCTGCGTATCGGACGCACGGGCATCGAGCGCGCCCGCTCCCCGGTGGCATCAAAGAAGGCGCCGGCGACAGCCGGCGCCACCGCGATAATCGGTGTCTCGCCAGCGCCCGCGGGCGCAAGGTCCGGCCGGTTCAGCAGAACAATGTCCATCCGGGGCGCGTCGCGAAAGCGCGGCACGGGGTACTTCGCAAAGCTGCCGTTCTTCAGCCGCCCGTTCTCGAATTGAATCTCCTCGGTGAGCGCGCCTCCGAGGCCCATGATGATGCTGCCTTCCACCTGCGCCCGCAGGTTTGCCGGGTTCAGAATGACGCCGCACTCGAAGGCCATCGTGATCTCGCGTATTTTCAACTGGCCGTTTTTCACTTCCACTTCAGCGCAACTGGCCACGTACGATCCCTTCTCCGTGCCGCACGCCAGTCCTGCGCCGATGCCCGGCCGGCGCGACTTGCGCCGCTGCTGCCACTCGAAGCGTTTCGTCGCCGCCAGCAACACGTCGCGCAGCCGCGGGTTTTCGATGTTGGCCAGGCGGAACTCGAGCGGGTCCTTGCCGGCCGCCTCGGCCAGCTCATCCATACAACATTCACGTGCGAAATTGTTGGCTGTGGCCGCAATCCCCCGGTAGGATCCCTCACGCAACGGCGAATCGCAGTAGATAAACCGCGTCCGCGTGTTGGCGATCCGGTAGGGGCTTTCGATTCCCGCCGTGCCGGCGTTGTAGACAGCGAAATCCCAGGCTGTGATCAAGCCCTCCCCATCGAGTCCCGCCTCAATTTCGAACAAACCTGCCGGACGGAAGTAGGCCCACGTGAACTCCTCGACTCGCGTCCAGCGCAGCGACACCGGCCGTCCAGCCTCTTTGGCCAGCCGGGCCGCCTCGATGGCCGCTTCTCCGGTGTGCTTACCGCCAAATCCGCCGCCTGTGTCCGGAACGATCACGCGAACTTTGTCCGGCGCCAGATGAAATGCCTGTAGCAGTTGATCGCGCACACCGTGCGGGTTCTGGGTGCCGGTCCACACCGTCAACCGGCCTTCGCGCCATTCGGCGACCGCCGCCCGCGGCTCCATCGGAGCGTGCTGGATGTAAGCCACCTGGTAGGCGGCCCGCACCTTCTTGCCGGACTGCCCCAGTCCTTGCTCGATCGAGCCCTTGCTCTGCACCCGCGGGCGCCGGCCGCCCTGACCGTCCTGGACTGCCTTTTCCTTCAGATAAGAGAACAAGCGGTCGCTCGCTGGATGGTCGCGCCTTTCCCACTGCGCGTTGGCTCGAATGGTCTCGACCGCCTTGCGGGCGGCCAACGAAGTCCGAGCTGCGCATCCCACGAAGGCTCCCTCCCGCACCGCCGTCACCCCTTGCATCTTCTGCGCCGCCGTGAGGTCCGCGCTTACCAGAATGGCGCCGTAGGCTGGCGGCCGCAACACGCTGCCGTAGAGCATTTCCGGACGCTGGATGTCGGACGGAAAGCGGTGCGCGCCGGTGACGATCTCGCGCCCATCCGCGCGGTTGCGTGGCGTCCCCAGCACCTGCCAGTCCCGCACCGGCGTCACGACCGCGCCGGCCGGCAGCGTATCCTTGTAAGCAGCGGCCATCCCGGCGGATCGCGCCAGCGCGGCGTAGTCGAACTTCTTCTTGCTCTCCGGATCGATGGCAGCCTTCAGCAGCAGCTCACGCGCCGCCGCCGCCGCTCTTCGCACCGCCGGAATCGTGGACGGCGTGGTGCGGCTTCCGGCCGTGATGCCGTCGTTCGGAACAAGCTCCGTATCGGCCATCACTACGCGCACCCGCTCCAAGGGTATGCGCAGCTCCTCAGCCGCGGCCATGGCAATCTCCAGCCGCGATCCCTGCCCAACTTCCACTTTGCCCGTGAGGATGGTTGCTGTGCCGTCTTCGGACAGGTGCAGGCGCGCGCCCAGCGTGGCCGGTTCAGAACCGCCCCCGCGCCCGGGCCCTCTTTGTGCGGGCGACACCGCCGCTGTCACGGTGATCAACAGGCCTGCGCCGGCGAATTCGGCAAATTCTCTGCGGCTGAGCGCAAACTCGTGCGCCGGAGCCTCTCGCAGCTCGTACCGCTCCGGCTCGAAGGCATCCATTTTGTCAGGCATGGTTGCCTCCCGCCCGGCGCACCGCCGCCAGAATTCTGGGGTACCCGCAACAGCGGCACAAGTTGCCGTTCATCGCATCGATGATCTGCGCTTCGCTGGGGTGCGGATTGCTCTCCAGCAGCGCCACGGCCGTGAGGATCATCCCGGGCACGCAGTATCCGCACTGCATCGCGCCTTCCTCAATAAACGCCTGCTGCACCAGGTGCAGCTTGCCGTTTGCCGCCAGGCCTTCGATGGTCGTGATCTTCTTGCCCGCCGCCGCGCGCACCGGCGTCACGCATGAGGTCACTGGCTTGCCGTCGACCAGGACCGTGCACGCGCGGCATTGTCCTTCCCCGCATCCGTATTTTGCGCCGGTCAGGCCCAGGTCTTCCCGCAGCGCCTCGAGCAGGGAGCGCTCAGCCTCGGTCTCGATGGCGCGTGATTTCCCGTTCACTGTGAATCGAAACGTCATACTCACCAAAAAACCGGGGACACGACCGTCCCCGGTTTTCCGCCACACTCATTATATCCGGATCCCAGCCGACCAAAGCCCGTAGCCGATCGCCTGCCGGAAACAGAGCCAATGCTGTTGCCAGTCCGCCTTGGGCTGCTCCGGCCGCGGCGAGCCGTAGACCTTCAGCCCGTGCTCCTCGAGCATTTTCTTGGCGCGAAAGATGTGATAGCCATCGCTCACCAGGATGCAAGACTTCAGGCTCATCCTTTGCATGATCTCCGCAGTCGCGCTGGCGCTTTGCGCGGTGGATTCGCCAAGCGCCTCGACGATGATCGCTTCGACCGGTACGCCGTTCTTGCTCAGATACGTTCTGCCTACCTCGCCCTCCGTGTACAGAGGATCGCCACCGGCGCCTCCCGTCGTCAGGATTCGTGGCGCCAGGCCGCGCCGGAAAAGATCCAGGGCATGATCCAGCCGCGCTTTGAGAACCGGCGAAGGCTTCCCGCGATATTCAGCCGCGCCCAACACCACGATGACGTCTGCCGGATGCGCTTCATCCAGCTCTGATTGCCTCTCAATCTGTTCCGTCACGCCCCACAAATAGAAGGCGAGCCAGATCCCGGCCAAGAGCGGTGGTGCCCAAAACAAACGCCTCATGTGCTGGTTTCTTCTCAGCATACGTCGAAATGCCGGACCGGCAGACTGGCAATTTCGAACCAGAGGTCCTGGGCTTTCGCACTCACACCAACAAACTGTATATCGGGAAGGCCAGGCCCCTACCGGTTGATGTACCCGGATGTTGAAGAGAACAAAAGGGGAACTTCAAAAAAAACATTTGCATCCCGGCTGGAATCTGTGTGAGAATGGCGCTGTGGCTAAAAGTGGCCAAAATCGGATCGTAAGTGAGTTGAAGTGGAACAAAGTGTAAACCCCGCTCCCAACGTCGATCCACCACTCGGCTTTTGGCCCGCCAAGGTCGACGACAAAGGCCGTCTCAAGCTGCCGGTGAACTTCGCCTCGTACCTGACGGCGCTGCAAGCAACGAAAGTGTTCATCACCACGCTGGACAAGGTCACAGGAAAAATATACACCATCCCCACCTGGAATGGAAATGTAAAGTTGCTGGATGCGCCCGGTCCGAAACGACAGTGGGGGAAGGATCTGGTCACGGTGGCCAACAAGTACGGAGCGGACGGAGAACTGGACGCGAATGGCCGGTTGGTGCTGCCAACTGAGATGCGCAGAACCCTGGGGCTGGAGAACTCGCAGGTCTGGCTTTCGGCCGGCGATGGCGTCATTACGATCCGGGAGCAGAAAGTACACGAGGCGGTTTGCAGCAGCGCCGAGCAGAACCTGGCGGAAAAAGTCGGGCATTTCGAGGAGACGGGGCTCAAGTAGCAGCTATGTATGCACGTGCCGGTGCTCAGTCGCGAAGTGATCGAGTACTTGGCCGTGCGCCCGGACGGCACGTATCTGGACTGCACGGCCGGACTCGGGGGACATACGGGTCAGATCGCGCAGCGGCTGGAGACCGGCTTTGTGATGGCCAACGACCGGGATGCCCAATCGCTGGAGATGGCGCGGAAAAACACGCTCGAGTGGGGGGAGCGCATCCGGTTTCATCATGGGTGTTTCACCGGGCTGGAGAAAGCGCTGGCCGAATTGCAGATCGCAAAGGTGGATGGGCTGCTGGCGGACCTGGGGGTGAGCCGCTATCAATTGCTGGAAGCCGGTCGCGGCTTCTCGTTGCAGGTGGACGGTCCGTTGGACATGCGGATGGATCAGAGCGAAGGTGTGACGGCGGCGGAATTGGTGAATCAGTTAGCCGAGAAGGCGGTCGCCGATCTGATATATCAGTTCGGCGAGGAAAGGAGGGCGCGGAAGATAGCCAGAGCAATCGTCCGGGCACGGCCCATTCGAAGCACGCTGCATCTGGCGCGTGTGATCGAAGAGGCCGTGCCAAGGACGGGCCGGCTCCATCCGGGTACTCTCACCTTCATGGCGCTTCGCATCGCCGTGAACCGGGAGATGGAGGAGTTGGACGGTTTGCTCGAAGCGGCGCCGCGCCTGGTCTCCTCTCGAGGCAGGATCATCATTATCACGTTCATGTCTCTGGAAGACAGAAAAGTAAAGCAGTGCTTCCAGCGCCTTGCCCGGCTCGGGCAGGCACGGATTCTGACCAAGCACGTCGTGAGGCCGTCCGTCGAGGAAGTGCGCGAGAATCCCGCGGCGCGAAGCAGCAAGCTGCGGGCACTGGAAATTGCGGGGACAGGCTACCCTGTCCCCAATTAACAGAGAAAGGGTTCTATGGCGACGCTGGCTACACTCTATGACCGCTGGATCGAGGTGGAAGACCACCTGAAAGGAAAACCCGCGGGCAATCGGCTCCGCCCGTTCCCGAACGAAGATGTGTACTTCTTCGTGAAGGCGATTGACAACACGAGGGTGATTCGCCAGGCTGACCCGGGAGAGCCTCGTGTGTGCTGGAGGCTCATCGGCGGCGCCATTGCTTTGGCCGTGCTGCTGATCGGGCTGTTGCTGCCGAGCGGGTACCGGTTGATGGCGGGATACCAGCTCGAGGACTTGCGAAGGCAGCACGAGAGCCTGCAAAAGCAATTGGCTGCTCTGGAACTCGATGAAGCAAAGCTGCTAAGCCCGGAGAGACTCGCCGAGCTGGCACGGTTCCAGGAATTCGTGGATCCCGAGCCCGGCCGCGTCGTCCACTTGCAGGACAGGACGCCTGCGCTGGCGTTGCGGCGTGAAGCGGGCGTCGCGGACGAGAACCAGCGGTAGCCGGACAGCGAGCCGGATTCCCCACCGGCCTGCCGTCCAATGGAGAAAGGCCAGCGCATGCCAGAGAACTCCGGCAACATCCTCCCAGGGGACTCTCGCCAGCCCGAGGACGGCGCAGTTCGCCGTCTGAGGATCCTGCTCCGTTTTTTTCTGGTCTGGGCTTTGCTGATTATTCTTCGCCTGCTCCAACTTCAGATCTTTTCCCATGGCGACTACAGCAGGCTGGCGCGGTCGCAGCAGGAGCGGCTGGTGGAGCTGCCCGCACCGAGAGGGTCGATCTTCGACCGGGAAGGGCGGCCGCTGGCAATGAGTCTTCCGCTCAAGAGCATCTGCGTAAACCCGATGCTGGTCCCCGATGGGACGGTGGCGGTGGAAGTGCTGGCCCGGGTGCTGAACCTGGACGGGCGGGAATTGCGGGAGCGGCTGGGGGCCGCTGCGTCCGCCGGGCGAGGCTTTCTGTGGGTGAAACGCAGAGTGAGTCAGGAGGAGTTCGAGCGAGTCAGCAAGCTGAAACTTCTGGGCGTGGAGTTCCGCGACGAAACCGCGCGGAGCTATCCCAAAGCCACGCTGGCGGCTCACGTCGTCGGTGGCGTGGACCACGAAGGGAAAGGGAATGCGGGCATCGAACTCGGTTTGGATGAGGATCTGGAAGGCATTCCGGGCACGGTGCGGCAGTTGAAGGATGTGAAGGACCGCGGCTATGAGTCGCGCATCGAGACGAAGCCGCAGCCGGGGAAGAACATCACGCTGACCATCGACGAGCGGGTGCAGTTTGTGGCCGAGCGCGAGCTGAGAACGGCCGTCGAAGGCTGCCGTTGCAAGACGGGCAGCATCGTCGTCATGAGCCCGAAGAATGGAGACATCCTGGCGATGGCAAGCTATCCTGCGTTTGACCCGAATGAGCCGGTGGCGCCAGGGCAGGATCTCTCCGCGCGGCTGAACCAGGCGGTGGCAGCGCCGTTCGAGCCCGGATCGGTTTTCAAAGTGATCACGCTGTCCGCCGCGCTGGAGACGACGCGGCTCGGGCCTGACTCGCCGATCAACTGTCTGGGCGGCGCGATCAACCTTTATGGACGCACGATCCACGAGGCCAAGCGGGGCTTCGGTGTGATGCCGATGCGGATGGTGCTGGCGAAATCAAGCAACATCGGCGCCATTCAGATCGGGTTGCAGACAGGCGTGTGGAATCTGCACCACTACATCATGAAGTTCGGTTTCGGGAGGCGTACGGGCCTGCCGCTTCCGGCGGAGTCGCCTGGGCAGGTTTTCGCCCCGAGAAGGTGGAGTAAAGGGGCGATCGCCAGCGTGTCGATGGGTCACGAAGTGATGGTGACGACACTACAACTGGCGCAGGCGGCGGCGGTGATCGCCAGCGGCGGGAACCTGGTGCGGCCACGGATCGTCTTGAAGAGGCAGCGGCCGGGCGAAAGAGCCGAATGGGAGCCGGTCCCGCCGCCGGTGCGGGTGCTGCGGCCGGAAAACGCCGGACGTATGCGGGAAATGATGCACGGCGTCGTGCTGCCTCCGGGGACGGGAACGCGGGCGGCGATTGCCGGTTTCATCGTGGGCGGCAAGACGGGTTCCGCTCAGATCTACGACTACGCGCTGAAGCAATACACGCACAAATACAATGCTTCGTTCATGGGGATCGCGCCGTTGCGCCGGCCGGCGGTAGTGGTGGTGGTGTCGCTGAATGGCTCCTCGGGATTTGGTGGAGCCGTGGCGGCGCCGGTGTTCCGCCGGGTGACGGCGGCCGCGTTGCGCATCCTGGACGTGCCGAAAGACCATGACGAAAGCGCGATGGTGGCGCAGGCCCGAACCGCTCCGGAGCCGGACGCCGAGAACGATCTTGCGATCGCTCCCCTGACGCCAGGGCCGCAAGAAGCGGCCGGGACCGTTGCGGCGGAAGGGGTTCTTCTGGCGGAAACTGCCGCCCTGGGCAAGGCGTCTTCTGAAGCAGACCGGACGCGTGCGCCGAACTTGATCGGCAAGACGATGAAGGATGTTTTGAACGAGACGACAGCCGCCGGCATCCAGGTCGAGGCCCGCGGCTCCGGCCTGGCGCGCAACCAGCGGCCGGCGCCCGGAGTGGTGTTGCCGCCCGGCGGGCGGATGGTTGTTCAATTCAGCCGTTGAGAACCGCTATGGAGTTGGAAGAGGTGATGGTGGGCATATCTCTGCTGAGCGGACTCCCCGAGGGCCTGCGCCGGCGGCCGGTACTCGGGCTCGAATACGATTCCCGAAGGGTCGCTGCGGGATTCCTCTTCTTTGCGTTTCCGGGAGCGAAGACGGACGGACGGGCGTATGCTCGGCAGGCCATCGAGCGTGGCGCGCTGGCTGTGATCAGTGAACTGCCGCCCCCCGACGGTTTCGATGAGCCCTGGATCCGCGTCGAGCACGGCCGCCGTGCGCTGGCGCTGGCCTGCCGCAACTTCTTCGGAGCGCCGGAACGCGACCTGATGCTCCATGCGGTCACTGGCACCAATGGGAAGACCACGATCACGTACCTGCTGGACGCGCTGTTCCGCGCAGCCGGCTGTACCACTGCCTTCTTCGGGACGGCCGGATACCGCATTGCCGGCGAGTCCATGGCGGCCGTCAACACGACGCCGGAATCCCTGGATCTCTACCGGATGTTCGAGCGGCTGCGGGTGCGGGGCGGGACGCACGTTTCGATGGAAGCGTCTTCGCACGCGCTGGCGCTGGGCCGGATCTGGGGGCTGGCCTTTCACACGGCGGTCTTCTCAAATCTGTCGCAGGATCACCTGGATTTCCACCAGACGATGGAAGCGTATTTCGACGCCAAGCGTTCTCTGTTCTTCGCCCATGGAGCGGCTGCCCCAAAATACTCGGCCATCAATGTCGACGACCAATATGGGCGGCGGATTCGGCCGGGGGCGGAGACAAAGGTGATCACGTACGGGCTGGGCGAGGGCGCCTGCGTGCGCGCAGTAGAAATCGAGACGAATCTTGACGGTGTGCGGTTCACGCTGCGCCATGAAAGCGGATCGACGCCGATCCGCTCGGCGCTGTCGGGCCGGATCAATGTCTACAACATTTTGGCTGCATCGAGCGCCGGGATTGCCTGCGGATTCGACCTGGGGTTGATTGCGCAAGGGATAGCCTCCTGTGAAGCAGTCCCGGGGCGCTTCGAGCGCGTGGACCAAGGCCAGCCGTTCCTGGTGGTGGTGGACTACGCGCACACCGAAGATGCGCTGAGGAACGCCATCGAAGTGGCCCGCTCGCTGGGGCCCAAACGGGTCATCACGCTGTTCGGCTGCGGCGGAGACCGCGACCGGGCGAAGCGCCCGTTGATGGGGATGGCGGCGGCCCAGTTGAGCGATTTTGTCGTGCTCACATCGGACAACCCCCGTTCGGAAGACCCGCTGAACATTATCAATGATGCGCTGGTGGGGTTGCGCCGGCTCGATACGCGGCACGTGATCGAGCCGGATCGCGCCAGGGCGATCCGGCTGGCGATCGGGCGGGCACAGCCCGGAGATCTGGTGCTGATTGCCGGAAAAGGACATGAGACGCAGCAGGTGCTCCGCGATCAGACCATCGATTTCGATGACCGCGCGGTGGCGCGGGAGATTCTCGAGGAGTTCGGCTATCGCCGGAAGACGGGATGAGGTTCGCCCTTGAGGAAGTTTCCGGAGCGCTCGGCCTGGCGGCCCCGGCGACAAAGAAAACGGTCAGCGGCTGGAGCGTCGATTCACGCACGCTGGAAGCGGGCGATCTGTTCATCGCGCTGCGTGGGCCGAAGCATGATGGGCACGCCTTTCTGGCGGAAGCGTTCACCCGGGGGGCGGCGGCGGCGGTGGTGGATCATGTGCCGGAGGGAGCATCCGCTTCCTGGACGCTGCTGGTGGCGGCCGATACGCAGCGGGCGCTCGAGTCGCTCGGGGCCTTTGCGCGCCGGCGCTGGGGGCGCGACCTCATCGGCGTCACCGGAAGCGCCGGCAAGACAACCACCAAGGACGCGATTGCCGCCATGCTCTCGGTGGCCATGCCCGTCGGCAAGAACGAGGGCAATCTGAATAACCACGTGGGGGTGCCGCTGTCGATTCTGCGGCTGGAGGAATCAAGCCGCGCCGCCGTGCTCGAGATGGGGATGAATCACGGCGGCGAAATCGCGGCGCTGGCTCGCATCGCGCAACCGAAGATCGGCGTGGTGACCAACGTGGGCTACGCGCATATCGAGAACTTCGATTCCATCGAAGCGGTGGCGGCGGCCAAGCGCGAATTGATCGAAGCTCTGCCGGAGGATGGCGTGGCGGTGCTGAATGCGGATGATCCGCGGGTGGCGGGCTTTCGCCAGGGGCATCGGGGACGCACCATCACGTTCGGGCTTTCTGAGGACGCCGACGTGCGCGGCCAGGAAATTTGTCATGCGCCGGACGGCGCCCGGTTTCGCATCGGGGGTGTGCGGATGGAAAGCTCCCTCGACGGCCGCCACGGTGTGCTCAATCTGCTGGCCGGCCTGGCCGTGGCTTCCGTTTATGGCATCCGGCCGGATCAGTTGCGGGAGGCCGTCCGGTCCGTCGAGCCAGGGCTCATGCGGGGGCAGCGCATCCAGAAAAACGGAATCCTGCATTGGAACGATTGCTACAACTCGAACCCGGACGCGGCACGCGCCATGGTGGATTTGCTGGCGGACACGCCGGCCGGCAGGCGCATTGCGGTGCTGGGCGAGATGCTCGAACTCGGCCGTTGGTCCGAGCCGCTTCATCGCGACCTGGGCAGTTATGTCGCAAGGAGCGGTTTTCATGTGCTCGTTGGGATACGCGGCGCGGCGCTGTACCTGGTGGAAGCCGCAAAAGAGGCGGGCCTGCCGGCCGACGCCGCGTACTTTTTTGAAGACCCGGTCGAGGCGGGACGATGTGTGCGCGAATTGGCGCGGGCCGGCGACGCCATTCTGTGGAAAGGGTCGCGAGGCACGCGGGTGGAACTGGCGCTCGAGCGCTTCTTGGAATAAGGACGATGCTTTACTGGCTGTTGTACGAGAAACTGTTTCCGGCGATCGGTGTTTTCCGGCTGTTCGGATACGTGACCTTCCGGACGGCGTTCGCCAGCCTGACGGCGCTGGTTCTGGGGATCGCGCTGGGGCCATGGCTGATCCGGAAACTCAGAGAATTCCAGATCGGCCAGCACATTCGCGAAGACGGGCCCAAGTCGCATCAGAAGAAAGCGGGCACGCCGACGATGGGCGGGCTGCTGATTGTGGTCTCGATTGTGGCGCCCACGCTGCTGTGGACCAACTTGCGAAACCCATATGTGTGGGTGGCCCTGTTCGCGCTGCTGAGTTTCGGAGCGATCGGTTTCTGCGATGACTTCCTGAAGGTGAAGCGCATGAGAAACCTGGGCCTGTCGGTGCGAAAAAAATTTCTGTTGCAGGCGCTGGCGGCCCTGATTGTCGGTATTTTCCTGCTGGCGCTGCACGCGCGGGGAATGTATTCCACTGAGATGAATGTGCCGTTCTTCAAGAACTTTCGCCCGGATCTGCTGATTGATTCGTTTCTGGCGAGCCCGTGGACGTACCCTCTTGCGTTCGTGTTCTACTTCCTGTTTCTCAGCGTGGTGCTGGTCGGCGCCGCCAACGGAGTGAATCTGGCAGACGGGCTGGACGGACTCGCGATCGGGCTGGTGATCATCGCGGCCGGCGCGATGACAGTGCTGGCTTATACAAGCGGGCATGCGGAATTCGCCAGATACCTGGACCTGGCGCGGCTGCCGGGAGCGAGCGAGCTGGCGATTTTCTGCGGCGCCATGACGGGCGCCTCGCTGGCGTTTCTCTGGTACAACGCGCATCCCGCTGAAATCTTTATGGGCGACGTCGGCTCGCTGTCGCTGGGCGGCGGTTTGGGTACGGTCGCCGTGCTGATCAAGCAGGAAATCCTGCTGCTGTTTGTGGGCGGAGTGTTTGTGATCGAATGCCTGTCGGTGATCCTCCAGGTGAGCAGCTTCAAGACGCGGGGTGTGCGGATCTTCAAGATGGCGCCGCTGCACCACCATTTCGAAGCCATCGGCTGGCACGAATCGAAAATCATCGTGCGTTTTTGGGTTGTGGGAATCGTGATGGCGCTGTTTGCGCTGACGACGCTGAAGTTGAGGTGATACGCGGGTGGATTGGAAGGGCTGCAAAGTACTCGTGGTCGGGCTCGGCAAGTCGGGACTGGCCGCCATCGAGCTGCTGGCAGGGCAGGGAGCGCACCCTCAGGCGACCGACTCGAAGCCGCTGGCGGAGCTGCCGGAAGCCGTGCCGCTACTCGCCCGGCTGGGGACGCCGTTCCAACTCCAGGCGCCCGAAGTGTTCCGCGGCTTCGACTGGATTGTCGTATCGCCCGGCGTGCCCGCGGACCTGCCGGAGCTGGAGCAGGCGCGCCTCCGGGGGGCAAAGGTGATGGGCGAGGTGGAGCTCTCGGCCGGTTTTCTGCGCGGCTCCGTTATTGGCGTGACCGGTTCGAACGGTAAGACAACGACGACGGCGCTGGCGGGGCACGTGCTGCGGGAGTGCGGGATTCCATGCCAGGTGGGCGGCAACATCGGCTGGCCGCTGCCGCCCGTGGCAGCCATGGCGGCCAGTTCTCGCGAGGGGCAGTGGAACGTCCTGGAATTGTCGAGCTTTCAGCTCGAGACCATTCGCGAGTTTCGCGCGCAAGTCGGCGTCTGCATCAACGTGACGCCCGATCACCTGGACCGGCACCACACCTTCGAAGCGTATGCGGCCGCCAAACGGCGTCTGTTTGAGACGCAGCGGGCCGGGGATTGGGCGGTGTTGAATGCGGACGATCCGGTGACGGAAGCATTCGCCAGGGCCATCGTGTCACAGCCGGTCTGGTTCAGCCTGCTGCGTCGAGTGACGCCCGGTCTGTGGCTCGACAGCGGCCAGATCCGCGCCGATGGGGAGCTGGTGATGCCGGCCGGGGAGATCCCGCTGTTGGGACGGCACAACATTGAAAACGTCATGGCGGCGGCGGCGGCGGCGCGGCTGGCCGGAGCGACGCTGGCGGGCATCCGCGCGGCGGTGCGCACGTTTCCGGGCGTCGAGCACCGCATCGAGTTCGTTCGCGAGATGGACGGCGTGAAGTATTACAACGACTCGAAGGCCACCAACGTCGACGCGACGCTGAAAGCCGTGGATGCCTTCCCGGGCGGATTGTGGATCATTCTCGGCGGCAAGGACAAGGGCAGCGACTACCGGCCGCTGGCGGAGCCGCTCAGGCAGAAGGCGCGGGCGGCCCTGCTGATCGGGGCGGCGGCCGGGAAGATCGCCTCCGCGATCGAGGGCAGCGTTCCGCTGGCGGCGTGCGGGACGTTGGAGACCGCCGTCGAGCGGGCGCGCGAGGGAGCGCGGCCGGGAGAAGTGGTGCTGCTGGCGCCGGCGTGCGCCAGTTTTGACCAGTTTCAGAACTACGAAGAACGCGGAAAAATGTTTAAAACACTTGTTGGTAAACTTGTTTAGAACCGGTTCGACCGCTTGCTGACGCGCGCGGCTCCGAAACAGAGCCG
>JACQDF010000294.1 GCA_016201205.1 Acidobacteriota bacterium
TCGCCAGCCTGGCCGACTTCATGCCCAACACCGGCTTGGTCAGCGACCACGGAATCTCTTTCGACCACGTCGTTACGAACTCCGGCACCGAACACTCGGCGGACAGCGTTCAAATCGGCGCCGACTTTGCCGCGAGCATCGTCAACGACACGGCCTACGCCGGTGAAGCCAATGTGTACGCGCCGAGCTTCGACGCCGCGGATGGCTCCGACCTGGCATCGATGCACCACGTGACGCTGGTTGGTTCCCAAAACGACTTGGGCAGCAGCGTCAGTATCTGAAATTCCTCGGGTGACCGGCTCGCGTAAAAAGCGAGCCGGTCTTTTTTTTTTGCGCTCGTGTCTCGTGTCAGGACACCGGCATCGTGGTTCGCCGGCGATGGACGCGGGCCGGAACAGACCTGAGTACTACGCTCGCGATCAGTTGACGGCCGTGTCCTTTCGGCAACCCTGCGTGAATTTCCCTGAAGCCGCTGGTAGTGTCCGCCCATTGCCCAGCAGGGCGCATGGAGGACACCGCGATGGCATCCCAGAGCAGCAGCCCCAATCCGCCTGAACTCGAACACGCCCGGCGGCGCATGACGCGCTGGCGGCAGAGCCGTTCGTCCGGAGCACCGATACCCGAGCCGCTTTGGGCACTGGCCGCCAGCCTCGCGCGTGAGCACGGTGTGTCGCGAACGGCTCGCGTCCTGGCACTGGACTACTACAAGCTTGCCCGGCTCGCGCGCGGCAGTCTCCCCGGAATGGGTGCGGGAGCGCCAGCGGTTTTCGTAGAAATGGTCGCACCCGCCCCACTGAGGGATACGGTGTCGTGCCACATCCAGATCGAAGGCGCGCGCGGCCGGCGCATGACGATCGAGGTAGCGGCTGCGGCCAGCGTGGAAATCCTGCGCGAGCTTAGCCGCCAGCTCTGGGAGGGCGCGTGATCCAACTCGCCGCGCAGATGCGCATCCTGGTGGCCGTGGCACCGATCGACTTTCGCTGCGGGATCGATGGGCTGGCGCGGCTGTGCCGAGATCAGTTGAACTCCGATCCCTTCTGCGGGGCACTGTTTGTGTTCCGCAACCGCCGCGCCAGCGCCATCAAGATCCTCGGCTATGACGGCCAGGGGTTCTGGCTGTGCCAGAAGCGCCTGTCCAGCGGGCGGTTTGGCTTCTGGCCCACCGCTGCCAGCGCCCACGGCAAGGCGCTCGATGCCACCGAACTGCAGGTGCTGCTCAGGGGTGGCGACCCGGGCGCGATCCGCACGGCCCCGCTGTGGCGCCCGCTCGAGATCGGCGCCTCGGCTATGGGCTGAGGCCCGCACCGCGGTAGTTCCACGGCAGCCACTGCCCGGGATTCTCCGACAGCGCTGCGGCGTTGGCCTGCAGCGCCGTGAGGTAGTCAAACGGGTTCACCTGCGCCAGGGCACAGGTATGGATCAGGCTCATGAACGTGTCGCCGACCTGCGCACCCTGGTCGCTCTTGTAGAACAGGGCGTTCTTGCGGTGCAGAATCGCGCGATTGAGGCATTGCTCGGTGATGTTGTTGTCCAGCGGCGCGCCCGCCGTGCGCAGGAACAGCGTGAGTTCCTTCCAGTGCTTGCGCATGTAGCGCATGGCCTCGCCCAGAGCACCGTTCGGTTCCACCCGATGCTCGTCGAGCTGCTGCGCCATCCAGCACTCGATCCGCTCCATCGGCGCGCCGCTGTGCTGCTGATGGTAGAGCAAACGTTCACCGGGCTTGAGGTGCTGCTGCCGGCAGTGCGCGTCATGGCGGTAGACCTCGGCCAGGTTCTCCAGCACGAAGCGGCACGCCTCGGGGAATTGCGGCACGACCTCGACGTACTTGCGCCGCGCATGGGCCAGGCAGTTCGCGACGATCGTCTCGAAGGCGGCCGGCACGTTGCGCGAGAGCGCGTCGCACATCTGGATGGGCGCTGCCAGCCCCTGGGCACGGTGCGCCAGCACGCGCGCCAGGTTCTCCCCGGCGTGCCTTGCGCCGGTGAAGAACAGTGCGATGGTGTGTTGCTGGCAGCGGCACACGATCCCGGAGGTGAACACCCCGGTGCGCTGAGGTGCTTCAGGCAAGCCCTCCGACACGCGCCCGAGGATCTTCATGGTCGTGTCGTCGTTGTGAAGGACTTCGCCCTGGGCCCCCTGGCGGATCAACTCGTCGAAGGCGGGCTTGATGAGCGCGGCAGTGTTCTTGGCGATCTCCCACTGGGTGGCCGCAGGTAGCGGCACGCCCAGGCTCTCCTGCAAGCCCTGCAGCCGGTAAAAGGGCACGCCACTGCCGTACTTGAGCAGCGCGATCATGCTCGCGGCCCCGGCGTCGTACTTGTGTGCGCCCACCCCCGCAGGGGTGGGCGCACTGAACACCTCCAGGCACAGATTGCAGCGCAGCTTCTCGATCTCGTAGACGGTGGCGGTCAGAGGCGCCTGCCCCACCACGCGCACCAGTACCCCGGGGGCAAACGGGTAGAGCTTGCCGCGCCGGCACTGCGGGCAGCGTTCGCCGGCCTTGAACTCCGGGTGCGCAACACACACCGTGTTCGCCCCCGGGTAGTGCTGCGCGCCGTTGCGTCCGTGGCCTTTGGCTTTGCCGTGCGCATCCCCGGCTACCGGCTCGCCCACGGCGCTCGCCGCGGCCGTTTCTTCGCCGCCCGGATCCAAGGAACTGCCCTCCCTACCCACGCCTTTGACCATCGCCTTGAGCACCTCGGCCGTCTTCTCCGAACTGGCCCCGAACAGGATCTGGCGTAGCCGCTGGATCGTGGTGCTCTTCTTGCCCAGCAGTTGCGTCAGATACACCAGGGTGTCGAGCGCTGCCTTCAACTGCTCGTACTCCGCCTCGTTGAGCGCCGGACGGGCGCGCTCGAGCAGGCGCTGGAGGTCCTCGCGTTTGATCTCCTGCACGTTGGCCACGCCTTTCACAGCGCCCCCAGCCGCTCGCGGAAGTCCCGGCACAACGGGTAGCCGAGCACCTGCTTGACCGAGCGCGTGGGCCGCTCGGTAGGCGCATCCTTGCCACGCCCTGTGGTCAGGCCCAGGTACGCCCAGTTCGCCGCCCGGTAGCAGGTGCCGCGAAAGCGCGCCGGATCCACGAAGGTCTCCAGGAAGTGAACCGGGTGGCCGTAGAGCTGCTCCCAGTCGCGCGACACCTGCCGCGCAACACGACCGAGCAGGTGCGAGGCCAGCTGCGGCACCCTCACCCAGGGAACGACCAGGAATCGGGTGTTGTAGGCGAGCAGTCGGATGTTCTTTCGCCTTGCCGCTGGCGACCAGCCGATGAAGCGGTCGCGGCTGCCCAGGTGGCGCGGCGCCGATGAAAACGCCAGGCAGGCAATGGGTCGGCCCTGGGCATGGGCCAGGTACTTCAGGTGCTCGCCCACGGGCTGGGTGTAGCCCAGATAGTGGTGCTCGGCGAGCAGGCTGTTGAACAGCGCCTCTTCGCCGGTGCGTCGTACCTGGCGAAGCGCCACGGGTTCGATCTCGCTCAGCTTGGCCTGCAGGGGCCGCGTATCGACTGCCACCGGCGCCGGCGCTCGGCGCCGCGCCAGCGGATTGACCGGCTGCCAGCGAACCGGCGGCAGCTCGATCAGCCCCGCGCGGTGCAGTTCGAGCATCAACCCGCGGCACACCATGGTGCGTGGCACCCCGTTGGGCTGCACCCAGTTCCAGGCCTGGCACAGCTTCTCGGAGAGCCTGCGCCGGCTCGCCTGGGGATGCGCGGCGATCAGCGCTCGGATGAAGTCCACGTCATCGCCGCTGAGCTCGCGGTGTCGGTAGGAGAAGATCGGTTCCATGCATGCAGCGTAGCAGGGCCGACTTCGGAACGCAAGGGGGGGTGACGCAGAAACGTTGCGGCGCGCTTGGTTTGGCGCCCGCGGTGGGCTTGGGGTGTGGCCGTGGGCTCAGGCTGTGGCGGTCAGATCACAGCGATCGCGCGAAGTCACGCAGGGTTGCCGAAAGGACACACAATGTCGGTCACGCCATAACGAGTCACCTGGGTCGGCTTGCTCTGGACAAGAAGTTCCCGGACATGTGCGCGGTTAATTGCAGGCTCCACTCATAGGTCATCATCAAAAAACGTCAGACCTTGACGTGATCTGGTAGGTCGCCGTCAATGCACTCAGCGTCGCATTGACCACCACCGCGTCATGTGGAATCAGCAGATACCGCCAAGGCTTGCCGCCATGCTTGGCCGAGTAGTCCGACGCATGCGCGCACCACGCGACCGCGGCCTTGGCCTTGGCTTTCACATCGTCGGAGTCGACGTCCATCGCCCTCTTGGTCTCGATCAGCAAGTTGGTCTCTGATGTCGCGGCCACGAAATCGGGCACGTATTCCGGCTGCTCGACGCCGCGCCGA
>JACQDF010000299.1 GCA_016201205.1 Acidobacteriota bacterium
CAGCCAGCTTGCCGCCCGCACCCGGCCTCACTGCCAGTTTGTGTTCCTTCGGTCGAGAGTTTGCTAGCCGCTTCCTTCAGCTTTCGCCTCACGGTTAGGCCTTGCGGTTTCGCTACGGTCGCCGTCATCGGCTCCGGTTGGCTCCTTTCATCCAACAAGATTCTGCCCATGCTGGGCGCACTGGGGCGGCCAATCCTGGCCGCAGCCGCCTTTCAGGCGGCGAAGCCCGCTGAAGCCCGCTGAAAGCGGGCTTGCGGGCTGAAAGCCCACCCCACAATAGTCAGCGCCCAGTCACCTGGCGCAGCACGCGCAGCGTATTCTCGCCGAGGAATTTGCGGATGCGCTTCTCCGAATATCCGCGGCGAAGCATGGCGTCGGTCAGCATCGGCAGGTCGCGGATATCTCGCATGCCGCGGGGGAGCGTAGGGCCGCCGTCGAAATCGGTGCCCAGTGCGACGTGGTCTTCGCCGGCTATCTCGATGGCCCGATCGACTACGCGGAACCAGTCATCGACCGTCAGCTTGAGCTCCTCGGGCGCCTGGGTTCCGGCCATCGGAAACTGCCGCGCGACCAGCTTGTCCACTTCGAGGATCGAGAGCTGAGCCTCCTTGCTGCCGATCTCACGTGTGTCCCAAAACGCCCGCCCGGCCTGCCTGGTGCGGAATTCAAAGAAGCGGCGGTCGTGAAATTCGCAGCCCATGTGGAAGCCCATCACGCCGCCCTTGGAAGCGAGCTTTTTCAGCAGATGATCCGGCATGTTCCGTGGGATATCGTTGAAGCCTCGCAGGCCGTGGTGGGTCGCGATGACGGGGTGGGCGCTGACCTCGAGGACCTGGTCAATGGCGGCGTCGGAAGCGTGGGAGATGTTGATGACCATTCCCAACCGGTTCATTTCGCGCACGACGGCGCGGCCCTGCTCGTTCAGGCCGTTGAACCTGGGAGCCGAGCAGCAGGAGTCGGCGAAGTTGTTGGCCCAGTTGTGCGCCGGAAGCTGGGCGACACGCAGGCCGAGCCGGTGGAGCGTTCGCAAAACGCTGAGATCGCCGTCCAGGTCGAAGCCGCCTTCGAGGTCCAGCACGGCGGCGATCCTGCCTTGGCTGGCCAGTTCTTGGACATTGGCGGCGGTGTAAGCAATGCCAATGGTTTCCTTGTTCTTTTCGATCTGCTGGCGGGCGAGGTCCAGAAGCCGCAAGGCGTGCTTCGTCTCATGACGCCCCGGGTAGTACTGCTCGGGGATGTAGATGGTGAAGAACATTCCGTCCAGGCCGCCTTCGCGCGCGCGCGGCAAATCGACCTGGCCGTTGGCCACCCGCTGGCCGATATCGCCGCCGTGGTGAAACTGGCGATTGATCATGTGGATATGGGCATCAAAAACCAGCGCGTCCTGGTGCAGCTTGCGGGCGCGTTCGGAGACTTCGGCGCCGGGCAGCAGCCCGACAAGAGTGCAAAAGATCGAAACCAGCCGGGGAGGGAGCATTGACATCCGCCTCTCAGGACATTATCGTGTCATTAATGAGCCGCCGTCCCAGGAGGCTCATAAGGAAGGGGTAATTCATGATGAGACTCGCGGTTTTGGCTTCTTTGCTGGCCAGCGGCCTGTTCGGCCAGGGCGAGCGCGGCACGTTCAACGGCACCATCGCGGACCCAACGGGCGCGGTGGTTCCCAACGCCATGGTGAAAGCGCTCAACGTCGCCACCAATGTGGAAACACCTGTCCAGACAACGGCCGCCGGTGTTTACCGCATGCCGTATTTGCAGCCCGGCACCTACCGGCTGACGGCGGCCGCGGCCGGCTTCAAGACGGCCGTCCGGGAGAATGTCATCCTCGCGGTGGCGCAGACGCTCACGGTGGACTTTGTTCTGGAAATCGGCGCGATCGCCGACCAGGTGACCGTGTCCAGCGACCCGCCGCTGCTCGAAACAGGCACTTCGGAAATCGGCAGCTACGTCTCGAAGAAGGAATTCGACACCTGGCCCATTACCGTCGGTGACGGACGGCGGCAGATCCAGCAGTTCATTTTCAGCAGTCTGCCGGGGACGGTGGGTGGAACCTTCCAGGGGTCGATCAACGGCGGCCAGTATTACTCCCACGAGATTCTGATCGATGGCATCGCCCTTGGCCGCATGGATCTGCAAGGGGGCAGCAACAATGAGTTCAGCCCCTCGGCCGAGTCGGTGAGCGAATTCAAGCTCCAGACCGGCACCATCAGCGCGCAATACACCGGCGCGCAGACGTCGGTGGCCAACTTCGCCACCAAGAGCGGCACCAATGAGCTGCACGGCAGCGCTTACTACTACGTGCAGAATGACGCGTTGCGCGCCAACGGCTGGAATAACAACGCTGCCGGCCTCAAGCGCCAGCCGTTCAAGCAGAATAACTACGGCTATTCCGTGGGCGGTCCCGTCTTCCTCCCCAAGGTCTACAACGGGAAGAACCGGAGCTTCTTCTACCATAATCTCGAGCGCACCAAGGTGAAGGATTTCCGCTCGACATCGCTCAGCACTCTTCCGGTTGCGGATTTCAAGCAGGGCAACTTCGCCCGCCTGTTCAGCTCGGCCTTCACTGGCAATTCCAGCTCGGGAACCACCATCGGCACGGACGCCCTGGGGAACCCGGTTCGATTCGGAGCGATCTACGACCCGCTTTCCACGCAGGCCGCTGCCAGCGGCGGCGGGGTGCGAACTCCATTTGCCGGCAACATCATTCCGCGCAACCGCTGGAGCCCGGTGTCGCAGAAAATCCTCGAGCTCGCGCCCATCACCGATCCGATCTTTGACACGATGCTGAACAACATTCCGCAGATCGGCACCTGCTGCCCCAACTTCAATGAATGGATGCTGACCTTGCGCGGGGATCACAACATCAGCTCGAGTCACCGCGTGTTCGCCCTGTTCAACCGCAACTTCCGCGAGCGCAACAACTCGCCGGGCGGCCGCTGGGGCGTTCCTCCGGGCACTCCGACGGGCGTGTACCAGCTTCAGAACACGCCTGGCACGCTGGGGCGTCTGGCTTATGACTGGACCATCCGCCCCACGGTTCTGAATCATGCCGCCATCGGGTATAACCGCTTCGGCAATCTGAACCAGAGCGTCTACATCGACCAGGGATGGCCGGAAAAGATCGGAGTGCAGAATGTGCCCGGCACGCATTTTCCGCCGCTGATCTTTGCCGGGCAGGCGTTCCAGGGCGGAGGGATCGGCGCTGGCGGGCGGCTCGGTTCAGCCAATGGGGGAGGAAGCTACAACGGCAGCACGATCATCCAGGATGACATGACGATCATCCGCGGCAAGCACAACTTCAAAGTCGGCTTCGAGCACCGCCGCTATTACTACAACACCCGTGGCCGCGGCAATGAATCCGGCACATTCAACTTCTCGCCGACGCAAACCGCACAGCCCGGATTCCTGAACCAGACGGGCCACTCGTTCGCCAGCTTCCTGCTGGGAGCGGTCTCGAGTACGAATCGCAATGTGGTGGCCTCCTATTTCGGTCACCGCTGGCGCGATGCCGGTTTCTACTTCATGGACGACTACAAAGTTTCCCGTAAACTGACGTTGAACCTCGGCATCCGCTGGGAGATCATCGGCGGGCTGATCGAGGTGGCAAGCCGCATGTCCGGCCTGGACTTCAGTGTGCCCAACCCGGGCGCCGGAAACCGGCTGGGCGCGCTCGTTTTCGTGGACGATCTGCACCGCAGGGGCTTCCAGAACACATACTGGGGCCAGCTTTCACCCAAGTTCGGCTTTGCGTACGCCCTCAGCAACAAGCTCGTGATGCGCGGCGGCTACGGGATCAACAACACGCCTCCGATCAGCAACGGCTTCGGCTTCGGCGGAACCACGGGGTACAACGGGTCCATCTCGATCAACTCTTCCAATACGCAGCTTCGCTTTGCGGAAGATCCGGTTGCGTATATCCATAACCGCTATCCGGATTTCACTTCCACGCTGCCGAACAAGAACCCCACCCTCTCCAACGGCCAAGGCACTTCGTTTACAGCGCCCGACTCGAACCGGCTGCCTTATGTGCAGAACTGGAACTTCGGGTTGCAGTACCAGCTTCCCGCCTCCAGCGTCGTGGAAATCAATTACATCGGCAACAAGGGCACGCGTCTGGAAGCGTATGGCCTGGACAGTCTGAATGCGCTGCCGTTCAGCACGCTGGCGATGGGCGACATTCTGGGGCGTCCATGGTCGGCGGCCTCCGGCGTTCCGCAGCCTTATCCCGGTTTCGCGGGCACGGTCTCCCAGGCGCTGCGGCCCTATCCTCAATATACCGGCATTGGCCAGGCATTCCCCACTTTCGGCACATCGAGCTACCACTCGATGCAGGTTCAGTTAACGCGGCACTTCAGCAAAGGTTTCTCCATTCTGGGGGCCTACACCTGGTCGAAAGCGCTCGGTTTGACTGACAGCGCGATTGATTCCGACAGCGTAGCCGACGTCTTCAACCGCCGCCTCGAGAAGGGCATCACCAGCTTCCACTACCCGCACTTCCTCAAGGCAACCTGGATCTATGAGCTGCCGGTGGGGCCGAACAAGCTGCTGAACATTCAGGGCGTTGCCGGGCGGGTCATCGGCGGCTGGCAGCTCACCGGAAACCACCAGATCCGCTCCGGGAATCCACTGGGGATCGGAACGGGCGGCATCAGCTCGCCGATCGGCGCAGCGCGTCCTGACCTGGTGCTGGGCAAGCCGATCATCATCAACAGCGGTGCGCCGATTAACTTCCGGGGCGTGACGGGCGCCACTGCTTACCTGAACCGCGACGCCTTCACCAATCCGCCAGTCCAAGCCGGCGGGCTCAACATTATCCAACGGCTGGGCACGCTGGGCCAGTGGTTGCCGAACACCCGCGGGCCGCATTTCACCTATGAGGACCTCGGCATCTTCAAGGCGTTCGCCTTCAAGGAAACGCGCAGCGTCGAGATCCGCGCCACGTTCCTGAATCCGTTTAACCGGCACGGACGCGGCAATCCGGTGACCGACATCACCAACCCGTTCTTCGGGCAGATCACCGGCGCCCAGATCGGGGGACGCAATATCGAGCTGGCGGCGCGCATCGCCTTCTGATGTTCGCCGACTGCGCCATCCTCGTTGATCGCGCCCAGCAGCAGTACAACGCCCGCAACTACTCGAAGGCGGCTTCGGAGTTCGAAGCCGCCCTTTCCGTCTGTGCGAACCGCGCGCAGATTCTGCTCGCCCTTGGCCAGGCGCAAGTGATGGCGCAGCAATTCGAGGAGGGCATCCGGACCTTCGCCCAGCTCATCCGGCTCAATCCATCGAATCTCAACGCAAGGAAGCTTTCCGGCGACGCGCTCTACCTGGCGGGCAAGGATCGCGAAGCGGAGGAAATGCTCAAGTCCGCGCTGGCCATCGATTCCAACCATGAGCCAAGTCTCTACGCGCTGGGGCGGATTTACTACCAGTTGAACCGCTTCCCGGAGGCGGTCGAGCAGTTTCAAAAGGTGCTGGAAGCCGATCCGAAGTCTTACAGAGCGCACGATAACCTCGGCCTGTGCTATGACGCACTGCAACAGGATGCGCTGGCTTTGAAGCATTTCTTCAAAGCGCTCGAGCTGGTGATGAAGGATCACCCCGACTACGACTGGGCGCACGCCAATCTGGCGGAGTTCTTCTTGAAGCGCAACCAGTTCGAGAAGGCGTTTCAGCTTGCTGCCGAGGCGGCCCAGCGGAATCCGAATTCGGCGCGCAATTTCTTCCTGACGGGGAAGGCGCTGGCACAGCTCAACAAAGAGGAGCTATGCCTTCGGTGGCTGCGCCGCGCGGTCGAACTGGATCCCAATTATGCTTCGGCGCACTATCTGCTGGCGCAAACATTGCGGCGTTTAGGCAAGGAAGAGGAGGCGCAGAAGCACTTCGAGATCTTCAAGAAGGTGAACACGAATGCGCGTGCGAGGCGTTAGTACCTTGCGGAGAAAAAGTGGGGAACGGGTAGCCTGTCCAGTAGCCTGTCCCCGGTTTTATGGCTCTTTCACCCTGAGGTAGCGGTCGGCCGATACGTCCTCCAGGGTTTGTGTCCTGCCGCTGGGCCACTGGATTTCGATGAGCTTCACCCGGGCATCGGCTCCGAGCCCAAAATGCGCGCGCTTGTCGTTGGCCGCAAGGTAACTCGAGGCCGCCGAGACGATGCGGTGCTGCTCGAGGCCGCCGGCGGTCACCAGGCGGATGCGTGCGCCGATGCCGTCGCGATTGCTCGCCGTCCCGATCAGATGCAGTCCGATCCAGTGGTTGGCGTTGCCGCCGGCGTTGCGAATCACGACCGGGGCGCCATCGAGACAAGCCACCGCGATGTCCAGCAAGCCGTCGTTATCGAGATCGCCAACGGCGGCCCCTCGGGCGGCCAGCGGCTTCTGAAATGGCGGACCCGCCTGCGCCGATACATCGAAGAACTTGCCTTTGATGTTGCGCAGCAGCTTCAGAGGCTCGAGGTAGGAAATCCTGGGCTGTGTCAGGTGGATGTTGTCCATGACGTGCCCCTGCGCCACCACCAGATCCTTCCATCCGTCGTTGTCATAGTCGAAGAATTTCATGCCCCAGCCGGAGTTGAGCCACGTCGCCGGTCCGACGCCCGTTTGCGCGGAAATGTATTCGAAGCTGCCCTTCCGGTTGCGGTACATCGCGTAGCGTTGTGAGGCCAGCGCGTTGATGACGAGGTCGGGCCAGCCGTCGTTGTCGTAGTCCTCGAAGTCGATGCCCATACCGCCGTAGGTGTTGCCGTCGTCGTCGTAGGCGATGCCCGCATCGAAGCCCATTTCGCGGAAGACGCCGCCGCCGAGATTGTGGAAGAGCTGTTGCGGCACGGAATCATTGGCCACCGCGATGTCGATCCGGCCGTCGCGGTCGAAATCGTGGATGGCGATGCCGAGGCCTTTGCCCGGCGCCTTCAGAAAACCGGAGCGCGCGGTCACATCCTCGAATTCGCCGCCGCCCTTGTTGCGGTAGACCAGATGGTGAATGGGCTGGAACTGATCGGGGTGGCAGTAGGAACGAAGGTTCGGCGTGCGCGCTCCGCACCAGATGTCCGGCTCGAAGTCCCAGTTCACATAGCGGACCACCACCAGGTCCAGCAGGCCGTCGTGATCGATGTCGACGAAAGCAGCGCTCGTTGACCAGCCGCCGCCCGCGACGCCGGCTTGTTCGGTGACGTTGGTGAACGTGCCGTCGCCGTTGTTGCGATACAGCGTGTTGCGCGGGTAGGCGGTCACGTAAAGATCGGTGTCGCCGTCGTTGTCATAATCACCCGTGGCGACGCCCATCCCATAGCCGGCGCCCTTCACTCCCGCCTGTTCGGTGACGTCCTCGAAGGTTCCGTCGCCGCGGTTGCGAAACAGCCTGTTCCAGTATCCGGGGTTCGTTTTTTCCGGCTGCGCGCCGGCTCTCATGGGATCCTTCAGCTCGGCCCCGTTGACGAAGTAGAGATCAAGACGGCCGTCATTGTCGTAATCGAGCATGGCGACGCCGCCGGTGGTGGACTCGATGAGGTACTTTCGCCAGGTCTTGCTCGCCTGATGCCTGAAGACGACGCGCCATCGAGCGGTGACATCGACGAAGACCGGAGATTCGGAGGCCGTCGCCAGCAACACCACCAGCGGGATGGCATGACGGAGCCGCATTCAGCTTCTCTGGAAGAAAGCGTGTTCCGGCGCGCGGTAAGTGATGGCGAGCTCCGGCGTTTCCACCCGGCGGCCTCGCCGTTTCGATTCGAACAGAAAAGACAAAGCGCCCGTAGTGAGCAGTGTGCGCTCGACCGGATACGGGGGCTTGCCGGTGACGAACAGGTCCTCGATACATTTCACGAGGCCGTCAAAATGCGGCAGCGGGCGGCCAGGCTTGGCGAGGCCGAAAAAGGTCGAGTCCATCTGAGGAACTCGCTCGCACAACGCGCCGGGCCTACCGGCTGCCGGCGGGTTCCTCACCGGTATGGAGGCCGGCCCGGCCTGTGCGAGCTTCTGAGGAACTCGCTCGCACAACGCGCCGGGCCTACCGGCTGCCGGCGGGTTCCTCACCGGTATGGAGGCCGGCCCGGCCTGTGCGAGCTTCTGAGCAGCGCCCTTCCGGCGGCAGGCAAACGACCACTGGCTGCCGGAGGGCCCCAGGATGAAGCCGGCCGCACGGAAACCGTCTTTGTACTGCAAAACAAACAACACAGGCGTGCGGGCCTCCTCTTCGACGGGGACCGGCTTTCGAGACGGATTGCGCCGGACGGCTTCGTCCAACAGCGGCCGTGCCCACTTGCCGTCGCCGGCAAGCCACTGCCAGAGGGCGTCTCCCTCGATCCACTCGACCGATGCGATGCCCGTTTCGCCGCCCGCGCGCCGCTCGACCATACACTCCAGAGCTTCGAGCAGATGGAAACCATAGGCGTCGTGAGGCCCGTACCCAGCGACGACGGCATGTTCCAGAGGCGTCCCGAGCGGAATCTCGAGCATCGGATGACGGATCGTCACCGGAATCGAGGAGCCGGCGAACCATGGCACGCGCAGTTTTTTCGCCCTCTCGTAGATCGCCTTCGCCTTCTCCCAGGAATAGGAAAGATGCTTGTCGAAGAAGGCCGGCACTGGCTGCCCGCCCTGCTCGAACACGTCCAGAACCTGGTTGAACAGCTCGTAGCGCGGGTAGAGGTGCTGGCCCAGCTCGTTGAACGGATAATTGCCGTGTTCGCCGACGAACACCACGGCGTCGACGGCGAGTTTGCCGCCGCCTGAGGTCAGCGCCTCCCGGATCGTGGTGCAGATCCGGAAGCCATGCCGCGCCGCCAGATCGCGGCTCATGTCGTTGGGAGGAACCTGGTCGGTATAGAGCGAAACCAGCCGTGTGCGCGGCTCCGTATGAACATTGTTGGCGGAATAGCCGCCAAGAATGCGGCCCAGAATCACATCCGCATGCGACCAGAAGCGATACTCAGTGACGATGCCGGCAACTCGCTTCTTCGCCTCTGCCGGAAATGCAGCGGTACAGGCTGCCGGGATGGCGAGGCGTGCGAGATCGCGTCGGCGCATGCTAATGGACACCGTCGGGGCCGCGATCGACAGGTTGTGGAGCAGGGGGCTCGTGTCCCTCCACCACCACGAAGCCGCCGGAGACCAGCTCCGCCAGGGCGACAGCGAACCGCCGGGGATCGAGCTCCGTGCCAATGACCTGCTCGTCGAGCAGCTTCTGATATACCTCGAGGCCGGTCATCTTACCGTCGAACAGCGGGAGCACGTGAGCCGCCAAGGGAAACACTTCCCAATTGCAGATATAGGGATGCCGGACATCAAGCCGCTGCTCCTCGTCCACCCACTTGCCCTCATGGATGGCGTGTTTGGCGTGCAGGCGAAAAGCTCCCGCCCTCAGCCGCGAGCCTAGCATGAGGTCCTCGCATCCTTTCATTCGCAGCGTCTCCCAGTGTAGAAGCCACTCCATCTCTCTTGGCCCGGACTCAGGGCCTTGTTCGCGGCGGACGGTGAACACGTCGCGAGGCTCCGCGCGCCGCTGAACAACCAGCTCGACGAAAAGAAAGCGCGTAATCTTCAATTCATCCAGCAGCTTGATCCATTGCCGGACGTCCTTGGACGTCTCCGGGCGGGCGAAGAGTCTGCTGGAAAGCCAAAGGTCGGGGGTGACGGACCGCACCACGGCGGTGGCCACATCGAAATCGGTGTGCTGTTCTCCCAGCCACTGGCGGATGCGGGACTCGAGCAAGCCCTCGGCGCGGTCCGTGCAAACGCAACGGCAATAGAAACGGCCGCCGGGCGCCAGGTGCTTCGGCAGGCCCGAAATCAGCTTTCGGGTAACCTGCTCGCCATCGTTGCCGCCTGCGTGATAGATCCAGGTGTGCTGCAACACCGGCACATAGGGCGGATGAGCCACAATGCGGTCGTATGTCTCATCGCCCGCCGGCTCGTAGGCGTCGCCGCAGGCAGCGGCGAAATTGGAAAGTCCGTTGAGCTTTCCGTTAAACGCGGCAAAGGCAGTCGAACGCTCCGTAATATCAAACGACCAGGCGTAGTGGGCGAACTTCCGCGCTCCTATCAAAGCCGCCACGCCGGAGCCTCCACACACTTCCAGGTAGCGTTCACACCGGGTCAGCGGAATGTAAGCGAGGAAGTTCAGCGTATTGGGCGTATCGGGCGGATACACGATGTCATCGGGCATCTGCTCCGGTCCTTGCGTGTCGTCCCACAAATCAGAAGCCGCCCAGATCGACAACATGGGACGGACGCGAACGGTGGCTTTGACCCGGCCGTCAGTTCGCCTCACCATGCCCAACGCCTCCAGATCATCCATGGCGGCTTGTCCAAGGCTCCGCACAGCTTGTCTGACATCGGCCGAAGCAAATCTCAGGAAAATACCAAAGAGGATCTCCTGTGCGTCGGCGTCGTCGGGCACCACGTTCGGCTCGCCATACGGCGGGAATTGAGGCCGTGACTTAGAGGCGCGCATGGTGGCCGCTTCGTGGTCAAAGCCTGTGTTCTGAAAACACTGGCGGACGCGGGCGAATCGATCGTCGTTTCCGAACACCAGCGGGATGAAGGACATTGGCATTTCGTTTACTTCCGTATCAGGAGAACGAGAACCACCACCAGCAGAAGCACCATCAGACCAACCAGCAGGAAGATGAGCCAGGTGGGGAATTTCTTTGCGCTCGAGGGCACTGGGGAAGGCGAAGCCACCGGCGGAGGAGCTGTCTCGAGCCCTGGTGGAGGGGAAAACAGTCGCGTGTACTCGCTTGGCCCAGCGGGAGCTGCCGGAGCAGAGGGAGCCACCGAGAATGACTGCGTGGCTCCAAACGAGCCGGGCATGGCGGAGGGCGGCGGCGGGCCCGCCGAGTGAGAAGGCTGGTCGGACCCGAAGAGCTTCGAGAATTCATCCTGCTGGCTCGGCTGGGCCGGCGCGGAGAAAGGACGCTGCGGAATCGCGCCAATTTGTCCTGGCGCCGCCGGCGCGGCGGGCTGGCCGAAGGGCGGCGGCTGTTGTGCAAAGGGAGACGACGGCTGAGAGGGCCCCGTCATTGGCTTGGCCATTGGCGAAGTAGGCGGCGCAAACGGGGAAGGCTGGCTAAGGGGCGACTGCGCGGGCGCGGCCACCGGCAGCGGCTGTTTCGGGGTGGCAGGCGTCGAGAACATGCGCGTGAACTCGCCGCCGCCCTGGCCGGCAGGAGCGGGAGCAGCCGGTTGCGGAGTCGATGCGGGCGTCTGGAACATGCGCGTCAGCTCGCCAGGCTCGGAGGGGTTAGTAGCCGGCGCCGGGCTTTTCAGAGGGGGCGCTTCGGGCGGTTTCGGCTGTTGCGGGATTGCGGGCGTCTGGAACATGCGCGTCAACTCGCCAGGCTCGGAGGGCTTAGTAGCCGGCTCGGGCCTTTTCGGAGGGGGCGCTTCGAGCGGTTTCGGCTGTTGCGGGATCCCGGGCGCCTGGAACATGCGAGTGAACTCGCCGGCCTCGACGGGCTTGGCCGGCTCCGGCGTCATCGCCTGCTGCGGGACCGCCGGTGTCTTGAACATGCGAGTGAACTCGCCGGCCTCGGCGGGCTTGGCCGGCTCCGGCGTCATCGCCTGCTGCGGGACCCCCGGTGTCTTGAACATCCGAGTGAACTCGCCTGGGTCGGCGGTCGTGGGGGGCTCCGGAGCAGGTGGAGAAGGCGGCCCGCCGAAGCGTTGAGTGATCTCGCCGGGCGAAAACGCGGGCTGGTCTTTCTTTACCGGCATCTCCGCGGTCTTGAACACATGCGTGATATCCGGGGCCTGCTCGGGCGGCTGCGGGGCGGCACGCGGCGCGGGCTTGGGTTCAGTGATCGCGGCGGGGACCTTCCATCGCCCGACCCGGGACAGCGGATCGGAGCCCGGTTTGGACGGTGCGCTCTGCGAGCAGACCCAGTCCCGCAAACTGGCGAATCCCTCCAGCGGCAGCGTGACGACGTAGGGAGTCCCCATGTGCTCGCCGATCTCCACAAGGCGGCCACGGTGCTCAGGCGGGAGGGCGCGCACTTTGTCCAGCAGCTCGTAGGGCGCCTCGCTCTTGCCAGGCAAACCCACAAGCAGGTGCACTTCCCTGGCGTGGCCCGTTGCGATCTCACGAGCCCGGAACGTCTTCACCTCTTCCTCGCGAAGCACCTCCAGCAACTCGTACTTCTGGTAGAAACTCATCGGGAGACCCTCCTACACACGACGCCCTCCCCTTCCATGAAAGCGTTTTTCGATGAGGAAATCCATCAAGAAATTACACTATCCCATGGGGCCCGCCTTCCTTGGAACGCCCGGACCCGGGCCGGCTTGGAAAAAAGCCGACTATGCTAGAGTATACTTTGCGTACGCGGCAGGCGCGTTCGCGGGTTCCCGGGTGGTCGGTCGCGGCTTGCTTGCTTATGAAGAACCTTTCGAGGGTCGTATGGTCAGAGGGCATGTACCTGGGGCCGCATCATTTTCAGGTGCAGAGCCGGTATTTCGAGGACTCGATCCGCTTCGTCACCACCAACCTCTGGTTTGAATCCTATGGGCTGGTGGGCGTGGCGTTCGACTCAGAAGCGCTTCGCAATGGGACCGTTTCCCTGATCCATGCTCGTGGCATCTTTCCGGATGGAATGGCGTTCCACATGCCGGACGCCGATCCGTTGCCTCCGGCCAGACCGATCGCGGAGCTGTTTCCGCCGACGCGAGACAAGTTAACCGTTCTGGTGGCGGTGCCTCCCAGAAGACCCGATGGTCTGAATTGCGTTCCCATCACCGAGGCGGCCATGACCCCGGAAGCGCGCTATTGGGCTGAAACCGAGGTGCTGCATGATGAGACGACGGGGCGCGACGAGAAGCCGGTTCAACTGGGCCGCAAGAACATCCGGCTGTTGCTGGACACGGAGCTGGCGGGCGATGAGATCGCGCTGCCGGCGGCGCGGATCATGCGCGACGGCTCGGGCAACTTTGTTTTTGATCCGGATTTCATCCCGCCCTGCGTCGATCTGGCGGCCAGCGACCGGCTGATGAGCATGACTCAGCGGCTGGTGGAGATCCTCGAAGACAAGAGCGCCTCGCTTTCCACCGGCAAGAAGGTTTCGGGAAAGTCCTGGGCCGAATACTCGACCACGGAAGTAGCACGCTTCTGGATGCTGCACTGCATCCATTCCGCTCTGCCGCCTTTACGGCACCTGCTGCTGACCCGGCGGGGCCATCCGGAGGAGCTTTATCGCGAAATGGCGCGCTTGGGCGGCGCGTTGTGCACCTTTGCCGTCGACTCGCATCCGCGGTCGGTTCCACTGTACGACCACCGCAACCTCGACCAGTGCTTTCTGGCGCTGGACGAGCACATCCGCCGCCACCTGGAAACCATCGTCCCCACCAATTGCATCTCCATTCCACTGGCCAAGACCGCCGATTACTTCTGGGTGGGCGATATCACGGATCAGCGCTGCCTGGACCGCGCGCGGTGGGTATTCGCCATCTACTCGCCGATCGGCGAGGCGGAGATCATCCTGAGAACGCCGGCGCTGGTCAAGGTTTGCTCGAACAAGTATGTCGCCGAGCTGGTGAGAAGGGCGCTGCCCGGAATGGCTCTGACCCACTTGAAGATTCCGCCGTCGGCGATTTCCGCGCGCGCGGATACCCAGTATTTTGGCGTGAGCCGCGCAGGTCCGTGCTGGGACAGCATCGTCCTCACCAGGCAGGTGGGCATCTATGTGCCCGGGGATTTGCCGGACCCGCGCATCGAGCTATTGATTGTGCTGGAGTCATAAGAGGCCACCATGGTCCAAACCCCCACCAGCTTCCCCGCCGGAACGCGCCGTCCCGAGAACCTCGCTCTCGTCTTCCAGGAGCTGCTGACGGTGATTGAGCGCATGCGCTCGAACCGCCAGCCGGTCACCGATGCCGTCAGCTTCCGCCATCAGGCGAGGGAAGCGCTCAAGTCCGCCGATCAGGAAGCGCGCCGCCGCGGCTACACAGCCGAAGACATCCAGCTTGCCATCTTCTCCGTGGTCGCCTTCCTGGATGAAACGATTCTGAATCTGCGGCAGCCCGCGTTCGCGGACTGGGCTCGGCAGCCGCTCCAGGAAGAGCTGTTCGGCCATCACATCGCGGGCGAAGTGTTTTTTCAGAACCTGCAAGCGCTGCTGGGCAGGAACGATTCGCAGGAACTGGCCGACTTGCTCGAAATCTACCAGCTTTGCCTGCTGCTTGGTTTTGCCGGCCGCTACAGCATCGGCGGGCGGGCGGAGCTGCGGGCCATCATTGAAGCGACGGCGTTGAAGATCCGGCGCATCCGGCAGTCAGGACCGGAGATTTCGCCTCGCTGGGCGTTGCCGAACGAGGCGATTTCGTTTCGTAGCGTGGACGCCTGGGTCAAAGGCATGCTGATTGGCAGCGGGTTTCTGGTGGCGCTGGCCGTCATTCTGTTTGCCGTGTATCGGCTTTCCCTGATGGGCGGCGTTTCCGGCCTCGAGCAGATCACAGGGGTGGTCCGGTAGGAGAGTTGCATGAGAATCCAGTGGGGGTACGCTGTCTTTTACATCTTCTTCCTGATCACCGCTGGTGTCAGCACGTTCGTATACAAGGTTGGCGGGGACTACGCGGTACACCTGTTCACGGCATTAAGTGTTCTCGGGCTGACCGGCTCGGCGCTTTTCTACAGCCTCCAGCAAAAGTGGCAGGCCAGAGGACAAGGACAGCAGCAGGGTGCGGGCGCCTCTTCGAGCGGCGGTGCAGCCGCGGCGGCGCCTGCCGGCGAGGCTGGGGCCGGCGACGTGGATCTGGTGGTGCGAGACGCGGAGGCCAAACTGGCAGCCGCCAAGCTCGGCGACGGCAAGGGCCTGAGCGGCATGCCGGTCATTTTCCTGCTAGGCGATCAGGGCAGCACCAAGACGACTCTCTTCATGCACTCCGGGCTCGAGCCGGAATTGCTGAGCGGCCAGGTCCACCAGCAGGATAACACCATCGCTCCCACGCGGGCAGCGAACGTATGGTACACCAAGAAAGCGGTTTTCGTCGAGGCCGGCGGGCGCTTCTGGCTGGATCAGGGCGGATGGATGCGGCTGCTGAAGAAGCTTTCGCCGGGGAAGCTGAAATCGGTGTTTGGCGGCAAGGGGCAGGCTCCGCGCGCGGCCGTCCTTTGCGTGGACGTCGAGCGCTTCTTTCAGGCGGGCGCCTCGGACACGATGGCCGCAGTGGCGCGCGGCGTCCAGACGCGGCTCAACGAGATTTCGCAGCAGTTTGGCATCAGCTTTCCGGTGTACGCTCTCTTCACGCGCTCCGACCGGGTGCCGTTCTTTCTCGATTTCGTGAGGAATCTGAGCCATGAAGAGGGGACACAGGTATTCGGCGTTACGCTGCCGATGCGCTCGAGCCGCGGCGGCGTCTATGCCGAAGAAGAAACGCAGCGGCTGAACCAGGCGTTCAACGACTTGTTCTACTCGCTGTGCGATAAGCGCATCGAGTTTCTTCCGCGCGAGAACGACCAGGAGAAACTGCCCGGCTGTTACGAGTTTCCGCGCGAGTTCCGCAAACTGCGCACGGCTCTGGTGCAGTTTCTGGTGGACGTGGGCCGGCCCAGCCAGCTCCGCGCATCGCCGTTCGTACGCGGATTTTACTTTTGCGGCGTGCGTCCGGTGTTTGTCCAGGACGTCGCTCCGACTCCCTTTTCCCAGCGGCCGTCTTCGGCGTTTGAAGCCGGTTCGAGCGCTACCCGGATGTTCCGGGTGGGCGACATGCCGCAGGCGCAGGTGCCGATGGCGACGCCGCAGCAGTCCGGCGGGCGCAAGATGCCTCAATGGGTGTTCCTCAGCCACCTGTTCAACGACGTAATCCTGGCCGACAAGTCGGCCATGGGGGCGAGCGAAGCCAGCACCAAAACGAGCGGCTTGCAGCGCCTGCTGCTTGGCCTGCTGGCGATGGCCGCCCTGGTCTGGTCCATCGGCATGACGGTGTCGTTCTTTCAGAACCGGTCGCTGGTGAACGACATCACCGAGGCGGCCCAACAGGTGAAAGCGGTCCGCATCGCCCCGGCGGCGCTGCCCTCCGAGGACGACCTGAAGAAGCTCAAGGGGCTGCGTGGAAGACTCGAACAACTGACGAAGTGGAACAAGGAAAGCCCGCCGTGGAGCTACCGCTGGGGGCTGTACATGGGCCAGGCGCTGTATCGGCCCACACGCAAGGCTTACTATGACGGGTTCCAGAACCTGCTGTTCCGCGAGACGCAGATGCGCATCATGCTGGTGCACCTGCAAACGCGTGAATCCAGGCCGCGACCGGAAGACGACTGCGGGTATTCCTATGAGACGCTTCGCGCTTATCTGATCACAACCTCGCAGTGGAAGCGGGTGGCGGGCGAAGGCGAGCCCGCACGGTTGAAGAGCGTGCTGCAAGGCCGCTGGGCGGAGCGGCGCGAGGGCGAGATTGGACCCGCGCGGCTCAAGCTGGCCGATGAGGAAGTGCAGTTTTACAGCTCCGACCTGGCCAACGGCAACCCGTTTTCGGAAACCGAGGACGCGACCGGGGTGCACCGTGCACGGGTGTTCCTGTCCGCCTGTTCGGGTCTCGATGCCATTTACGGCCGCCTGATCAACGACGCCAGCGGCCAGAACCCGCCGGTGAACTACAACGCCATCTACCGTGGCACGGAAAAGTGCGTCCTCAATAATCGCGACATCCGCGGCGCCTTCACCAGGAAGGGCTGGGAGTGGATGAAGAAGAACGCCGCCAAGAACCTGGCCGGTGATGAGTGGGTGCTCGGGCCGCCGGACAAGTATCCGCGAGCGACGATCGATCCGCGGACGGTGACGGCCGAGATCTGGAGGCGATACAGCGACGAATACATCGGCAAGTGGCGCGAGTACTTCCAGAAGAACACGACGGTTCTGCGCTACGCCGGCCCCAAGGATGCCGCCGACAAGCTGGCGATCCATGCTTCTTCGCTTGCTCCGGTGCTGGCTTTGATCGCGCTGGCGACGCAGAACACGGCTGTCGAGGGAGATGACGAATACGCCAGACGCGTTCGCGCAGCCTTCCTGTGGGCGTTCACCGTGGTCCCGGCGCCCGGGACACAGGTCACAGTCGGCAAGAACGAGCCGTATGTAAATGCCCTGGGGCAGCTTCAGGCGGCGGTGGCGGCGTTTGCCGCCAACTCGAACGACCAACTACAGGCGCAGATGTCCGGCAACAAGAAAACCGAGGCTTTGGCCACCACCGCCAACGTGGCGCGCGCTCCGATGCCGGACCTGGACGCCAAGCTCGACCAGACCATCCTGGCGATCATGGAACAGCCCATCAAGGCGTTTGATCCGCGGCCGGACCCGGGCGCGATCAACGCAGCCGCCGGCGCATTCTGCAAGCAGTTCAGTGTTGTCCGCAACAAATTCCCCTTCAACCCCACGCAGAGGGACGAAGTGACCCTCGGCGAGTTGAACTCGCTGTTGCGCCCCGAATCCGGCATTTTCTGGCAGTTCTACAAGCAGCAACTGGAGCAATACATTAAGAAGTCCGGCAACACGTACATGCCGGTAGCCGGTGCGCCCTTCAACTTCAGCCCGCAGTTTCTGAACTTCTTCAATCAGGTGGCGGCGCTCTCCGACGCGATGTACAGAAGCGGGAACGACCCGCGGCTCAACTATCAGATCAAATTGAGCAGCGTCACCGCCCGGCTGGGCGGCCAGATCAAGAGCGCCCGGCTGACGATCGACGGCAAGGACGCCCGGATGGGCGCCGCCGCGGCCACCTCTTTTGTCTGGAGCGGCGATCCCAGCCACGGCGCGGTGTTTGAAGCCAACGACGTGGTGAACTTTAACCGCCCCGGGATGTGGTCCATCTTCCGCTTCTTCGCGAACGCTGACCCGGCCGTGCCGCAAGGGTCCGGGTACCTGCTCGTCTATCCTCTCAAGGCAGGCCAGGACAGCGAGCGGACCGCGGATGCGAACTTCATCGTCGATCTCGGCGGGGCGCCGCCGGTGTTCGACAAGAGATTCCTTTCGGGTTTGAGTTGTATCTCCACCGCCGCCAGCAAGTGACGCGCTAGAATGGGAGGTGCATGGATCTCCCCGCGCGCATCGGGAAATATGAGTTGCAGGAGTTCCTGGGCGGCGGCATGTCGCACGTTTACCGCGCTCAGGACACCGTGCTCGGCCGCACCGTCTGTGTGAAGATCCTCACCGATTCCGGCTGCGCCGATCCGGAGACGAAGGCCCGTTTTTTGCAGGAAGCGCGCCTGGCCGGCAGCTTCACTCACGACAACATCATCAGCGTCTTCGATTTCGGCGAGGAGCAAGGCCGGCCGTACATCATCATGGAGTTCCTGCGCGGGGAAAACCTGCGCGACGCCATCAAAAACAGCCACACGGGCGACCTCAAGAGCAAGCTGGCCATCGCGCTGCAAGGCGCCAGGGCGCTCGAATACATCCACTCCCGCCGCATCATCCACCGCGACGTGAAGCCGGACAATGTGCACATCGACGCCGCCGGACGGGTGAAGCTGATGGACTTCGGAATCGCGAAGTCACACAATGTCGCGCTCACCCGCGCCGGATTCACCCTGGGCACGCCGTACTACATGGCTCCGGAACAGGTGCTGGGCCAGCAACTCTCCGGACAGGTGGACGTATATGCATTCGGCATTCTCCTGTTCGAGCTGTTGGCCGGCCGCAAGCCGATCATGGGGGATTCGATCGAGAAAGTTTTCCAGCAGATTCTGAACGAGCCGCTGGATCTGGAGCCGCTGCGCCAGGCCGGCACGCCGGCGGAAATGGTGAGTCTGGTCGAGCGCTGCACCGCCAAGCAGCCGCAACTGCGGCCTCAGGGCTTCGGAGCCGTGTGCGCGGAGCTGGGGCGTTTGCTCGAGGAGGCGCCTGCCGCCACTCCGACACGCACCGGTCTGTCGGCCGTTCCGGCGCACGCCGCGCCGCAATACCGGCCCCAGCCGGTCCCGGCCGGGCCGGCGCCGTCCGATCCGCTCCCGGCGTTCATGGAACGGCTGCCGGAGCGTTTCCGATCGCAGGAATGGTTTATCGCGATTGTCGCCGCCGGCCTGATCCTCGGAATGGCGGCGGTGGTGATCATTCTGCGGGTGATCACGCGGTTGATGCCATAGCCCCCGTATGCAGCTCCCGGCGCTTTTCGGTAAGTATGAGCTCGAGAAGTTCCTCGGCGGCGGGATGTCCCACGTATTCAAAGCGCGGGACACCGTTCTTGGCCGCACGGTGGCGGTAAAGATCCTCACCGAAGAGGGCTGCCGCGACGAGGACGTCCGCAAGCGCTTTCTGGCGGAAGCGCGGATGTGCGGCAACATCGTCCACGACAATATCATCCGCATTCACGATTACGGTGAATTGGACGGGCGGCCGTACATCGTGATGGAGTTCCTGGTTGGCGAGGATCTCCGCACGGCGATCGAGAAACAGCACACGGGCGATCTCGGGCAGAAACTGGCGATCGCGTTGCAAGCGGCGCGCGCCATTCACCACGTCCACTCGCTCAATATCATTCACCGCGATCTGAAGCCGGAGAACCTGCATGTTGACACCACGGACCGCGTGCGGCTGATGGACTTCGGTATCGCCAAGGCGCCCAACCTCCATCTGACGCGGGAGGGCTTCGCCATCGGCACGCCATACTATATGGCGCCGGAGCAGGTGCTGGGGAAGCCGGTAACCCCGGCGGCCGACATCTACGGGTTCGGCATCGTGCTGTACGAGCTGATGACAGGCTTGAAACCGGTGTCCAGCGAGACGGTGGAGAGCCTCTTCTACATGATCCTGCACCAGCCGCTGAATCTGGAGCCGCTCGAGCAGGCAGGCGTTCCACAGGAGCTGATCAGCCTGATCAGCCGCTGCACCGCCAAGAAGCCGGAGGAGCGTCCGGCCAATTTCGATGCGATCATCGCGGAGCTGGAAGCGTGGCAGAAACGCGTGGATGGCGGTGTTGCTCCCGCGCCTGCCCAAGCGCGGCCGCCGGCGCCTCCTTCGCAACAGACGCCCAAGCGGAACTGGCTGCCTTATGCCGCCGGCGCAGGGATGCTACTGGCGACAGCAGCCGTCGCCGTCATGTTCCTGCTGCCCGGCGGCAAGACGAAAGTCGAGCCGGCGAAAAAAGGCGAGCCGCCGAAAGTCGAACCCAGGAAAGCAGAGCCCGAGCCCGTCCTTACGGACAAGAGCGGAGCGATGATGGTGCTGGTTCCGGCCGGCCCGTTTCTCTCCGGCGATCCTGGCACGGCGCCGAAGACCGAAGCAGTGGATGCGTTCTACTTGGACCGCACGGAGGTCACCGTGGGCGCGTGGAATCAGTTTTGCCAGAAAGAAGGCTGCCGCGTGGAGAACCTGCCTGCCGACCAGCCCGTGACCGACGTCACCTATTGGCAGGCCGAAGACTATTGCCGATCGCTTGGCAAGCGCCTGCCCAAAGCGCTCGAATGGGAGAAGGCCGCCCGCGGCACGAACGGGTTCATCTTCCCGTGGGGGAACCACCGCGATCCCCAACTTGCCAACGTCGCGGATAACCCCGGCGTGCCTCGCAACCAATTGCAGCCGGCCGCATCCATGGAGAATGGCAAGAGCCCCTTCCAGGTCCTGCATATGGCCGGCAACGCGTGGGAATGGGTCAATGAGCGGCGCGCACCGGGCGAGCGCTCGCTGGCGGAATTCCGCAAGAAGATGAAACCGGCGCCGGCGGCGGACGATAGCTGGTTTTCCGTGCACGGCGGCGGTTATGATGCGCCGCTGGATTTCGCAGTCGCCTACGAGTACATCACGACGCCGGCCACGTACAGGCAGAAATCCATCGGCTTCCGCTGTGCGATGGACGTGCCTAGGCCTTGAGCAACGGCCTGACAAAATCCAGCGTCTGCTTCAATAGCTGTTTGCCTTCCTCATCCAGCGCCGAAGCTCTGTCCGCTCGGCAGATGGTGTTCTTGAACACGCCGCGCAATTGCAGCAGGTACTTGACGCCGGGCGTCCCATAGGCGCTCACCTCGGTCACCAGCAGCATCACTTTGGAGAAGTGATCGAGGGCCTGCTCGCGCTTGCCCGCCTGCCAGGCGTCCCAAACGCGCACGTAGAGATCCGCAAACGGCGATGCGGGCATCGTGCCCGCCGAGCCGCGCGCCAGCTCGTCGATCATCGTCTTGCCGTGCCCACCGGTGAAGATGCCGCGCACGCGGGGATTCGCGCGCCGGCGGAATTCGCTGATGCGCGGCAGTGTCTGCCCGGCTTCATCTTTGACGAATTGCAGGTTCGGAATCTCGCTGATCATCTTGAGGACGAAATCGACGCTCATGTCGCCGATGGTCTGGGCAAACAGCGGCCGGCCGGCGCTCTCGCCGATCGCCTTGTAGTACTCGAAGATCTTCGCGTTCTCCTTCCAGCTTCGAGGCGGCAGGGCGATCAGCGCGTCCGGCCCCAGCTTCTCAGCGTGTTTCACATACTTGAGCGCTGTCTCGGTGTCTTCGGCCTGCACCCCCAGCACGACCGCGGGCCGCAGAGGCTTGCCGGCGCCCGCCACCACTTCCATACCGGCAAAGCGCTCTTCCATCGTCAGCGTGTAGTATTCGCTGGCAAGCTGCGGCCATACGACGCCCTGCACGCCGGTGCGGTCGAGAAAGCGAATCTCCTCGGCCAGCGTCCTGGTATCAAGCTTGTTGTCGTCCGTGAATGGCGTCTGCACGATAGGGAAGACGCCCGCCAGATGTTTGGCCTCCTTCGAGAAGAGGCCGCTGGAGGGCAGCGCCACCGCGGAAAGAGTCTGCAAGAAAAACCGGCGAGATTGCATGTGCTACTCCTTCTTCAAGAATTTCTCGATGCCCTGGCGGCAGTCCCTGGTCATGCGCGCAATCGCGTTCACCTGCGCGCCGGCTTCGATGGCCGCCTCAAAACTCATCGTGTCCATATGGTATAGCAAGTACTTCGTCAGCCGCACCGCGGAGGCCGACCGCTCCGCCATCTTGGACGCGTACGCGTCCACGGCGGCGTCGAATTCACCATCGGGGATCACGGCATTCACCATACCGGCGGCCAGCGCTTCGGCGGCAGTGAGCGTCCTGCCCGTCACCAGCAGCTCGAAGGCGCGCTTCTCGGAAACCGAGCGCCGCAGGATCGCCATCACCATCGCCGGCACAAAGCCGATGCCGACCTCCGGGTAGCCGAATCGCGCTGTGTCGCTCGCCAGAATGAGATCGCAGGCCGTCGCCAGGCCGCAGCCGCCCGCCAGCGCGCGGCCACGCACGGCGGCTACGATCGGCAGCGGATGACGGCGCATCTCGACGAACAATTCGCCGAGCAGGCGTGCGTCGTCGAAGTTCTCGAGTGCGCCGGAATCCCGGGTGCGCTCGAGCTCGGAAAGGTCCGCGCCGGAGCAGAAGTCCTTTCCCGCTCCAGCGAGCACCACCACGCGGGCATCGGGATTGCCGGCAGCCTGCATCAACTGCATGCGCACGTCGAGGACGGTCTGCTGGTCCAATGCGTTGCGCTTCCCGGGCCGGTTCAGCGTGATGCGAACGATTCCGGTCATCATTTCACCAGCGCGGGCGCGCCCGCCTTGCCAAGCGCCTCGTTCCACTTGGGAACGCGACTGTCGAGGGCGCCGCTGATCTCCTTCAACGTGCGCTGGTGCTCGGCCTCCACTTCCGCCAGATAGGCCGTCTGCGCCGCTGTTGGCGGCGCATTCACGTCGTCCAGCCCGGACAGGCCTCCCAGCCGGTTCATCAGCGCCGGCGGCGGAGCGGGCCTGGTCGGATCCTGCTCGCGGGCCAGCATGCCTTGCCACTTTTCCACCTCATCCCTGGCTTCCCTCAGAGTGGCATTCAGATCCTTGGCGGCTTGCGGCATGCGGTCCTTCACGATCTTCTCCACGCCGGCGACCTGCTCCTTCAGACTGTCCAGAGCCCGCAACATCAGGTTGATCCCGCTGGTCATCTCGCGGACCTTCATGGCGGCCTCGAATTGTTTCCTGAGGTCCGGGGCCGAGACGTTGAGCGTGGAATCCAGCTTCACTTCGACCGGCTTCTCATACGATCCGCCGTTCGCGGTGAGGCGGACCGTGTACCTTCCCGGCGGCGCCTGGGGGCCGGTCCGCTGGCCTAAGAAGCGCCGTCCAGGCTGCTCTTCCTCTGATTCGTCCTGCTGCCGCCGCTGCGCCGGCCCGTCCAGGCGCAAATCCCACGACGCGCGGTTAACGCCTTCATCCTTGGGCGGATTGCGTAACGTGCGGATCACTTTGCCATCACTGCCGAGGATCTCGATCTTCAGCTCCTTGACCGCGCTCTTCAAATGGTAAGTGATCAGCGCGCCGTACGCCGGATTCGGCCCTTTGTACGCCTTCGAGCCCAGGAACATCTTCGTGTTCCTGGCGGCGTAGCGCACGGCAGGCCGCATGTCGAACAGGTGAGCATCCTCGGAGGCGACTTGCCCGGACCACTGCTGCACAAACGTCGCGTCATCCAGAATCACAATGCTGCGGCCGTGAGTGCCGAGGATCAGGTCGTTCTCCCGCGGATGCACGATGATGTCGTGCACCGCCACGTGCGGCAGGTTCTTCAGATGCAGCCGCTGCCATTTCTTCCCGCCGTCCCAGGAGACAAACAGTCCGGCCTCTGTGCCCGCATACAGCAGGTTTGGATTCCTGGGGTCTTCCCTTACCACATGCACATAGGCGCCGGCGGGCAGGCCTTCAACGAGCGGCGTGTAGGTTCTGCCGCCGTCCGTCGTTTTGTAGATCAGGGGGCGAAAGTCATCGAACATGTGCCGGTCAAACGCCACATAGGCGGCGTCGGCGCCGGCACGCGAGGCCTCGACGTGCGACACCGGCGAGTGCGACGGAACCGGCAGATTCGGCGTCAGGTTCGTCCAGCGCTCGCCGTCGGTGGTGCGCTGCAAGTTTCCGTCATCCGTGCCCACCCAGATGGTTCCGGGCCGGACCGGCGATTCGCCAATGCTGATGATGGTGGCGTGATATTCGGCGAAGGTGTTTTCATAATAGACCGGCCCGCCGGCGTCCTTCTGCTTCTCCGGTTCATTCCTGGTCAAATCGGGACTGACCGGCTTCCACGTCTTGCCGAAGTCCGAGGTGCGGAACAGCACGTTGCCGCCCAGGTAGACCGTGTTCTTGACGTGATGGGACGGCTCAATCGGCGCGTTCCAGTTGAAGCGATATTTTTGCATGCCTGCCGGCCCGCCGAATCCGCGCGGCGCCGGCGTCACCGATTGCTGCTCGCGCGTTCGCATGTTCGTCAGCATCAGGCTGCCGCCTTGCGACTCGGTCAGGAACAGATCGGGATCATCGGGGTGGCTGGTGGCGTGGAATCCGTCGCCGAAGCTCACCATGGACCAGTCATCGGTGAGAATGCCTGCCGGCTCGCGCGTGCGGCCGGGCCCGCTCCATGTGCCGTTGTCCTGCAAGCCGCCGACGATGTGGTAGAACGGCTGCCGGTTGTCTGCGTGAATCTGGTAGAACTGGCCGAGCGGGATGTTCTGCACGGCTTCCCAGTTCTCCCCGCGATCGAACGACACCGCCAGGCCGCCGTCCTGGCCGATCCAGATGCGGTCCGGGTTTTTCGGATCGATCCACATGGCATGGAAGTCGGGGTGAACGCCATTGGCGATATTGCGAAACGTGCGGCCGCCGTCGGTGGAAAGCTGGAGGGTCGACGCCAGCGCGTAGACGCGGTTCTCATCCGCGGGATCCACGCGGATGTCGGAATAATAGAAGCCGCGTCCGGGGATGTTGCGGTCGCGGCTCAGGGTGCGGAAGGAATCCCCGCGATCATCCGAGCGAAACAGCGTGCCTTCTTTCGACTCCGCAACCACATAGACGGTGTTCGGCCTCGATGGCGACACCTTGATTCCGATCCGCCCCATCAGCTTTGGCAAGCCGTTTGCCAGCTTCGTCCACGTCCGGCCTCCGTCCACGCTGCGGAACACGCCGCCCTGCTCGCTGCCCGAGTGGTGCATCCACGGCTTGCGCTCGAATTCCCACATCGCCGCATACAGGATATTCGGATTCGCCGGGTCGATATCCATGTCCGCGACTCCGTGCCGGTCGTCGATGTACAGCGTCTTCTGCCAGGACCTGCCGCCGTCGGTGGTCATGTAGACGCCGCGCTCCGGATGCGGCCCGAAAATGTGCCCCAGCGCTCCCACGTACACGATGTCCGGACTCTGCGGATGCACCAGCACACGCGAGATGCGCTCGGTGTCCTTCAGCCCCAAGTGCTTCCACGTCTTGCCGCCGTCGGTCGACTTGTAGACGCCGTCGCCGGACGAGACGCTGTTGCGCGGATTCGCTTCTCCCGTGCCGACCCAGATCACTTCAGGGTTGTTAGGCTCGAGCGCGATGTCGCCGATCGAGTAGCTGCCCTGGCGCTCGAAAATCGGCGTCCAGGTCACGCCGCCATTGGTTGTCTTCCACAACCCGCCGCCGCCGGCGCCGGCGTAAACGATGTTGGGGTTGCCGGCGACGCCTTCGACGTCGGTCGTCCGGCCGCCCATGTTGGCCGGGCCGATGAAGCGCCATTCGATCCGCTCGAACGCTCGCACGGATCCGGCGGAGCCAGGCTCAGTGGCGCGGGCGAGTTGGCCGGATGGCTGAGCGGAGAGAAAAGAAGCAATCAGGCAGATCGCGGTCAGCCGCATGCGAACCTCCAGTCTTTATTTCACAATCCGGAACAGATTACTGTAATCATCGGTCCAGAGCAAGACGCCCGGCAGCGTCCGCGGGGGCTTCCAGCTTTTGAACGGCTCGAGGTTGAGAAATTCCTTGCGGTTTGAAATCACAACCATGTCCGTGCCGAAGTAGCCTCCATCCTGGTCGCCTTCATCATTGACGAAAACGCTGGGCTTGCCGAGCGCCTCGGCCGCGCGAGCCACCACCGGCTCCAGATCCAGATACTTGTTCGAGATGTGGATCACCAGAACGCCATCCGGCTTCAAATGCCGGAAGTAGAGCTGGAACGCCTCGCGCGTCAGCAGGTGCGCCGGCACCGAATCACTCGAGAATGCGTCCATGTGCAGCAGGTCGAAATTCTGCCGCTCCTCGCGCTCGAGCGACAGCCGCGCATCGCCGAGCACGACATCCACTTTCGCCGGGCAGTCCTTCAGGAAGGTGAATTCCCTTTGAGCCAAAGCGACTACCTGCGGGTTGATTTCGTAAATGCGGTAATAGTCCCCGGGCCGCGCATAGCTGAGCATGACTCCTGCGCCCAGCCCGGTGATGCCGATGCGCTGTGGCTTGTCGCGATCCTTCGAGCGAATGGCTCGCCCGACGCCGCTGCCGGGGCCGAAGTAGGTGGTCGGCTCGCGGCGGCGCTCCTCTTGCAGCCACTGCTCGCCATGGTTGATCACGCCGTGAGTGAGTTTGCGGGACCAATCGCTGTCGTCGGGCGTCCCCCAGTCGGCCGTTTTTAGGCCGCCATAAAAATTCCGCACGATCACCCGGAATTCCTTGTTCGTGCTTTGCAGATCACGAACGAGAACGACGCCTATGGCCAGCGTGGCCGCCGCCGCCGCCACCCAGGCCCACCCTCCTTTCGACCGGTTGAGCGGGCTTTCCGGGTCGCCCCGGTGCACCATCAGCACCAGCAACGCGCAGGCAAGAATCGCGATCGGCATCTCGAGGAATATCGTGAAGAAATAGGGCGCGATCACCCCCACGAACAGCCCTCCCAATGCGCCGCCGATCGAGATGGTGAGGTAGAACGACGTCAGATAGCGTGGGTGCGGCTTCAGCGTCGCCACTTCCCCGTGGCACGTCATGCAGCACAGGAACAGCGCCGCGGCGAAAAGAGCGACGCGGGTAAACACGGCCAGTTCTCTGTCGGCTCCGGATGCGTATGCCATTGCGCCGAGCGCCGCCCCGGTCAGCGGCAGATACAGCCAGCGTTTGTACCAGCCGGCGCTGTCAAAGGTGAGAATGAAACTCAGCAGGTAAAGGCTGAGCGGCAACACCCAGAGGAACGGAATCGGAGCGACGTCCTGCGTGAGGTGATTGGTCACCGAAAGCAGCAAGGTGGAAGCGCAGGCGGCCAGCCCGCCCCACAGCAGGAACAATCGCGGTCCCGGCGGGTTGGCGGTCAGGTCCGCGGAGGAAGTCTCGCCCGCGATGACAGCCAGGCTCCGGCTCCGCCAGGCGCAAGCCGCGCACAACCCGGCGAACAGCGCGTAATTGATGCTCCACATGAGCGCCTGCCGGTGCGTTCCCACCACCGGCTCCACCAGGATCGGATAGCTCAGCAGGGCCAGCACCGAGGCGGTGTTCGACAGCGCGAACAGCCGGTACGGCGAGACGCCGGGAAATGCGCGCGCGAACCAGGCCTGCACCAGCGGGCCGGTGGTGGACAGCAACAGGTACGGGAAGCCGACCGTGGCCGTCAGCAGCGCCAGAATCCGGATCGTGGGGTTCTCCGAGCCCGCCGGCTTCCAATTGTCCGAGGGCGCCACCGGAAGGACGAGCAAGCTCAGCCCGAGCAGCGCGAGATGGAGCCACGTTTGCACCCGCGGCGAGAGTTTTCCAGTGGTCCAGTGCGAATAGAGATATCCGCCCAACAGCGCTGTCTGGAAGAAAAGCATACACGTGGTCCAAACGGCCGCCGAGCCGCCGAACCAGGGCAGGATGATCTTGGCGATGATGGGCTGAACCTGAAAGAGAAGAAAAGCGCTGACAAAAATCGTAACCGCGTACAACAGCATTCGGAGGTTAGTTCAGCCTTTCCACAATTGTGGCTGTGCCCATGCCGAAGCCGATGCACATGGCCTGCAAGCCGTAGTGGCCGCCGGTGCGCTCGAGGATGTGCAGGAGCTTGGTCATCAGAACAGCGCCGGTGGCTCCCAGAGGATGTCCGTGGGCGATCGCGCCTCCCTGCATATTGACGCGGTCCATCGAGGGCAGCAGCTCGCGAGCCCAGGCCAGCACCACGCTGGCAAATGCTTCGTTGATCTCGAAGGCGTCGATGTCGTGAACCTGGAGGCCGGTGCGCTGGAGAGCAAGTCGGCTGGCGTCAATCGGCCCGGTCAGCATCAGCACCGGATCCGTCCCCACAACGACGCGCCTGACGATACGGGCGCGCTTGCGCAGGCGCAGATCATCCGCCCTGGCGCCGCTCGCCAGCAGCACCGCCGCGGCGCCGTCGGAAATCTGGCTGGAATTACCCGCCGTCACCGTTCCGTTCTGTTTGAACACAGCAGGAAGCTGCAGCATCCTGTCGAGGCTCGGATTTGCGCGGACCCCTTCGTCGGCATCGAGGCCGTTCACCGGCGCAAGCTCGTTCCGCGTCCACCCGTTTCGCTGAGCGGCGGCCGCGCGGCAATGACTCGTCGCTGCGTACTCATCCAGCTCGAGGCGCGTCAGTCCCCAGCGCTCGACCAGCATCTCGGCCGAAATGCCCTGATGCACGATGTCGTAGGGAAACGACGCGCGAAACTCCGACGTGATATTTCCGTCCGAGCCGATCGGCACGCGGCTCATGCTCTCGACCCCGCCCGCGATCGCCAGATCCATATCGCCGGCGGCGATCGCCTGCGCGGCAAAGTGCACCGCCTGCTGCCCGGAGCCGCAGAAACGGTTGAGTTGCACGCCCGGCACTTCGATCGGGAAGCCTGCTTTGAGAACGGCCAGGCGGGCCACGTTCGTCCCCTGCTCGCCCACCGGCGAAACACAGCCGGCGACCACGTCTTCCACCTGGCGCTTCTCGACGCCGGCCCGCTCGACGACGGCGTTCAACGCCGCCGCCAGCAGGTCCACGGGATGCACCCCGTGCAGAGCGCCGTCGGGCCTGCCGCGGCCAATGGGCGTGCGAACCGCCTCCACAATGAATACGTCCCGCATCAACTCACCTCCAGCAATCCAGCGGATGTTCCGAATTGCGCTTCTGGTCAGTATACTCTCCCCATGGGCATTCTTACCGGCATACGCGTCCTGGATCTGGCTACGTACATCGCGGGACCTGCCGCGGCGACCATCATGTCGGATCATGGCGCGGAAGTCATCAAAGTCGAGCGCCCGCCGCACGGCGACCCGTACCGCTATCTTTCGCAGCTCCCCGCCATGCCTGTTTCCGAGCACCTTTACTGCTGGCTGTTGGACGGACGCAACAAGAAGAGCGTTGCATTAGACCTGGTTCATGCTTCGGCGCGGGGCGTGCTGGAAAAACTCGTGGCGTGGTGCGACGTGCTGGTCACCAACTTCCAGCCGGCGCTGCTTCTGAAGTTCCGCTTGCGCTATGAGGATCTGGCGCCGTTGAACGGGCGCATGATCTACGCCTCGGTGACCGGCTATGGCGAAACGGGCGAGGAAGCGGACAAGCCGGGCTACGATCAGACGGCGTACTGGGCGCGCTCGGGGCTGATGGGGATGATGCACCAGGCGGGCGCCGATCCGGTGCAGTCGCCGGCGGGCTTCGGCGATCATCCTACCTCGATGGCATTGTTTGCGGCCATCATGATGGCTCTCTATCAGCGCGAGCGCACCGGCAGAGGCTCGAAAGTGACCACCTCGCTGATGGCGAACGGCGCCTGGGCCAACAGTTGCCAGATTCAGGCATCCTTTGTGGGGGCCGAGTGGCCGGTGAGGCGCACGCGAGCCAATCCGAACAACCCGCTGGTGAACCACTACGTCACCCGGGACGGCCATCGCTTCATTTTGTGCCTGCTTGAACCGGCGCGCGATTGGGAGCGCCTGTGCCGTGCATTGGAATGGGGCCGCCTGCTCGAGGACGCGCGATTCTGCACGCCGCAGGGCCGGCACGAGAATTCGCCGGAGCTGGTGGCCATGATTGACGCGGAAGTCGCTGGCAAAGACATGGCGGAATGGGCGCAGATTTTCCGCCGCCACGACATCGTCTGGGGCCCGGTGCCCACAATGGACGAAGTCGGCCAGGATGCGCAAATGGCGGCGGCGGGGGTCTATGCGGAGATCGACGGCGCGCCATGGAGGACAGTGCTCTCACCGTTGCAGGTGGAGGGCGAGGAGAAAGTCAAACCAAGCCTGGCGCCGGCCGTGGGCCAGCACTCGGACGAAGTGTTGCACACTCTGGGCTACCCGGAGCCCGAGATCCGCCGGCTTGTGGAAACCGGCGCCGTCTTTCGAGGCTACTGAAGGCGCTTGGCGGTTATGTCGATATCGTTGTCGCCGAAGTTCATCGTGAGCTTCATCGTGTCGCCTTCGACTTTGCCCTTGTACTTGATGGTGACCTCGTTGCCGCCGAAGTTGCGGACGACGCTGAAGGAGAGCTGATCGCCGCTTATGGTTCCGTCTTTGATCTCGACGTTGCCGCGCGCGCTTTCCACGGCGCCGGTAAGCTTGCTGCCATCGGCCTTCAGGTTGAGGACGCTTTCCCGGGTGTCGCCGTTCGGCGTGGTGAACGAGTACTTCCACTTGCCGGTGACATCGGCGGCCAGCGCGGAGATCGCAAACACAGCCGTCAGGACGGCGCTCATGACAAATCGCAGGTTCATGCAGGCTCCTTTACAACGGGATAGGATGTCGCCGTGAGCACCCAGGTTACCATCCATGGGCCAAATGAAGAAAGCCTAACTAATCCAAAGCGGGGCGCAGGGTCCAGCGATTCCGTAAGGTGCGATGTCACCGGGAATCTTGCGTTCATGCCGAGGCCTCCTCTTCACGATAGCGTTGTCCGCCGAACGACTTTGGCATCACCCGCCGCCCGCTTTTTGGGCGGCCGGGTGCATGCCTTCGTTAGCCAGGCTGTCGTTGCTCGGCGATCTGTCGCCCATACGCATCGCGAATGGCCTGAGCGAGCTGGTTCGGCCTGACTTCGTAGCCGCTAAAATCCGCGATATTGTCGTGCCTGACATGGATCTGCCCCTCGCCGACGTTACCGCGGTGTTGACCCCGCGAGTAATGCCTATTCTGTTCCAGTTCCTGCGATGACAGGGCCCAGTACCGAATGACGTCTCGCCACACCGCAACCCACACAAAGACGTCGCAGCATCCGGGCTTTATTTGCTGAAAGTTCATCCAAAACGGCTTAGTGGAATCGGAAGCAAGGGCCTTCACGTATAGCGGCTTATCAATGTCCGAGTCGACTGCCCGCGAAGCCTTTACTTCAATCCGAATACAGTCGTCAAGCAGGAAATCGTACTGCCCTGCATAGTCTTTGTCGATTTTCCTGGAAGGTTTCTTGAGCCTCAGGAACAAGCCCCTTCAGATGACCTTGAGCCCAGGCTTCTCCAAAGCCTCGGGGCGAGGAGATTTCAAAGATGTACAGGTACAAGTTCCGCGAGCTGTATTCGTCTCGCAAGAGGTAATAGTCGTCCAGAGTTAGCGCATCCATGGCAAGAAGTGTCGAGATGAGGTACTCGTACTCGTTAAAGGGGTAGACCGATACCAAGTTCTGCAGCCGGGCGAGTACTTCTTGCTCGTTCGGCAGCGCCGCCAAGAGACGTCGCAACTCTTTCTCCAGGTGCTCCATGCAAGACTGTCAGAAAAGCGACGGTTGCCCTGTCGATTGCTGCGAAGGGGCTTGCCCTGTGTCGGACTCAAATCGTTCCGGCAGTTCAAGCTCGAAAGCGTGACCGTTCTGCCATCCTAGGCGGCCCGTGCGTCTATAATGCTCTAGTCGCCTGATTGAGATTTCGCAAAACACCGGGTCAACATC
>JACQDF010000300.1 GCA_016201205.1 Acidobacteriota bacterium
CAGGCAATGAAAAGAGCGATTTCGGCCGGGAGTTAAAATAGGGCTAGCGGTGCGCCTGAAGCTCATCAGTTGCGAGATCTTCTACCGCGAAATGTGCGCGGCGGTGGCGCGCTCGCCTCACCAGATCGACATTGAATTCCTCTCCAAGGGCCTTCACGACATCGGGGCCGAGGGCATGCGGAGCCGCCTGCAAGAAGTGCTCGATCGCCCTGACGAATCTCGCTACGAGGCGGTGCTTTTCGGCTACGGGTTGTGCGGCAACGGGCTGGCGGGCCTGACCGCTCGCTCGATTCCGATTGTGTTGCCGCGGGCCCACGACTGCATCACGCTGTTTCTCGGCGCCAAGGAGCGCTACCTCGATTATTTCCAGAGCCACCCGGGCGTTTATTTCCGGACCACCGGGTGGATCGAGCGCGGCGGAAACCTGGCGCAACTGCACCAGCTCTCGATCCAGAACCGCAAAGGGATGGTTTATACCTACGAGCAACTGGTGGAACGCTACGGCGAGGAGAACGCAAGGTACATCTACGAACAGTTAGGCGACTGCCGGCGTAACTACCAGCAGTTGACCTTCATCGAGATGGGCGTGGAGCCGGACGGCCAGTTCGAGCGGCAGGCGCGGGAAGAGGCGGTCCGGCGCGGCTGGAAGTTCGAGAAGGTGCAGGGTGATCTGTCGCTGATCGAGCGTCTGGTTAACGGCCAATGGGATGAAAAGGAGTTCCTGGTCGTTCCTCCTGGGTGGCGTGTCGTGGCCCGTCACGACGAGCAGATCATCGGATCGGAGCCGGGCACGCCGTGAAACCTCGCGCTTCCACATTTTCGCCGGCTGATCCTGTCCGCATCGAGCTGCAGCCGTCGGGGGAAAGCCTCGAGGTGGAGCGGGGCACATTTCTACAGGATGTACTCTTCGCCCACGGAGTGGAGTTTCCCTGCGGCGGGCGCGGGCGGTGCAGAGGATGCCGGGTCAAGGTGCTGGAAGGGTTGCTCGCGGAGACGCCGGAGCAGCAAGCGATCCTGACGGCGCAGGAGCTTTCGACCGGGTGGCGCCTGGCCTGCCGCAGCATGGCCGGAGGGCCGCTCACTCTGGAAATCGCACAGTGGCAAACACCCATCCTGGCCGACTACTCGAGCTTCGCCTTTACGCCGTCGGAAGGGTTAGGCGTTGTCGTGGATCTTGGAACGACCACGCTGGTGGCGCAATTGCTCGATTTGCGCACCAGCCACGTGCTGGCGGTGCGGACGGGGCTGAATCCCCAGATGGGGTACGGCAGCGACGTCATGAGCCGCATCCACTTCGCCGTGATCGAGGGAGGGCAGCGCAAGCTCGAGCAACTGATCCGCAGGCGGATTGGCGCGATGGTCGCGGACCTGCAGCTCTCACCCAGGAGCGGTGGGGAGCGCATCCGTCACGTAGTGGTCGTTGGGAACACGGTGATGCATCACCTGTTCTGCGGCATCGATCTCGAGCCGCTCGCCCATTCCCCGTTTGAGCCGGTGCGGGACGGCCTGGAGGTTTTTGAGGCCCGGGATCTCGGGTGGGAGACCGTCGAGGGAGCGACCGTGCGGTTCCTCCCCTGCCTGGGCGGTTTCGTGGGCAGCGACATTCTGGCTGGCGTGCTGGCGACCGGGATGCATGAGAGCGATTCGCCCGTTGGGCTCATCGACCTCGGCACCAACGGCGAAATCGTCTTAGGAAACCGGGAACGGATGTTGTGCGCTTCGACGGCCGCCGGGCCGGCCTTCGAGGGCGGGCGGATCAGCATGGGCATGCGCGCTGCCACCGGTGCGATCACCGAGGTGGACGTCCAGGACGGCCGGATCTTCTGCCGCGTGCTGGGCAAGGTGGAGCCCCGCGGCATTTGCGGGAGCGGGCTGGTGGACGCCGCTGCGGCAGGCTTGGAACTGGGCGTGATTCAGCCGAGCGGCAGGCTGGCCGGAGGTTGCCGCGAATGGATGCTTTCCCCTCCGGTGAGCCTCCAGCAACGGGACATTCGCGAACTGCAACTGGCCAAGGCCGCCATCGCCGCCGGAGTTCGGATTCTGCTGGACCGCTGGGGCGTCCAACGGGGCGATGTGGCGCGCCTCTACCTGGCGGGGGCGTTCGGCAATTACATCAACCGCGCCAGCGCGCGGTGCATCAGGCTGATCGATTTTCCGGAGGAGCAGGTGGAACCAGCCGGGAACACGGCGCTGCTGGGCGCCAAGCTCGCGCTGTTCTCCTGCCAAACCGGCAACGGCGACTTTGCCCGGATCCGAGACGCGATACGCCATATTTCCCTGGCCGCCGATCCACGTTTTCAGGATATCTACGCGGAGGAGATGGCGTTTCCGGATGTTCGTTAACCATGCCACCAAGACCACCAAATTTCGACAACCTGCGGCTCAACCTCTTGCGGGAGGGCGAGCCGGCGTACGTGCCGATCGTCGAGTTCGGCGTCGATTACGACGTCAAGTGCGCCTTCCTGGGCAGGCCCATCCGCACGCTCTCGGACGAGGTCGAGTTCTGGTACGAGGCGGGTTATGACTACGTGCCGCTTCAAGCCGGAATCCGCACCTTGTTCTGGCCCGGCTACACGGCATCGGAAAAGGCGGGCGACCGGGGTCTCGAGACCAACCCTCGGCTCCACCAGCGCACCCGCACGAAATACACGGTGTACCGGGAGGAAGAACGCGAGATGGACTGGGCGCCGGAAAAGAGGGGCGCCATCGCCACCATGGAGGAGTTCGAAGAATTTCCCTGGCCTGATCCCGATCGGATGGACCTCTCCGTCTTCGAAGAAGTGAAGCAGTACCTGCGCCCCGGCATGAAGGTGATTGCGTATTTGGGCTACATATTTACCTCGGCGTGGTGGCTGATGGGCATGGAGACGTTCTGCTTCGCGCTCTCCGAGCAGCCGGAGCTGATCCGGCGGCTCTACGACCGCATCTGGTCGTTCCAGAGCCGTGTGCTCTCGCGGATCCTGAGGTTCGACGTGGTTGGGGCGCTGATTCACGCCGACGACCTGGCCTACTCGGAAGCGCTGATCGTCTCGCCGAAACATTATCGGGAGTATGTCTTCCCCTGGTATCGGTGGTGCGGCGCCATGGCGCGAGATCACGGCCTCGCCTACATCTTCCATTCCGACGGCCGCCTCGATCGGGTGCTGGAGGATCTGATCGGGTGCGGCTTCAACGCCCTCCACCCCATCGAGCCGAAGGCGATGGATATCCGGGAGGTGAAGAAGAAGGCCGGCGACAGGCTCTGCCTGTTGGGAAACATCGATCTGGGTTACACGCTGACTCGAGGCACGCCGCAGGAAGTGGAACGGGAGGTCAAGGAAAAGATCCGGGCGGTGGGGCCAGGCGGCGGCTATTGCGTGGGCTCCAGCAACTCGGTGACCGACTACGTGCCTCTGGCGAATTACAATGCCATGCGGGAGGCGGCCTTCCGGTACGGCGCGTACCCGCTCTCCGGCTAAGAAGGAAGCGTCTCCCGGGCCGGTCCATGCGATGGGCTCCGTATCCTTTTTGAGCCCTCGCGGTAATAAGAAGTGAGCCGTGGTCAGCGCCGAGTTCCAATCGATCTTCGAAGCCAACAGAGACGCGGTATACCATTTCACTTGGCGGATGACAGGCTCGCCCGAAACGGCTGAGGACATCGCTCAGGACTGCTTTTTGCAGTTGCTCAAGTCACCGGGGCATTATGACGGCGCGCGCGGACCCATTCGCGCATGGCTGCTCGGCGTCGCGCGCAATCTAATCCTGAAGCGATGGCGCTTGGAAGGGCGTTGGACCTCACTCGATGACGAGGCATTCGCGGTGGACCCGCCATCAAACGACTGGCGCGTGGACGAGAAGGTGGCACATGCCGTTCAATCCTTGCCGCCCCTGCAGCGCGAGGTACTGATCCTGATTGAGTATGAAGGCCTGACACTGGAGGAAGCGGCCCATGCAGTCGCCACAGAGGTCGGGACTGTGAAGGCGCGGCTGCACCGTGCCCGCAACAACCTGCGGCGTATGCTGGAGCCGCTCAGGAGTGTAAACCATGACCGATGACGAGTTGAGATCGATGCTCCGGACGTGGCAAGCGCCACCCGCTCCGGAAACGTTGCGCGCACGCGTATTCCGCCGGCGATGGCCCTCATTCCGATGGCTGCTCTCGGGAGAGATCCGGGTGCCGGTTCCGGTCGCGTTGGGCGCGCTCTGCCTTCTGATCTTCGTTGCGTATCGCGCGGGCCGGCCTCCGGCGGCCAGCTTGTCTGATTTTGAGCAGGTCCAGCAGTTTCAACCAAGAATCGTGAGGACAGTCCATGAAACTCGTTAGCTTGATCCTGTTTTCGCTGTCCGCCTACGGTCAGCTCATGAGCGGCGGCGCCAGCAGCAACGGCGTGTGGGTTAACTACCAGACCCGGCTCGAGCCCGGATCACCGCCGATTCGCAAGCACGGCGGCGGCACACTCACTGAGAAGAATGTGATCAAACGTCACCTTTGCAATTTCGATAACAACACATATTTTGGATATGACGTGACCGTCGAACCGCTCGCCGACGACCGCTACAGGTTCCGGTTCGCTCCGCTGACGATCACGCCGCAGAAGATGAGCGAGATCTTCAACAAGGTTTTGAACTGGACTCCGCTGCCATTGCCGGGTGGGCCGGTCGCGATGGAGGTGCGGGCTGGTGAGACTGTAGCGCTCGACCTGTTCGTCAACCCTTCCACAGGGCAAAAGGTGACGGATTACCTCACCATCAAAGCCAACGAACGGCAGCAGGTCCACGTCACCGGACCCGCGCGCGACTTCAGCCCCGAAGACGCGACCATCGAGATCAGTTCCCCGCATGTGAGCGTCGATGGAAAGCCGGTCATCTCATCCCAAGGCGCCATCTCGGGACAGGCGGTCTGGGTTGATCTGCCTGGACACGGCCGTTTCGTCTTCTCGCTGGCGGCGCGTCTGGACCTCGGCATGCAAAACGCGGGTGAGATCCGCGGGACCACGATCACATGGCGCACCGGCGGGCACGAGTACACGATCACAACGGACAAGCCGATTGTTTCCGGATCGCGAGCCTACAACCTGTACGTCTTTCACATCCCCCACACTGCCGACTACTTCGGCATGTCCGCCGGCCCCAGGCCGGACGATCCCATCCGCCGCAAGTGATCTCGACGACTTGCCCTTCTGCGGAAGCGAGGCTGCCGCGAGTGTACAGCGATTCAGGGCGTAAGCTGCGCTATTTTTTTCGTGATGTAGAGCAGCCGGTCCCACTCGGCGTCCGCCGTCACCATATCGCTCACGCCCAGTATGAAGCGGCTGGCGCGGCCGTAGCGTTCGATCAAGCCGTCGATAAAGCGGCGAAAGTCCTCCTCGGGGGCGCTGTCGCGGCACAGCAGGACCGACGGGATGCCGCCCCAGATGGTGATGTGGCCGGCGAAAGCCTCGAGAATCTCCTCCAGCCGCAAACTGGTCATAGGGTAAGGGCAGACCGAGTCGGCGACGTCGAAGCCGGCGGCTCGATACAAGTGCAGCAGCTTCCGGTTCTCGCCGTCGGTATGGGTCATGAGGTACTTGCCCTTGCGGTGGAGCAGGCCGGCGTAATCCCGCAAGACCGGCAGGATGTGCCGCTCCCAAAACCGTGGGTACGTGATGGAGTCGTCGTAGTTTCCGCCGAGCAGGATGACTTCCGCGGG
>JACQDF010000055.1 GCA_016201205.1 Acidobacteriota bacterium
ATCGCGCCGGATTGGAGCCCGCGCTTAACAGGGTTGAGAGCGAGCTCGGTGGCATAGGCATCCTGGTAAATAATGCCGGCAACGTGTCGCTGAGTGGCGGTGTGTTGCACGAGAAACCTGAAGATTGGGACAGCGTCATCGAGACGCATCTCAATGCAGTTTTCCTCCTTTCGAAGCTCGCTGCCAGATCGATGCTTAGTCATAAAGGTGGAAAGATTATTAACATCGCCAGTATGTACTCGTTCGTACTCGTTCTTTGGATCTGGGCTCGTCCCCTCTTACAGCGCAGCGAAAGGAGCGATAGTCCAACTGACCAAGTCAATGGCCATTGAGCTCGCCCCGCACAACATTCAAGTCAATGCGATCGCGCCAGGGTGGATTGAAACGGACATGACGGCGCCTGTACGTACAATGCCCTTGAACGACGAAATTCTTGCGCGGACACCCGCCGGTCGATGGGGTCAACCGGAGGAACTTGCCGGAACAGCTGTGTACTTGGCCTCGCGGGCTTCGGACTTCGTTACCGGCACTACGATTCGTATCGATGGCGGTTATGCGATCCGATGACATTCCGAACGTAACTCAGGCGGATACCGACCTCGAAGTCCGATCTAGAACGCGACAGCGAAGTTATCCAGATGGACGCATAACGCGCTGCCCATGGGTGGGTGGGATTGTTTCCGAGTGGTCGGCAACCCGGAAGTTGGCCACTCATCGACGGCGAGTTCGAGCGATGAATTGGGGTTGCCCGCAAAATACAGAATGGAAAAGGCGATTTTGGTTGGCTCTCCGTCGTGCACGCGTTTCGAACTTTGGTGGCCTGTCCGCGGCGGCGATGAGGGCAGTCTTCGAGCAGATTCAGCAACTTGTGGACGCCGAAGACTCAGCAGGTCCTCCGGCGGAGACCGGTCGGCGCCTCAACTGTTGATTCCTCACGCATGCTAAGCTGCTGGCTCGCATCTTACCGATCAGCTATATTCCCAGCCTCACGACGATTCTGCCAGCCTGACCCGCTGACGCTGGGTCCGCATCTACCACCTTGTCTTGACTCCAAACTGAATGATCCGCGCGTAGATCTCCGACCGAAGACGCTCTGCGATGTCGGGGCTGTCTTCGGCGATGTCGAGAAGGATTTCTTTAAGGTCAGCCTTCGCCTCCGGAGTTAGAACGAAGCGCCGCTTCACCGGCGAGCAGCTTTTTTCTTGGCGCGACGCCGCTCCTCGATCAGCTCCCGGAGTTCATCGAAGACCTCCTCGCCGCCGAGCAACTCGCCGCGCTCGGCCTGGGCTGCGCCGCGTGCGAGTTTCGCCTTGAGCTGCTGAAAACCTGGCTCCCGTTCTTTCTCGTGACGCTCCAGGAGCCGAAGAGCCTCCCGAACGACTTCGCTTGTGGTTTGGTAGCGTCCGGATTTCACGCGGCCCTGGAGGAAGGCGTCGAGTTCAGGCGTCAGGGATATGTTCACGGTCGTCCGGTGAGCCATAGCTAAACAGGTATCGCAAATGGCACATTGTGTCAAGATGTGCCACACCTGTTGGAATGCCTGGGCGGCCGGTTATCGCACGCGGTAAGGCGTGGGAAACGTCCTGGACATGTGGTCGTGCCAGGCAAGTTTCTCTTCGTCCACCAGAGCCCACAACAGACCCAATCCGCCGGAGACGACACTGATCGTGCAAGCGGCAAAGCGGATCAGACGCTGCCGGCTTTCCGGTTCATCGCCATCAAACGTGATCAGCCTCAATCCCACCCAGCGCATCCCGATGGTGTCGGTTCCGGCCAGACACCACAGGCTGCGGTAGAGAATCAGCATGGCCAGCGCCGCCAGCGCGTAGTAGGGCAGCGTCGCCTTGTTCAGCACCACTTGCACAGCGGCAAAATGAAAGATGATCAGGAAGATGCCGACGCTGATGAGAATCATGCTCGCATCGAGCGCCGAAGCAATCAGGCGGTGCATGGGCACAGCCACCGGAGCGTTCGAGAACAGGGCGTGCTGAAGCGACTCGATCCCGCCGGTCTGAGACGGAAATGTGAAGCGCTGCTGCGCTTCACGCCGAAACTGCACCTGCCCGCGCTCACCAGCCGGCGGCCGCAAGGCATTCGAAGGGGAAGGATCGAACCTGCGCTTCACAACGCGCAACGAGGGATCGCGCTGATGAGGAAACAACGAGGGCTGTTGCGGGGCCACCGCCACGGGCCTGGCCTGCGCCGGGACGGCTGGCTGCCCGCTGAGCGCCGGGGCCACTGAGACGCGACTGGAAGCGGGAACCACCACCGGACCATCGCGCGGGCCCGCCAAGCGCCGCCCGCACCGGACGCAACGGTGTTCGTGCTCGGAATTCCATGCCCCGCAGACGCAGTCCATTGTCGGCTAAAGGGAGAAAACTGCTTGCGATCGTAAAGGCAGCCATGCTAGGGTTTCGAATTGAAACCCGCAGGGCGAGCGATCCGGCACCCCCCATCTTTAAGTAACATATTCGCCTCAATTTGTCACTTCTTTTTTGTCTGCAACTTGTTGCTGTATATCTGCTCTACACGGACGTGGGGACAATTGCCGCGGCCCGGCAGCCTCGGTATGCCGAAACCGCTTCCCAGCGCGCCACTCCCGAATCCGAATCAACACATCCGCGCTCCCAGAGACAACGCGCCGGGGTCCAACGAAGTATGGGTGAGCGCAATCTCACAGCAGGTGGACGGGCGTCTTTACAAACTGCGGGGCAAGGTGCGGCTGGAAACCAGCGAAGCGCTGATCGAAGCCGACGAAATCGACTACGACGAAGAAAGCGGAGACGCGGAGGCCCGTGGCAACGTGTTCTTCAGGCACTTTGAAGGAAACGAAGAGTTGAAGGCGGACCGGGCCGAATACAACGTCACCGACGAAACGGGCACATTCTACAACGTCAAAGGGACGGCGCCCGGCAAAATCAACCCACGGCCAGGCCTGTTGACGACTACAAATCCCTTTTCTTTTCAAGGGGAATGGGCGGAACGGCTCAAGGATCGCTATATCCTCTACAACGGCTTCCTCACCAACTGTAAACTGCCCAAGCCCCTCTGGACGCTCCGTGCGCCGAAGTTCGACATCATCCCGAATGACCGCGCCCTGGCCCATAAGGCTTGGTTCAAAGTCTACAAATTCCCGCTTTTCTACGCTCCTGTCTTCTACAAATCGCTCCAGCGGCAACCGCGCAGGAGCGGCTTTCTGACGCCGAACATCGGAAACAGCTCGCGCCGCGGGAAGATGGTCGGCGCCGGCTACTACTGGGCGATCAACCGCAGTTACGACCTCTCGTACCGCTCGCAGTTGTTCACTCAGCGCGGCTTCGCCCACACGGTCGATTTCCGGGGCAAGCCGCGTCCAAACGCCGACTTCAACTTTTATTTGTACGGGGTCAATGACCGCGGGCTCAAGATGCAAAGCGGAGAGCGGATCAAGGAAGGCGGCTTTCTGATCTCGGCGGACGGGCGCGCCGAACTGGGCCATGGTTTCCACGCCAAGGCGCTGGTCAACTATCTTTCCGGCTTCCGTTTCCGGCAGGCGTTTACCGAGACGTTCAACGAGGCGATCTTCTCGGAAGTTCAGTCGGTCGGCTACGTCAGCCGGCACTGGTCCTCGTACGGGCTGAACATGGTCGTTTCACGAAAAGAGAACTTCCTGAGCCCTTACGAGACCGACAAGATCACCATCCGCCGTCTGCCGCAGGCCGAGTTCAACAGCCGCGAGCGGCAGATCAACGACAAAGTGCTGCCGGTGTGGGTGTCGCTGGAGTCCTCCGCCGGCCTTTTGCGGCGTAAGCAGCCGTTATTTGAAACACGCTCTTTGGTCGAGCGGCTCGATCTGGAGCCTCGAATCATGACAGCAGTGCGGTGGAAGGATTTCAGCCTCATTCCGTCGTACTCGATCCGCGAAACGTACGTGGGTTCGAGCTTCCGGCCGCAGGCGCCGGGGGTGTCCGGATCGAACATTCTCCGCCACGCCCGTGAGCTGTCGCTGGATCTGGTTCCGCCGTCGCTGGCCAGAGTCTACGATGCGCCCTCCTTTCTGGGCGCAAAGATGAAGCACGTCATCGAGCCGCGAGCCGGATTCCGCTACGTCAGCGGCGTCGAGGATTTCCGGAACGTGATCCGCTTTGATGAGACGGAATTGCTTTCCAACACCAAGCAAGCCGAGGTGTCCCTCACGAACCGGCTCTTTGTGAAAAAAACGAGCGGTGAGACGGTGGAGGCATTGAGCTGGCAGGTGTGGCACCGCCGCTATTTCGATCCCACGTTCGGCGGGGCGGTGGTGGATGGGGAGCGAAACGTGCTGCTGACTTCGGTGGAATTGACCGGATACGCATTCCTCCATCAACCCCGGCGTTACTCCCCGATCGTGTCCGCGCTGCGGGTGAACCCGCTGAGCAATGCGGGCATCGAGTGGCGCGCCGACTACGATCCCGCCTTCCGGCGTTTCAGCAACTCCTCGATCACCGCGTATGCACGCGTGTCGAGATATTTTCTCTCGCTGGGGCACGCCTATGTGAAGAGCGTTTCCGGCCTGTCGCCGCCGTTCAATCAATTCCGGGGGCTGTTCGGCATCGGCAATGAGAACCGCAGGGGCTGGAACGCGGCCTTCAGCGCCTTCTACGATTTCCGGCAGGGAACCATGCAATTCGCGACGACCCAGGTAACGTACAACATGGATTGCTGCGGGCTGAGCTTCCAATACCGGCGGTTCAACTTCGGAACGCGAAATGAGAACCAGTTCCGGGTGGCGTTCGCGGTGGCCAACATCGGATCGTTCGGGACGCTGAAGCGGCAGGAGCGGATTTTCTAGTTACTCGTCGTAGCCCTTCAGCCGCCGCACCCAGATATTGCGATAGCGCACAATCACGTCGTGGTCCTGCAACGCCAGCGGCTCTGCGGCGTCATGCGGCGCGTAAGTCCACACCACCCGGTGCGCCATCCGGCCGATGACCTCCTTGCGATTGTGCACGACGACGCCGTTATGGAACAGAGTCGCATAAGCGGGCCGGGCCAGCTTTCCGCCTTCAAAGCGCGGCGCTTCAAACACGAGGTCGTATGTCTGCCACTCCCCCGGCTTGCGGGATGCATTCACCAGCGGCGGCCATTGGCCGTAGATCGAGCCGGCCTGACCGTCGGCATAGGTCGGGTTGTTGTAGGAATCGAGGACCTGGATTTCGTAGCGCTTCATGATCAGCACTCCCGAGTTGGCCCGCCACTGGCTGTCGCCCGCCAGCTCAACCGGCGCCATCCACTCGATGTGATACTGGGCGTCGCCGAACTTTTCTTTGGATACCAGCGTCCCCGAGCCCGGCGCGATTTCCATGTAACCGTTCTCGAGTTTCCACGCTGCCGCCACCGGCTCGATTCTGCCTTTCACTTCGGCCACCCACTTGGAAAGATCCCTGCCATCGAACAGGACGACGGCGTCCGAAGGCGGCTGGCCGGGCTGCGCGCCAGGCGTCACCGGGCGCGGCTTCGGCCGGTCGATGTCGTGCACTTTCCATTTCTGCCCGGGCAACAGCGGTGTGTCGCTATAGCCGGCGGGCGAGGTGCGGTACCCTTTCTTTCCGGCTTGGGATTGGCCAAGGACGAGCCCGCCGGCGCACAGGACGCCGCAGCTAAGCAAGACGAGGTTTCGGTTTCGGCTTTTGCTCATGGCTATCAAGCTACATTATCAGAACGGCGCGCGGGTGGCGCAGGCATTCGCCTGTTCCTCCGCGGGGCTTGATACCCTGGTCCCAATGCGACTGGCGCCGCTTCTTCTCACCTCGCCTCGATACGGACGTCGTTCCGGATCTGTTGCTGGACGGCCCCGGCTACTCAGATCCTGCGGCTGCGGTATGGTCGGCCAATGAGGTGTGCATGTTCCGGAGTGGAATCGGATTACACTTGCGAAAAATGAGGCGTCCTGGCAAGCGCTCGATCAAACGAGAGGGTAGTGGCACAACCCATCTTAGCGTTTCGACAGCCGATCAGGTGGTCGGAGAAATCTGCCGCCGGGCTCCGTGAAAGCTGAAGTGCTTGCTGCACGGCGTCTTCATCCTCCAAGCGGAACTGCTCGATTTGTAACAGCCATTCAAAGGCTCCAAGAATGTCGCTCTTCGAATAGCCGTAGGTGCTTTTCAACACCCATGCTGTTTCGCACAGCACGATCGCGGAGATGAAGACACGATCGCCGCTGTTCCTGCACTTCCGCAGCAGCCGATGAACTCTTTCATACTGATCCTCGTCGTCATCGATAAAGAAGCGGACCAGAACATTCGTGTCGACGCCGATCATTTCCCACGTCGGCGCACGGCGCGCTGATGCTTCTCCGACAGGTAGCGTCCGATCCCCGCGTCCATCTCCTCAACCGAGACGGGCGGTCTGCCCGCACGCCGAAGCATGCCCATCACCTGCTCGAATGGAACTTTCTTCGTCTGGAGGACGTACTGGCCGTCGGGATTCTTGACAAGGCTGATGCGGTCTCCCGCCTTCAGCCGCAAATCTTCCCGGATTTCTCTTGGAATCGTGATCTGACCCTTGCTGGTTAATGTCGCCGTCGGCATCGCGCCTCCTTACTCATGGTAAGGAACCCTGGCGGACGGCGCAACCCAAACTCCCCAACTCCCTCTCCTTCTGGCGCGATCACATCCGTTCCAGTCATACTGATACGAACACCCACGCTGCCCGGACATCAGACCGGAGAAAGAACACACACCCATGAGAGAGAGATGGTTGGATCGATTCGCGCAGGTGATGGGACGCCTGGTCCCCGATGCCATCACCGCTTGCGTCCTGCTGCTGGTGATTCTCTTTGCCGCCGCCCTGGCTCTCGGCAACTCGCTTGTCAAGACAATGGAGGCCTATTACCAGGGGCTCTGGATGCTGTTGCCGTTCACCATGCAGATGACGCTGATCATTGTGCTGAGCTCGGTCTTGGGCTCGACCCCCTTTTTTCGAAAAGCGATTCGAAGCCTGTCCCAAATCCCCAAGACTGCGAATCATGTGGTGATCCTTTCCGTTCTGCTTTGCGCGCTTGCATCGTATCTGTACTGGGGCCTGGGGCTTGCACTGAGCCCGATCGTGGCCATCCACTTCGCCCGGCAGGCGGAGCGGAAGGGGATCGCCATCGATTTCCCGTTCCTGATGAGCGTGCTCTGGGCTTCCAACGCCGCCTGGCAATATGGCCTGTCGGCCAGCGCCCCGCTGCTGGTGGCGACTCCGGGCCACTTCCTCGAGAAGCAGATCGGCATTATCCCGCTCTCGACCACCATCTGGTCGCCGGCCGCGATCGCTCACGAGATTTTGTTTGTTGCCGCCATTCTGGCGGCCGGCTGCCTGCTGATGCCCAAGCAATGCCGGATGGTCTCGAGCTTTCCCGGCGTCGCCAGAATCCTCGAGGCGACGGCCCTTCCGGAATCGGCGCCGCTAACCTGGTCCGAGCGCATCGAGCGAAACTCGCTGGGGACGCTGGTTCTCTGCGTCTTCCTCGCCGGCTGGCTGTATCTTCATTTCGCCGTCCGCCGCCTCAGCCTGGACATCAACTCGCTGAACACGATCCTGCTGCTCTCGAGTCTGCTGCTGCACGGCAGCGTCCACGCATTCACGAAAGCGTTGCAGCAAGCGATCACGACGGCGTGGCCGGTGATCGTGCTGTATCATCTCTATGCCGGAGTCGCCGGGCTGATCCAGTACACAAACACCGGCGAGACACTGGCCGGCATCGTTTCCACGGTCGCTACGCCGCTGACGTTCCCCTTCCTCACCGCCGCGATCAGCGCCGTGTTCGCGATCTTCATCCCATCGAGCGGCGGGCAGTGGGCGATCCAGGGCTTTGTCACCGCCAAGTCGGCCATGGCCGTGGGCGTCTCCGTCCAGCGTGGCATTCTTGCTTTGAGCATCGGAGACCACATGGGCAACCTCACCTCGCCCTTCTGGTACGTCATCGTCGCCGGCATCGCCAACGTGGATTTTCGGAGCTTCTTCGGCTACGGGCTGCTGTTCGCGCTGATCTGGTTTTCGATCGGCGTGGCGGTGTTTACGTTCCTGCCTTGCTGAGCCCGAGCACGGCGCTCATCTTGTCTCGAAACACCGCCTGCGAGAAGCGCTGCGCCCGCCGCTGAAGCTCGACCGGGCTGAAGCTTGCCTCTTCGCTCACAAAGCGCCGTATCGCTTCCTCAAGATGTTCTTCATCGGGTTTTGGATAGAGTACGCCACAGGGAGGATCTTCGGACCCGAGGACTTCGCAAACACCTCCGCGCGCCAGCGCGATCACCGGTTTTCCGCTGGCCAGGGCCTCGACCGGGGCCATGCCGAAATCTTCTTCCCCCGGCATGAGAAATGCACGGCAGCGCGCGTACAGCTCACCGAGCTCCGCTTCGTCCACGCGGCCGCAGAACTGCACATTGGGCTGCGCCATGTTTCGCAGGCGGCGATACTCGGGGCCGTCGCCAACGATCAGCAGCCGGCGTCCCGTCTTCGAAAACAGGCGCACGGCAACGTCGATCCGCTTGTAGGCCACCAGCTCGGACACGACGAGGAAGTAATCGTCCGGGGGCTTCGAGAAAAAGGAATCCACAGCCACCGGAGGGTGGATGACGAGCGCGTCGCGGCGGTATGCCTTCCAGATGCGGCGGCGGACGTTTTCGCTGTTGGCGATGAATTCATCCACTCGAGCGGCAGCCGCAAAGTCCCACTGCCGCAGGTAGTGAGCGAAGGCGGCGAACCACGGCCGTTGCCAGCGACTCGACCAGTCGTGCAGGTAGTCCGGATACAAGTCCCACAGGTACCGCATCGGGGTGTGGCAATAGCAGACGTGACGTGTGTTGGAGGAAGTGAGAACGCCTTTGGCCGGGCCGGACTCGCTCGAAATCACCAGATCGTAACCGCGCAGATCGAACTGCTCCAATGCCACCGGCATCAGCGGGAGCAGGGTGCGATGCCAGCGGCGCAAAGGGTTCAGAAAGGAGGTGGTGACTTTGCGCTCACGAATCGTCTGGCTCACACGCCGCGGATCATAAAACAGGGTGAACAGATCCGCTTCCGGAAGCAGGCGGCACAACTCTTCCACCACCTTCTCCCCGCCGCGCATGTGCAGGAGCCAGTAATGAACGATCGCCGGTCGCACACTTGTCTACTCGTGGCAGTCTATCATCTGGGAGAGGGGTTTTGGGCTTTGGACGTGCGGCCGTGATGGATCCGTTGCGCTATCGGGTCGATTTGCCTCTTTCAGCGGAATTCCATCCGCTGGGATTTCCCGTCCGGCTGCGCACCAACTCTCGAGAGGCGCTGGCCGCGGCCCGCGAAGACTGGGGACGATGCCGGCCGAAGTTTGAACGCCCTCCGCTGGAGGTTCGGGTGGCGGTCTCCGACGAGCACGATGCTCCTCCTCCGCCCGACCCGGTATGGCGCGCCCAGCGGCACGTGCTGAGCATCGTCAGCGATCAGCGCCATTTTGCCGCTTGCGATCTGGATCGAGGATTCTCCTTTTGCTGGCTGACGCCGGTCGCCATGCGGGATGCCTGCTGGGTGCGCTGGCACTTTCTGAACACGATGGTCTACTGCACCCTCACTCACCTCTACCTCACTCCTGTTCACGCTGCCTGCGTGTGCTGGCAGGGTCGCGGCGTGCTGTTGTGCGGCGAGTCGGGAACAGGGAAAAGCACGCTCGCCTATGCCTGCGCCTGCCAGGGCTGGAAGTACATCTCCGACGATGCCAGTTATCTGGTGCGCGACACCGGCAGCCGCATCTCAATTGGCAGCTCGCACCAGATCCGATTTCGCGACACGGCGGCCGCCCTGTTCCCGGAGCTTCGCGGAAGGCTGGCCACCCGGCGGCCCGGCGGAAAGCTCTCCATTGAGGTATGGACAGAGGATCTGCCCCAGGTGCGGACGGCCACCGAGTGCCGCGCCGATTTCATCGTGTTCCTGGACCGCCGTCCGGAGGGAGACGCGGGTCTGACGCCGGTGACCAATGAAGACGCACTCGCCCGGTGGCTCGGCGCCCTGGCTGTGTTTGACCGGCCCGTGCGCGAGGAGCATGAACAGTCTTTGCGCAGGCTGCTCGAAGCGGACGCATACGAATTGCGGTATTCCACATTCGACCAGGCGGTCGCGCAATTGAATGCACTCGTGGGAAAGGGCGCAGGCCGTTGAACGAACGTGTCACCCGCGGCCTTTGGCAAGCCTTGCGATGGGATGGCGGAACCACGGATCTTGAGGCGCTCCGGGATCAGGATTGGAAAGACGTGCTCGCTTTCTGCGATCGCGCACAGCTCACCCTGGTGCTCGCCCGCACAGTGAACAGCGCACCGGAATGGCTGCGGGCGGAATTCGACCGCCGCATGCGCTCGAACGCGGAGCGTCACGACCGGTTGCGCGATTCATTCTGCGAAATCGCCGGCGCACTGGAACGAATGCGCACCGATTACCTGGTGTTGAAAGGGTTCACGCAATGGGGGCTCTATTGCGAAGACCCTCTGGTACGGGTGCAGTATGACTTCGATCTCTACTGCCCTCCGGAGTCGCTGTACAAGGCCCGCGACGCGCTCCTCGATCTGGGCTATGAAGCTCTCAAAGAACGGGAGGAGTTCCCCACGGACCATCTGCCGGTGATGGTGCGTAAGACGGGATACCAGTGGCGCGGAGATTATTTCGATCCGGACATTCCATTTGCCGTGGACCTCCATTTCCAGTTCTGGAGCCAGGAGGCGGAGCGAATTGCCGCGCCGGGCGTGGAGCATTTCTGGGATCGGCGGGCGCGAATGCGAGTCTTCGAGCGTGAGGTGGCGGCGCTCCATCCGGCAGACGGCCTGGCTTACTGCTGTCTGCATCTGTTGCGCCATCTGTTGCATGGCAGTGTGCGCCCCTTCCATGTCTATGAGCTCGCATCATTCTTACATCGCAAGGCGGAGGATGAAGCGTTCTGGCGGGAATGGGAAAGCCTGCATCCGCCGCGTCTGCGCTTTCTTCAAGCGATCGCGTTTCGCCTCGCCACGGAATGGTTTGGCTGCCGGCTGTCGCCTGTTGCAAGAGCGGAGGCGGAGGCGCTGCCTTCGCTGGTCCAGAGCTGGTTTGCGATGTTCGGCGCCTCCGGGGTCTGGCGCGGGTATCGCAACAAGAGCGAGTTATGGCTTCATTGGAGCCTTCTTGACAACCGGCGCGACCGGCTGAGCATCGCGAGAAGGAAGCTGCTGCCAGCACGCCTTCCCGGGCCGGTGGACGCTGTTCTGCTGCCCGGCAGCCAGATCAATTGGCGGGTGCGGCTCCGCGGCCGCTGGCGCTATCTGCTCTATCTGGTTTCGCGCATCCTGTTCCACACACGCACACTGGTTCCGGCGCTCTGGCAGGGACTCCGCTGGTGGCGACCTCAGTCCGGCTTGCACCAGGATCTGCCGCTGTTTCTGGCGATGTCGTCTGTCTTCGGACTTGGCGTCTACGTGATCGTGCTGCTCTACAACCTCTACCTGCTGGACTTGGGATTTCGTGAGGATTCTGCCGGCCTGGTAAGCACCGCGCACACCGCCGGGAGCATTGCCGGCGCTCTGCCCGCTGCCTCGTTGATCGCGCGGTTGGGGCTCCGGCGCACGCTGGCGCTTGCCTTCGCTGCTCTCGCCGTGGTTTCAGCGTGCCGGGCACTGGCGGCATCGCAGACAGCACTGCTGGGCTTCGCCTTTCTCGGCGGGGCGCTGCTCTCGATCTGTCCTGTGGCGATGGCGCCGGCGATCGCGCAGCTCACCACCGAGGCGCGGCGGCCGCTGGGATTCAGCCTTTTCATCGCTACCGGAATCAGCACCGGAGTCTTGGGCGGATGGCTGGGAGGGCGCTTGCCGCTGTGGGTCGGAGGCAAACAGGCGGCCTTGCTTTTCGGGAGCCTGCTGATCGCGTGCGCGCTTCCGTTCCTGCTCAGAATCCGGTTCGCCGGTACGGATGCGCCACGTGCCGCTGCCTATCCACGCGGCCCGTTTATCGCGCGATTCCTGGCTGCCATGGCCGTCTGGAACGTCGCCACCGCCACGTTCAATCCCTTCTTCAACATGTTCTTCTCGCGCCATCTTGGCACTCCCGTCGAGCGCATCGGTTCGATTTACTCGGCTGCGCAACTGACGCAGGTGGCTGCGCTGCTGATGGCGCCGCTGCTGGTTCGCCGGCTTGGCACGGTCAACGCCATCGGTTCGATGCAGGCAGCCACTGCCGTGGCTCTGGCCGCCCTCGCCATGGCCTCGCCCGGCGCCTGGCCCGCCGTCGCGTACTCGATGTACATGGCGTTCCAGTGGATGAGCGAACCGGGCATGTACTCTCTGCTCATGCAGCGGGTGGCAACATCGGAGCGCGCCGGCGCCTCCGCGCTGAACATGCTGGTGAGCTTCGCGATCCAGGCCATCGTAGCGATGGCGGCCGGGCGCGCGTTCGCCGATTTCGGCTATCCTCCGGTGCTGGCTACGGCGGCGGCAATCGGGCTGAGCGCGGCGCTGCTGTTCCGCTGTCTTCTGGGGAAGTATGAACCGCCGCCTCCATCGCCTCGAGCACCTCCGTCTGGTAACGCTCCAAGGTAAAGGATGTCTCCCAATACGCGCGCCCCGCTTGGGCTGCTTTCCGCAGCCTGGCCGGCTGCTCCATCAATTGGTCGAGCACAGTGGCCAGCGCTTCCGCCGTGGGCGTCGGAACCAGGAACCCGGTTTCACCATCGAGGACCACTTCCGGAATGCCTCCCGAAGCGAAGGCCACTACGGGCACGCCGGCCGCATAGGACTCGAGAATGACGCGCGGGGTGGCCTCGGCAACGATCGAGGGCACAACGAGCACATCCAGTCCTCCGATCACTGAGGCGGCGTCTTCCACGTATCCGGTGAACTCGACGGGAAGCCCTTGCGCCAGCCGCTGAAGCTCGCGCTGGTAGGCGCTCTCGAACGGATCGGAGAACAATGTGGAGCCGCAGATGACAAAGCGACATTGGTCCGCGCGTTTGGTCAGCCTGCGCGCTGCTTCCAGGAAGATGTGCTGTCCTTTGCCGCGATCGAGTCGCCCCACCACGCCAACCCGGAACTCTGGGTGCCGGCCGTTCCCCGGCCTGCGAGGCTCCGCGACGCCGTTGTAAACGATGCGAGCGCGGCGGGCTGCAAGCGGTTCCAGCGCGAAGCGCGAGGACGACACAACGGATGCGCCTGCGGCGCCGAGCGACCAATTCGCCAATGCAAGCGACCCTCCCGCGAGCCGGTTGTGACAATGAAACAACACCGGCCGTTTGTTTCGGGCGCACCAGGCCGCCGGCGGCAACAACTGTGGCCCGTTGACATAAAACAAGCCGGCCCGGCTCTGTTCAGCCAGCGCGCCAATGGCCCGTACGAGCCCCGGCAGCCGGACGCTGTAGCGGATCACGTCCCGCCAGTCCTTGTGTCCCATCGAGTAGCGGCCGCATTCGAGTGAATGCACGATGACGCCGAGCGATCGAAGCCTGCCGGCCAGCGGTCCGGCGGCAGGCGCCGCCACGTGTGGGCGCCAGCCTCGCTGGACCACCGCCGGCATCAGGTCCAGCAGGCAGCGCTGCGCTCCTCCCAAGTCGCCGTATTGATCCAGAAACAAGACGGTCATCGGCGCAGAGCCACCGCCAGCGTCCACAAGTAGAGAGGCATCACGCGCCAGTAGGTGAGCAGGTCCCCTGACACCATCTGCACCGTTTCGCCGCCCCAGAAACACAGAATCCAGGCGCCGAAGAACGAGCTCCGGGTGTTGTCGCTGCGGGCCGCGCGCCAGCCAGCGCGAAGAATCGCAACGTTGACGATGAGCAACGCTGCCAGCCCGACCAGGCCCGTTTCCACGAGAATACTCAGGTACATGTTGTCGGCGATGACCGGCCTTCCGGCAACGCTCGAGTAGGGCAATGTCTTGTACCCTACGCCGAACAGGAGATGCCAGGGATTCACGGCCAGGAAGCCTGCCAGATGATTCCAGCTTTCCAGGCGGCCCGACAGGACGCCTCCCGTCTCCGAGAACATGTAGACGCCAGAAGCCCACCACCGCAGCCAGTACGCTTCCAGAAAATCGCCGAAGTAGCGTCCCAACGCGAGGAAACCCGCAGCGACCAGGGGGGGCAGGATCCAGATTGCGCGCGGAAGGCGAATCCGGCGGCGATTCAGGAAAATGAGCAGCGTCGCGGCAACGGCGACATTCAGCACGGATGCGCGTGAGAACGACAAAACCAGCGCGGCGGAGAACACCACCGCGCCCGCGGCCAGCGCCACACGGCATACCGGCGCGGCCAGCGGCCGGGCCAGCGATACTGCGATCATCACCAGGAAGAATGCGCACAGGTTTCCCAGCGTGCTCGCCTCATAAAAAAGTCCCTGTGCGCGCCGGTAGACGCCCGTATCCAGCCAGATGAACTGCGGGCCGAAACCAGCCGGCGGCGGCCACTGGAAATAGAAATCGAGGCAGGCGAATCCGGCGGCCGCAAACCCCGCCCAGAACAGCAGCCGGGCGACACGTTCGGCATCGGACGGCGCAATCCAGCGCTCGAAGAAAAACACGCACAGCGAGAGCCCGAAGAGCAGGATTCGAAGCAGCGACTGCCCGGCCAGCACAGGCCCGGAATGAATCAGCGCCATCGGCACGCTCACCAGGAGGGCCAGCAACAGCAAGCACAAGGCCGCTGAAACGAAGTCCCATTGCATCCGCCACTGATCCAGATGCAGCAGGCCGACGAAGATGCCCAGCGCGGCGATCACGATGCTCGGGTGCGGGCCGGAGTCACCGATGGGGATCGGCAGCGGCGGCAGCAGCAACGCCGCACAAAAGAACGCCGGAATCCAACGCGCCGGCGAGAGGAGCAGCCACCAGCACAGCGGCGCAGCCAGGCACAGGACGGCCGCCAGCAGGATGAACTTCGGATCGGGAAGAAATGCCAGCAGAGCCGCGCAAGCGCCCAGCAGCGCGGCCGCCAGCCAGGGAATCATTCGAGGCTCCGCGAAGCAACGCGAAGAGCCGGACGCTTCGCCTCCCCGCTTCTGGAGCGCACGCTGAACTCAACTGCCAGCCAGGCGAGCGAGAGCAGCGTCGCCAGCAGCCAGGCAGCCACCAGATTCAGCGGCAGATTCGGAAAAGACGGCCGCTCAGGAACGATGCCCGGATCGATAATCTTCAGCCGTTCCCCGCGATACCCGATGGTGATTCCGGTGTCGCGGAGGCGGCTCTCGGCGGACTCGAGAGACGCCTGGGCCGCTTTCCGCTGCACGTCGAGCTGCTCCCGCCGGGCCAGCCCTTCCTGCAACCGAACCTGCTTGCGAGCGATCTCCTGCCGCAGCTCCTCGATCTGGCTGCGCAAGTTCGCGGCTCGGGCGCGGGCGCTCGACCACTCGATGGTGGCGCTCTCAGATGCCTTGCGCCGCTCCGCATATTCGGCCGCGAGCAGATCCTCCTGGCGCAACTGGCGCTCGAGATCCGTCTGGGCGTCCGTTCGGGCGTCGATTTCGGCCTCCAGCGAGTCCACCGGATGCTGCTGCCGCAGGCGAGACCAGGCCGCTTCGGCGTTCTCGCGGCGGATGCGCGCTTGCTCGTGCTGTTTCACCGCCGCCGCCGCCAGCTCCTCGTCGCCCTGCCGGTTGACCGTCTGATTCAGCTTCACCGTTTCCTCGGCAATAAAGAACGCCAGCCCATGCGCCTTGCGGGGATCGCCGAGGGTGACGTGGATTTCCAGGATCTTGGTGTTGCGTGGAATGGTGACTTCCAGCACGCTGCGCTTCCACGACTCGACGGGCCTGTGCCTGGACTGCTCGCGCAACTGGAACTTGTCAAGCGCTCGCAGAAACAGGCTGTCGCTGGAAGCGAAGTGCTCATACGTGCGAAGCGATTCGAGATAAATGGGGCTGACGGCCATGCTGGCGCGAACATCGGCGCCCGCCGGCGGCTCAATCAAGATGCGGCACGTCGCAGTGTATTTGTTGGGAATCGCAAGGCTGACTCCCAGCGCAATCGCCAGCGCCGCCAACCACGCAACCGCCACGAAGCGCCAGCGCGTCCGCAGGTGTTCGAAAAACTGCAATGGGTCCACTGCATCCGGCATCGGAGGCTCCGTGTGAGATAGTAGTGTAGCCTATGGCCATTGTTTTGGCTATCGTTCTGGCGCTGACGCCTTTGGCGATCACGCGGCCCATCAATGCGCCCGAGAGGGAGTAGAATCAAAGGAGCATGGCCAAGGACTACATCGAGCAGCGGGACGGCAACTACTACGTTGCCAGCACTCGCGTATCCCTCGATTCGATCGTCCACGCGTTCCGCCGGGGCGAGTCGCCGGAAACCATTTGCCAGAACTTCGAGGTGCTTCATCTGGAGGAAGTCTACGGCGCGATTACGTACTATCTGGCGAACCAATCCGCCATCGATGCCTACCTCGTCCGCCAAGGCGAGAAGTGGGCCGAAGGAAAGCGCAACTCGGAGCCACTGCCGGGCCGATCTCAACAAGACCATTGTGAATGGAGTCCTGCGGCGTGAACCGTCCGTGGATTTCCGGTCGGCCCACGCCGCGGAAAGCCAACGGGTGCTCGTCTCGCACGATGTCGGCACCATGCCCGTCGCACTTTCGCGCGTTCAGGGATGCGGGGAATCACAGCCCCGGTGTATTTCTGATTCCACAGAGCCTCGACATCGGGACGGCGATCGACGACCTCCTGCTCATCTGGCTGGCTTCGGAAGCATCGGAGTGGGCTGATCGGCTGGAATGGCTGCCGCTCTGAAATCAGGCCCTCGACAAGTTGCCCCCGGTCGCGTCGGCTCACGGCCGCCGGCCTGCTCCCGGCGATTGCCATTATGCTCAACGGGACGCGCTTCGCGATGGCGGCTCAATCGACGCGGTGGAGATCCTTCACCGCCGGTTCTATGAAGGCAAGCCGGCCCGGTTGAAGAACCTGGAAGATGCGCGAGCGAACGAAGAGATCGCCCGCAAAATCCACGAGTTGAGGGCAGCAGCGGCCCTCACCCAAACTCAGCTTGCCAGGCTCATCGGCACCACTGCATCGGTTATCTGCCGCCTGGAGGATGCCGATTACGAAGGCCACTCCCTGGCAATGTTGCGCAGGACCGCGGGCGCGTTGAATCAGAGAGTCAGCACGGCCTCAATGTCCAAAGCGCCCGGATGCGACCCCCACGATTGCGCCCCGTCGAGCTTGTCGAGCGGCGTGGCCACACCGTTACGGTCGTCGGACTTCATCGGGGTTGGTTAAAGTTAAAAGGATTGTTCGACTTGGGCGCCAATGTGGTGGACGCTTTCTGACGGTGCACGCCGGCCACCGCGGCCTCGCTCGCGATCTTCCTACGAAATGAAACATAATTGAAATGTATGCGACAGGCCTTGGTATATCGCGGGGAAGACGGTTTCTGGGTCGCCGAGTGCCCCAGCCTGCCCGGTTGTGTCACCCAGGGGGAAACGCAGGACTCGGCTCTCGCAAACATCAGGGAAGCCATCGATGCCTACGTCGACGCTCTTGAAGCCGACAAGCTGCCCGTACCTGAAGAACACTTCGACGCACGCCTCGTTACCGTGTGACCCACCTGTTGTTTCAGGCAGGGCCTGCGTTCGGGTTCTGGAGCGAGTTGGCTTCCACGTTATCCGCCAAGTGGGAAGCCACATTGTCCTGCGGCGTGATGAACCATTCTGTCAGGTTGTTGTGCCGGATCATCGGACCTTAGACCGCGGCACCCTGCGCTCGATTCTGCCCCCCGCAGGGCTGACTCCAAAACAATTCCGTGATCTGTTGTAGGCGGCGTACCATCGCTCTCGGTCTGAACTTGACGGACGTTAATGGCAATCAGAGGCCGAAGGTGAAGAATCATTAGTGCTCGTTGGTAGCGGTTGGTAATGGATGGCGCCAGATCGATGCGCTTTGAATTGGCTCCCCGGCATGGACGCGTTTCGAACTTTGGTGTCCTGTCCGCCGGCGGAGATCTGGGCCGTTTTCGTTCAGATTCAGGGACTCGCTGGCTGCTGAGGTGCAACCCGGCCCTCTTGGCTCGCCAAGTCGGCAAAGGTACTTCGAGCGGTAGGGAAGACTGCGAGGCTCCTGATTCTGATTGGCTTGCTCAACTCGAACGAGCCGGAAGCCAGGCTCTCTCCCTGACTGTGATCAGTCGCCGCCCAATGCGGCCAAGAGTTCGCGATCGTGGTCGAACTTCACCTCGCAACGGTCGTTGAAGAACATCGTCGCGTCGCGCTCGGCGGTGAACGACGTCCACTTGGGCAGACCGGAATGGCCCGGGTTACCGGTGCGCGCAAAGCTTACCCAGGCGTCGCTCATCCTGGCCGCCAGTTGGCGGGCCTGCTCCGTTCCCCCTGTGGCATGCGCACAGCGGTCCGTGTTGTTGAACACGAACGGCAACTCAGTGAAGTGAACGGCGCGCGCGGGTCTCTCCGGGAAGAGCGGAGTCTCCCACGCGAAGAGGTACGAGTAAACGGGAGCCGCCTTCAGCGCCGCTTTGCGCTTCGCCACCGCCACCGAGTTGCGGCGTTCGTCCTGCCGGACGATCGCGCAGCGTTCGGCGGGATGCGTTCCTGGATAGGTCCGCCCGAGAACGTCGAAGAGAGCGTCCGCTTTCGCGGGGTGCGACTTGCGAAGATGATCCCTCAGTGTGCTCTCCGTAATGGGCTCGTCGGGCGCCCCTTCGTGCAGCGTCGTCCCGATCAGCAGCGGCACACCCGCCGAAATCGCTGGCGCCACAGGTTCGAACGGATGACTCGGGAGGACACGCCCATCTACGACGGGGCGTGGGAAGATAGAGAGTTTCCGCTGCACCATGATCCGTGCGTCGAGCAGGCGCTCAGGACTGACCGTATGCAATCCCGTAATGCTGGAAGCGGTCAAACCCAATTCCTGAACCATGTCGGCCGCGAACTTCCGCGAATCCTCGTCGGAACCCGACGTAAGGCTCGGTCCACTTTGAACGATTGCTTTGTGGAACAGCCCTTGCGCGGAAGGCATCGCGAGGAGGTGACAGACCTTGTATCCCCCGCCGGATTGACCGAAGATCGTCACGTTTCCCGCGTCGCCTCCGAAGTTCGCGATGTTCTCGCGAACCCATTCGAGCGCGGCGACAATGTCCAGCATGCCGGCATTCGCCGAGTTCGCGTAGGATTCGCCGAACTCGGCCAGATTGAGGAAGCCGAACAGATTGAGACGGTGATTGATCGAAACAACCACCACATCTCCTCTCCGCGCGAGGTTCGCGCCGTCGTAGAAAGTGAACTGGTGTCCGGAGCCCGAATGGAAACCTATGGCATGCAGCCAGAACAGCACCGGACGCTTGCGATTGTCGTGGATGCCCGGTGTCCAGATATTCACCCTCAGGCAGTCTTCGTGTTGCTCGGCGTAATCACGCTGGAAGAGGAATCGCAGACGGTCACTGCTGAAGTCCCGATGCGTTTGCGGGCAGGCGGGCCCAAAGCTCATCGAGCTCCGCACGCCCGGCCACGGAGCTACCTTCTGCGGTGGCTGAAAGCGGTTCTTCCCTTCCGTGGTGGCCGCGTAGGGGATGCCCTTAAACGTGAAGATGCCGCTTTCGGTGTACCCGCGCACTTTCCCGGACACGGTTTCCACGACTGCGTTCAACGGAGTGGAGATGATCGACCGTCCGCCGGGCGTCTGCGCGGGAGCGCCTTCCGCTGATACGGAACTCGCAGCGCCGCCTGCGACGATGGCCGAGGCCCGGATGACATCGCGCCTCCCCATAACTCCTGCGCCCCCGGATTTCTGGCTGTCGTTCGTAGGCATCGTGGTTCCCTCTCTACGGTGGTCAGCCACTTCGCTATCGCTCCCGCGACATGTGCTCGCGGAGAATCTCGTTGATTCGGCTCAGATGGCCGCGGCCCTTCGATTTGAGCCAATCCAAGACCTCATTATCGATTCGAACGGAGATCTGAGTCTTGAGGGGGCGGTAGTACTTTCCGATCACCCCATTGGCCCAATAATCGGGAGGCAACTGTGGCGCATCCGCGTCCCCGTCGAGCGCGCGATCTCGCTTCCGGTAGGCTTGCCGTGTTTTCGGACTGATCTTCAGCCGCTTAGCGGAATTGGTCGTTGTAGATGCTATTTTCATAATCGACTGCCTTTCGTGCCGAGATCAGGTGGATGACATCAGTATCTGGTTGACTGCGGTCGACGAACACCACGACAAGCAGAACCAGCTTTCGGGTCATCCCGATCGCCTGATAACGCTGTTCGCCATCGCTCTCGATGAAGTAGTTGTTCCCGACGACATGGTTCGGATCGTCGAAGATCTCCGCCGCCATCGGGAACGAGATCCCATGCGCCCGCTGATTTCTTTCGGCCTTGGCGCGGTCCCACGTGAATCTCACTCTCATATCACATTATCGTATATCCACGCGGTGTGAGCAGTCATGATTGGCACGGAGTACCGGCGACCAGCGCATAGCGCTCGTGAGAACTGGCTCCCCGGCATGGATTCGAACCACGATTTGCGATGAACTCACATTTCGCGCCGGTTCTCGAGCGACTTGGTCATCGTCACCTCATCGGCGAACTCCAGCTCCCGGCCCGCCGGCCGGGATAAGCAAGAGGCCTGCCCTCCACTCGCACACTCGCACTGAAGAGTCATGACACGCTTTCCGAAAACAGAAGATATAATCGGACTCGGGGTTTTTTCTTATGACGAAATACGTGCTTGTGCTTCTGACGTACCTCCTGAGCGTTCTGCAAATCTGGGCGCAGGGGCAATTTGGCTCCATCAATGGCCAGATCAAGGATGAAACGGGCGCGGTTGTGCCCGGCGCGGCGGTCCTCGTCCGGAACGCGGATACCGGCGTGGACCTCAACGTCGTCTCTGATGAGCAGGGCCGATACCTTGCGCCACAGCTTCTGCCAGGCACCTACAACCTGATTGTTCGCCGGGATGGATTCAAGCAGGTCGCCATCAACGGCCTGAAGCTCGACACGAACGGAAATCTCACACAGGATCTTCTTCTGACGGTGGGCGCGGTGGCCGAGAGCATACAGGTATCCGGCCAGGCCACACTCGTGGACACGGTTACCGGCTCCATTGGTCATGTCGTCAACAACAAGTCCGTGCTCGAATTGCCCTTGAACGGGCGCGCCGCCTACAACCTGGTCGCGCTCACGCCGGGATCGTTCGTTCGAACCGGCGCTGCCATATACGTTTCCATTGGCGGAGGCCGCACGCTTTCGGCCACCAGCGTACTGGATGGCGTGGCGGGAGGTTCGGGAGGTATTTCCCAGTCGACGATAGGCTTCACCCCGTCGGTGGACGCTTTGCAGGAGTATCGCGTCGAGGCCAACAGTTTCTCGGCGCAGTACGGCCGCTCGAATGCGGGCATCATCAACGCAACCACGAAGAGCGGATCGAATGAACTCCACGGTGCGCTGTATTGGTTTGTCCGGAACGACGCGTTCGATTCACGCGGGTGGATTGCGGGTGAGCGCGCCAGCCTCCGGCGCAACACCTTCGGCGGAAGTCTCGGCGGCCCCGTTCGCAGGAACAAGACTTTCTTCTTCTTCAATCTCGAAGGATTGCGCGAGCGGCGCGGAGTGCCTCAGACGCGCACAGTTCCGCTCGCCGAATGGCGCACTGGCGATTTGAGCACGTTGCGGCGTGCCGTGACCACAGCCCAAGGTGTACAGGGCCAGCAACTGGTGGTGTACGATCCGGCCACGAACCAGCAGCAACCGTTTCCGGGCAACCGCATCCCGGACGCCCGCCAGGACGCAGTCGCCTTGAACATTCTGAAAGTGATGCCGCTTGCGAATCGCACACCGGACAACCCGATCACACAACAGGGAAATTTCCAGGAAATCGCCGTCACGCCGATCACCCGCGATGTACACACCATGCGCGTGGATCATTCGCTCAGTCCCGGCACGCAGATCTTCGGACGGTACATGGTTGCGAGCCCGAACATCGCACCGCTTGCCGGATTCACTCCCTCCTATGGGCCTTTTGATCCGAATGCCATTGACATTCGCGGCCGCAGTCACAGTCTCTCGGTGAACATAAGCCACGTCTTCTCGCCTTCGTTTTTCGTGTCCGCACGCGTAGGCGGGGTCCGTACGCCCGAAACCCGTTCCTCGGCGAGTTTGGGGCAGAACTGGCCCGAGAAGCTGGGCCTGAAGGGCGTCGCGCCGGACTCGTTTCCGCGCATCAACCTGCAAGCCGGACTTGTGCCGCTCACCAACATCGGCACCGGCGGCAGCGGCAATGTCCAGTATCGTTTCTATGCGTTTCAAAACCTGGAAACGCAATTGAACCTCACCAGGATTCTCGGCAGCCACACGTTGAAATTCGGCGGCACTCATATGCGCATCTCGGGAAACGACGAGAACCGTCAGAGCGCCTCGGGGATCTTCGGGTTCGGACCGCAGTATACGACTGGCCGCACCCCGGCGGGGGCGACGATCGCGAACACGGGATCCACGATTTCCGATCTTCTGCTGGGACGGCCCGACTCGGTGACGTTGCGCGCCGCCCCAATGATGGGGCGCAGGATCCGCCACTACGCCGGATACCTTGAAGACGATTACCGCATCACCAGCCGGCTCACGCTGAACCTTGGATTGCGCTACGAAGTGGAGTCGCCATTCTTCGAAGTGAACAATCGCATGACCAGCATGGATCCGCAAGCGCCGCATCCTCTGGCCGGAAAGGGCGACATCCCCGCCGGCCAGTTGGGGGCGATCATCTTCCCCGGACGCGGACGCGGCCGCTATCTCGTCAATTGGGACGCCAATAATTTTGCGCCTCGGGTGGGATTTGCTTACCGGCCCACGTCCTCGAACGATATCGTGGTCCGCGGCGGGATCGGGATCTTCTACGGAAATCCGTACGATAACAACGTGATTCAAACGATGCGTGCAGGCTTTGAGAGCCAGGGCAATTATACGTTCCCGGTGCCGTTCACCCTCGCTCAGGGACTCCCGCCGGGTACGCTGGTGACCCCGCCGGAGCCGGAATTAACCGGCGCCTTCGGGGCGCGTGGCACTGCGTTCCCAACCTCCAGTATCGACTGGATCGACCGATACCGCCGCACCCAGTACAGCATCAATTACAACTTCACCGTGCAGCGGCAATGGCGCGAGATTCTGTTCGAAGCTTCCTACTTCGCGAATCTGGGCCGCAAGGTGCCGTTCCCGTCGCTGAATGTGAACCAGATTCCCATGCAGTTGCTCTCGCGGACCGACATTCCGGAACGCTTGAAGCGGCCCTACACACAGTTTTCCGGCGACCGCGCCGACGTGAACCTGCAAGTGCCGAATTTCGGGCTATCGAATTACCACGCCCTCGGTCTGAAGGTGGATAAACGCTTCTCCAAAGGGCTTGGTCTGACTGTTGCGTACACCTTCTCCAAGTGGATTGACAACGTTCAGTTCACGGGCGGAGACGATGCCACTTGGGGAGACAACGACGGAATTCAGAATATCTACGACCTGCGGAACGAGCGCTCGTTGTCTACGAATCACATTCCGCATCGTCTTGTGTTCAGCCCTATCTGGGAACTGCCATTTGGCAAGGGCAAACCATTCGCCAGCCGGGGCGGCTGGACGGATTGGATCATTGCCGGATGGCAGGTGTCCACGATCTCCACACTCCAGGCGGGATCGATGGTCGGCGCCACGGTGACCAACGGCGCGCGCGACATCCTCGGCGACGCCGCGACAGGACGCGTGCTTAGACCGAACGTGTCCGCAAATCCGAACATCGTGGACGGCAAGGGGCAGCCGGCGCCCGGGCAGCGGGGAATCACCTGGTTCAACCCAGCCGTCTTCTCGACACCCGCGCGGTTCACGCCGGGCAACGCGGCCCGCACGCTCATCCAAGGGCTCCGGCTCGTGAACTTCGATTTCGCCATGATGAAGAATTTCCGCATTGCCGAGCGCTATCGCCTGCAGTTGAGATGGGAAGCGTTTAATGCGACCAACACCCCTTATTTCGAAGTTCTCGGTGATGTATTGGGCCAAGGGAATTTCGGCGTGGCGACGGCCGGGAACTCGAAACGCGAGATGCAGTTTGCTCTAAAACTCTACTTTTAGCTGCGCTCCGCCCACCTGAAACCGCTATTTCGACATCGCCAGCCCGTCGATCTGAACCTCAAGGAGATGATTGATGCGAATCCCGTAAATGCCGTCGGTTTTCGACGTCGCTCCGGTCTTCGGCGTCGTGTGCACGACCGTCCCGTTGACCACGTAATCGATCTTGTCAGCGCCAGCGCGCACTTCAAGGGTGTTTGTGGACTTCCCGCTGGCGTCGGGTTTGTTCACCGCGTCGCTCGGGGTTCGCGGCGCAATGTTCTCGGTCTTCGCATCGCCGTCGCGGTGTTTGATGAGCCACGTCCCGTTCTGCGCGACCAGGAAGTACAGATATCTCTGCTGTGGGCCTTCGAGATCGCTGCCCCCGAAAACCAGGCCGTAGTAGTTGGTGTGGCCGCTGGGCTTCATCAGCGTAAACGTGCCCTTGAGAGTGTAGGATCCGATCGCGGTATTCGCCGGATTCCAGAACACCGCCGCCTGGGGATTCGTTGCGTGGAAGCCCGATCCCATCGTGACGAACTTAATCTGACCTTCGGCGTCAGGGTCCGACGCCGAGATGCTGCGATCGACGCGCATTTTCCAGCCCTTTGGCGCTTGGCCGATCAGGGGTGTGAGGGTGACCAGCGTCAGTACTGCAACATGAACTTGGCGCTTCATTGTGTTCCTCCCGAACTCCAAGGCATTATACCTTGCCGGCGGCCGATGAATTCGCCTGCCGGTCTCGGTACCGCGAAGTGCTTTGGCGTTGGGTGGGTTTGCGCGCAACGTTGCGCTCTCCCGTCAAGAATCCCGTTGACTCAGAGAACTTTTTAGTGTAGAGTACTTGAAATGTTCTCGAAAGACCAGCCGTTCAGTCGCCCGCTGCATCCGCGCTGGATCCCGCCTGAGATGACTCGGGCGCCGCTTCTAGACCCGACCGCCCCAGCTAACCCCATCCAGCCTCGATACGCGCTCCTGATCAACCCCTTCTATCCCAAAGATCCCCAGGCGAGTTTCGGCAAGCATGTCCTCACGCCCACGCTGGCCTTGACCAGCTTCGCCGCCACGACTCCCGCATCCTGGCGAGTTCAATACTGGGACGAAAACCTGCTCCTTGGCCGCCCGCCGTATCAGCCCATGCCGCAGGTGGTCGGCATCACTGTGCACCTCACATTCGCGCGCCGCGCCTTCGAGCTCTCCGATTGGTACCGCCGCCGAGGCAGCAAGGTGATCCTGGGCGGACTACACGTGCTGTCTTGCCCTGAAGAGTGCGCCCCGCACGCGGACGCCCTCGCCCTGGGTGATGGCGTCCAGCTTTGGCCGCGCATTCTCGCCGACGTGGAATCAGGCTGGTTGCAATCCCGTTACGCCGCGACCTACGAGAATCATTATCGCGACGATCCGGCTCCCCGGCGCGAGATCCTGTCGCGAGATAGTTTCCTCACCACCACCAGCCTGGTCGCCACACGCGGTTGCCACAACCGCTGCGGCTTCTGTTATCTCGCGACCGATGGTTTGCGCATGCCGTACCGGATGCGCGATCCGTCTCAGATCGCCGCTGAGATCCAGGCCGACAACCAGCCCTACGCCGTCTTCATCGATAACAATCTCGGCTCGCGCCCGGACTACCTGCACGAGCTCTGTACCGCGCTCCGGCCGCTCGAAAAGATCTGGAGCGCGGCCGTTACGATCGACGTTACCGACGATCCGGGCTTGATCCGAGCCATGGCGCTGGCGGGATGCACCGGCGTCTTCATCGGCTTCGAATCACTCACGGATCAAAACCTCGCCGACGCTCGCAAGAAGACTCCCACGGCCGCGGACTACGCCCGCCGCGTCCGCATGCTGCACGATCACGGGATCCAGGTGAATGGGTCCTTCGTGCTCGGCTTCGACCACGATCGAAAGGACGTATTCTTGCGCACGGCGGACTGGGTGGAGCAAAACCGGCTGGAGTGCGCCACGTTTCACATCCTCACTCCCTACCCGGGCACACCGCTGTTCCGGCAAATGGAATCGGAAGGCCGCCTCCTGCACCGCGACTGGAGCCTTTACGATACCGCACACGCCGTCTTTCGCCCGAAGCACATGGAACCGGGCGAGCTCGAGCACGGCTACGGCTGGCTGTACGACCGTCTGTTCACCCACGCCTCGATCTGGAGACGCCGCCCCCAGGATTGGCGCGCCGCAGCCACCTACCTGGCCATGTCGTACCTATATAAGCGATCCAACCGCTTCTGGCGCCTCCTGATCAAGCACCGCCTGGTCCATCGGGTTTGGCAACCTTTGGTGGAGCTCTCGCGCATCAGGCACTTGCAATTCCGCAAGCGCCTCGACGTGGCGCAGGTACTCCCGCCGGTACTCACGCCAGCCGCGTCGAGACTCGTCTTGGCGCCTGATCCCGCAGTGCCGCCCCGCGCCGTTTTCCGGCAGGGGTAAACCGGCCTTCGGCTTAGCCTAACGGGAATCGCCCTGCTGTCGATCGCTCTCAGCGTCGGCGCGACGGCGGTGGTTTTCGCCGCGATCAAATCCGTGTTAATCGATCCGCTGCCATACGCGCGACCCGAAGAACGCGCAGGCGCTCTACGGATTGCGGATTACGGCGAACCTGTTCCAGACGCTCGGCGTCTCACCCATGCTCGGCCGGAACATCCTTCCAGAAGAAGATCAGCCCGGCCATATGCGATGAGGCTTGGCCGTTTGGAAGTCGCCCGGCTCCTTGAAAAAGCCGGCTCACCCGTTTCGGAGCTGGACGAAGTAGGACGATTCGTGTCGTTGTGCATGGCGGGTGATGAGCGGCGCGCCCGCGCGATGCTGGAGGGCGCTCCGGACCTTTTGACTCGCGCCCCGAAAGACATGGTGCACCGGGCCGTCTGGACAAGGCGACCGGAAGCCGTCAAGCTCGTGCTCGATCTGGGTTTCGATCCCAACTATCAGGAGGACAACCCAGCGATCACGCAAGCCGGGGTCCTTGCGGAAAACGATGAGATCCTCCGAATTCTTCTGGCCCACGGAGCATCTTTGACGCTACGCGATCCGTGGTACGACAGTACCGCGATCGGATGGGCTGATTTCTTCGACTATGCCGATCTGCGCGACAGGCTGCTTAGCGAACCGGGGATCTGCTTGTTCGATGCGCTCGATTACGGCCGGCTCGATCTGGTTCCCGAAATTCTGGCACGCGATCCCGCGGCGCTGGAGCGTCCGTTTGCCAAATGTCTTTCACGGGCGGCTAAACCGGAAGACTGGCAAACGCCTCTGGTGCGGATGCTCGTTCGCGGGAAAACCGAGGCAGTGCGGGTATTGCTCGACTATGGCGCCGATCTCGCTGCCCGGCATCCCGACGGCCGCTCCCTCCTGCAAATCGCCCGTGATCAAGGCTTCGATGAAATCGCCAGTTTGCTTGGAGCTCGGGACAACTCGAAATAGGCCTGGTGTTGTACGATGCAAATCGAATCGCTCTGCAACACGAAGAAGGGCAATGTGAAGAGGTATACTCTGGTAGAGATGCACACAGCGCGAACCGGTCTAAACCAAACTGACAACGTCAACGCTCTTTCCGGGGGGAGGCGTTGTCATATGCACGCGAGAATTTGCAACTTTTACAAGCACACAGCAACAGCAAGCGTCGTCCTGCTGCTGGCTGGCGGTATGTATGTCCGCATCGGACTGGGCCAAGCCCCAGTCCCCGGCAAGAAGGCCAGCATCACGAAACCCACAGGCAAAGCGGGGGAGCCCCAGTTCAAAGCGATATGGGAGCCCATCAATTACAAGCAGGACCTGAAGCTGACCGATGTTTTCTTTATCAATGAGAAGTCCGGTTGGGTGACAGGCGCGGCTGGGACCATACTACACACCGACGACGGGGGCGAAAGCTGGACAGCGCAGTTGGGCGGCGACCCCCAGGCGCCCGAACAGGAACTGTGTTGCCTCCAGTTCCTCGATGCCAATCACGGATGGGCCATTCGAGGAGGGGGTACGTTACTGCGGACGACCGATGGTCGAACGTGGGAACAAGTGGCCGACGACGCCGTCCGTCAGTACTTTGGAATCGTGGGGAAGGGATACCATTTCTCGTCTCTCACAAAGGGCGTGAACGCTTATGGCAATCTCTCCATGACCGAAGACGGTGGCCGCACGTGGAAACAGATCTACACCTGCAAAGTCAAGATGGAGGTGGATGGGTTGACGCGCGACGTGGGCTGTACTTTGGGAGTTGTGGATTTTCCTTCGCCCAATACGGGCTATGCCGCCCATGAAGCTCGTATCATCGTGAAGACCGAAGACGGAGGCGCCACTTGGAACGCGCTGGTGGGGCCGCAGGAACCTGGCGATCAGAGGATCTATGGACTCACGTTTCTTGACGATCGTAACGGCTTCGCCGTACGGTCGGGCGCCAAGCTGTTTCGCACAGAAGACGGTGGGCAGAGTTGGCGTGGCGTAATCGCCTCGCCGGGAGAAAGAATCCTGTTTTCCGGGCCCAACGTGGGTTGGTCGTTTCGCGGTAAGCTGCTGAACTACACCACGGACGGAGGAAGGCGTTGGACGTCGCGCGAGATCGGATTCCCAGCAGAAGTCAATGCCTTTAGCCTGCCTACGACACAGCGGGCTTACGCTATAGGAAATCACGGCATGATTTATCGCTATCGCATCGTGCCAGTGGAATACTCGGCCAAGGGCATGCTTGCCGCTCCGGCCATGCCTGCGCAGTAGCAATCGAGTAGCCGGTTCGATCACTGGACGCACATTGTTTTCAGAATGATCGGGGCAACTCGCCGACCCACATCCATGCCGGGCGCCCAGATTGGACACGTCTCGAACCCGCAGGTTCTCCTATGTTGACGGCATAGTCTTTCGCTCGTGTCTGGACCCTCTCCTCTGGATGCCGCACGTAACCCGACGAACAATGCTTGGCAGCGTGGCAGTCATCGCGCAGGTCGGCGCGAAGTTTCTCCAGTAGAGGTTACCAAGGCCCAACTAGCACGCATCGAGAGCCTGGATGCGAGGCTCAACGCATATGCGTTGGTCTTGCCAGAACGCGCTCTAGCAAGGGCAAAGCAAGCGGAGGCAGAGATCAAAGCCGGGCATTACCGCGGCCCTCTGCACGGTGTGCCCATTGCGGTGAAGGATCTGCTCTTCACAAAAGGCATCGCGACGAAGGGCGGCTGCAAAGCGCTCTTCTCATTTCTGCCTGAGTACGACGCAACCGTGCTTGAGCGGCTTGAGTCAGCCGGTGCGGTTCTCCTCGAGCGGCTCGGGTGTGGCCACAGACTGCCGGTCTGAGCTTTGGAACAATCGGCACAGACACAGGCGGATCCATCCGGAGGCGGGCGCCACCCCGGAGACCGGCGGCGTGCGGAAACTGCGGTGGAGACCAAGGTCGAGCGGAACGAGATGAAGAAACTGTTGCCCCGTTTGGTCGCGGGGTACCGGACGAGGATGGCGCTATGAAGAACACTCGCACTATGAAGCGACGAAAACCAAGCGCGGGCGGCCGGATCATCGCCAGTTTGAGGGAAGCGGTGGATTGAGTGGAAGGAAAGGATGTCCAAGTCCGCGTCACCACGGTGGAAGTGCCCGCCATCGATGTGCGCGCAATGCGGAAGCGCCTCGGATTGAGCCAGTCGGCGGGCCGTCGAGGACGCTCTTCGCAAGGCAAGTTGAACGCAAGCTTCGGAAGCATCGGAGTGGGCTGATCGGCTGGAATGGCTGCCGCTCTGAAATCAGGCCCTCGACAAGTTGCCCCCGGTCGCCTGCTCCCGGCGATTGCCATGATCTGCCGTGTGACATAGTGAGCCTATGGCCATTGCCTTGGCTATCGTTCTGGCGCTGACGCCTTTGGCGATCACGCCGGGCTGGCTGTTCTACTTCGACGTCACCGGGAAGGCGGTGATCCTGCTGCTGGGAGCCGCCATGGGCCTGATCCTGCTGCGCGGCGAAAGCGCGCTGCCGGGCTCGGGAACCGGCCGCTGGCTGGTGCTTCTCTGCGTGTTGCAGATGATCTCGCTGTCGGCTTCGACCGCACTTTCCACCAATCCGGCCCTTTCCCTGAATGGCTCCAACTGGCGGCGCTTCGGAGGCATGACACAGGCCGGGCTCATCGCAGTGGTCGTGTTGCTGGCGGCCTGGGTTGCCGGCAACCGGGCGCGGGTTCTTTTTCTGCTGCGGGTGATCTCGCTAAGCGGGCTCCCCATCGCTCTCTACGGGGTGCTGCAATATTTCGGCTGGGACCCGTTTCTGCCGGCCTCCGCCTATCACGTAGGCGAAGGAATGTGGACCATCGTGCGGCCGCCGGCCACATTGGGCCGCGCAAACTACTTTGCCACTTACTCGCTGTATGTGACATTTGCCGGAATATCGCTGGCAATGGTGGAATCGCACCCAGGCTGGAAGCTGGCCGGGGCGGCCTCCGGCCTGCTCCCGGCGATTGCCATTATCCTCAGCGGGACGCGTTCCGCGATGGCCGGGCTGGCCGCCGGCGGCGTGCTGCTGCTGGTCTGGTCACGGCAGCGGTTCTCCCGAAGATTGACGCTGCTTGGCCTGGCTGGGATCGCGGCCCTGTGGATCTTCTATTACTCGCCGCCCGGCCTGAAGCTGCGCAGCCGCACGCGCTGGTACCTGGAAGATCCCCACGGCGGAGCGCGCCTGTGGCTGTGGCGGGATTCCTTGCTTATGGCTCGCTCGCGCTGGCTGTTTGGCCACGGGCCGGAAACCTACGCCACTGATTTCGCCAAATTCCAGTCCGCGGAATTGAGCCGTGTGTATCCGGATACGTACCACGAGTCGCCGCACAACATTTATCTGGATACGCTCACTTCTCAGGGGGTTCCCGGCCTCTTGATTCTGCTGGCGCTGACGGCATTGGCGTTCGCGTCCGCCTGGAAGAGCCGCACTGTCGACAACAGACTTGCGGGCGCACTGCTGGCCTCGTTCCTCGCCGGCCTGGTAAGCCTCCAGTTTATCGTGTTCACGCTTCCCACCGCGCTCCTGTGCTACACCACTCTTGCGCTGCTGGTTGGACAGAGTGTGGGTCCCCAGACGCTGAGACGTGCTCCGAGCCGGCGGCTCCGGATAGCGGCCGCCTTATGCGCGTTGCCGCTTGCGGCGTTTGCCGTTCAGCTCGCGGTGACGGACGCGGCGCTGGCGCAGGTCCAGCGTCTGCTGGATGGCGGGCGCTACCGCGACGCAATGCGCACGTACGACTTCGTGCGGCGCTCGCAGCCCGCCGGCGCGACTTCCGACGTGTGGTACTCGCGCGCTCTGCTGGCCGCTTCGCAAAAACCATCCGAGCCGGGTCTGCGTCTCCGGATGTGGCTCGAAGCCTTTGAGGCAGCCACCCGGGCGGCTCAAGGCGCGGAGGACCGGCACAACGCCTGCTACAACCTGGCGATGTTTCATGCCGCCCGCAACGATGCCGCCGAGACCGAGCATTACCTGCGCGCGGCCGCCGCCTGGGCGCCGCAGTGGTTCAAGCCGCATTGGACGCTTGCTCAGCTTCTGCTCCGCACGGGACGGACGGCGGAGGCGCGAAAAGAAGCCGAGCTGGCCGTGTTTCTGAATGGCGCAAAGAACCCGGAGGTGCAAAAGACGCTCGATGGAATCAAGCCGGTTGACTCCGGCAAATCTTCCACGTACAATTAGCCGCAGGGGTGATTCATGCAGCCGGTGGCGACAGCGGTCCTCTTGTTTCTGGTTTGCGCGCTGGGATTGACAGCGCAGACCCCGGTCATTACCGAAGAGATCGTGAACGCCGCCGGTTTCGAGCGCGGCCAGCCAGTCAGCCCGGGTTCGGTTGTTTCAATTTTCGGATCGGAGCTGGCGAGCGGATTGTCCCAAGCGGACTCAGTCCCTCTTTCCAATGTCCTTGCGAGCACTTCGGTCACTTTCAACGACGTTCCGGCGCCTCTGTACTTTGTCGCAACGGCGCAGATCAACGCCGTGGTGCCGTGGCGGCTGCTCCAGCAAGGCGAGCAGTCGGGAACGGCCACTGTCGTCGTGCGGCGGGGAAGCGCTTCGTCTCAGCCCCGGATAGTACAACTGGCTGCCGTGGCTCCGGCCATCTACACGATCAGCCTGGGCGGCCGGCGCTACGCAATCGCGTTCAACGCGGAGGATGGGAGTCTGGCGCAGCCGGATGGATCGTTCGCCGGAATCCGGGCGCAGCCGATCCCGGCGGGCAAGCCGCTGGCGATTCTTGCCACCGGCCTCGGACCAGTGGATCCGCCGATCGAAGACGGCCGCAATTCTTCCGACGTGACGCGCCGGACCGTCAACACGCCAACCGTCCTGGTTGGCGGTCAGGAAGCGCAGGTTCTCTTCTCGGGCCTTACTCCGTCCTATCCTGGCGTGAACCAGATCAATGTCGTGGTTCCGTCTGGCGTCCAGGGCGATGCGGTTCCCGTGCAGCTCCGCCTGGGATCCATTACCACCAGCGATCAGATCACGATCGCTGTCCGGTGATTCACCATGCGTTCCTTCCGGTAAGCACGGCAACAATCGTGCGCCAAAGGATGGAAGCATCGAGGCTCCGAGACCGGTGGCGGACGAAGTACAAATCCAGTTTCCGCCGCTCGGCGTAGGTGAGCTTGTTGCGTCCATGGGCCTGCCACATCCCGGTGATGCCTGGCTTCACCTGAACCACTTCGCGGGCGTCGTCGCCGTAATAGGCGGCCAGTTCCTGTTGCGTCAACGGGCGCGGTCCGATGATGGACATTTGCCCGCGAAGGACATGCATCAACTGCGGCAGCTCGTCAATCGAGTGCCGGCGGCAGAAGCGGGCAAACCAGTGGGCCACCCGCGCATCGCCTGACGCCTTCCGTGAGGGACCCTGCTCGTCGTCGATGTACTCGACCCAGCGGAAACCACGCCCGCCTGTCGAGGGCCACATGGTCCGCAGCTTCCACATCCATAAGCGAGAGCCGCACTGGCCGACCCGCCGGTGAGCGACGAACGGAGAGCTTCCTGAGAGCATCACTGCCACGACGGCCGCAAGTCCGATCAGCGGCAGAGCCGCCAACAAGAGCAAGCCGGCCATCAAGCGCTCGAACAAGTGGTGAGACCCCGGCACCTTGTTTTGAGAATACTCCGCCGTCCGCCCGGGCGCGAACCCGAGTCAGCACAGGCTGCGAATTCCGGCCGCCCGCTCCCACAGCGCCGCCGCTTCCGCCGGCCTCCCGGTGCGCTCGAGCAACTCGGCATGGCGCTCCAGCAACCGCGCCACATCCGCGTGATCCGCGCCCAGGTGCTTCTCCATCCACGCTCGCCCCTCGAGATAGAGTCCGTCCGCTTCCGCCGTCCGGCCCTGGTCCTCACGCAGCATGGCCAGCAGAAACAATCCAAGCCCCAGACTGGTATCGCGGCTTTTCCGCAGCGTGGCCAGAGCCGCGCAAAGGCCTTCCTCGGCGTCCCCCAGGCGATTCCGCCGGCGCTGGACATCCGCCAGATTGAGCAGACAAATGGCAACCTCCGGCTCTGAATCAGCATGATGCCGGCGGCAGTGATCGAGAGCCCGGCGGCACTGTGCTTCAGCAGCTTCCAGGTCCCCTTTGTCCGATAGCGCGGCGCCCAGATTCGTCAGCAAACGCCAGGTGTTGTTCGTTCGCTGATGTTCCGCAAGCTGCTCCCACACTTTCAACGCCTGCGTATGAGCGCGGATCGCCTCCTCGTGGCGCCCGGCATCGTTCAGGCAGTTGCCGAGATCCATCAGCGCCCAGGACTGGTTGGGTCTGTCATCAAGCTGTGCAAACAGGTCGGCCGCCTTGTCGAGCTTTTCTGCGGCCTCTCGAAAGCGGCACTGCTCATACAACAGCAAGCCGGAGTCATAGAGCAGTTGGGCGGTTTCCGGCGAATGGCGGCGGCTCCAGGCCAGCGCGGGGCGCAGCAGTCCTTGAAGCAACCGGCGTCCCTTCCAATGATCCGGCGTGACCGGGGGATTCTCGACATTCCAGAGGAAGCGGCCGTATACCCAGATGCAGACCAGCAACAAGGGAAACGCGATTTGAACCACGTTTTCGCGGTAGAAGAGGAGTGCGGCAGACAGAGTAGCGATCGCCGAAAGGAGAGCCAGCTTGCATAACACGCGCACAAAGCGATGGAGCGGGCGGCGTCCCGGCATGAGTCGATAGATGTACTATCGGCGGAATCCGCTCAAAAAACGCACCGTGCTTAGCGCCGGAAAGCCGGCGGCAGCCAGGAGGTGGCTGCCCGCATGGTTAACGTCTTCTCAGACGCGCAGCGCAAAGGGCCAACCCGAAGCCGATCAACGTCCAGGTCGATGGCTCTGGAGTGTTGATGTCCAGCGAAACGACTGGAAGTAATGTTCCGGTCGGAAAAATCCGTGTTGGTGCGCGGGTCCCCCGTCGGAAAGGCGGTAGCCTCGACGCCGGCGCCAACCACGAAGGTGCGCGTGTCAGTAATGGCGCCTAGGGATGAGAACTCATACGTAAGCCGAACCGTTTCACCATCGAACAGTAAGCCGCAAAGGGCGTAAGCATCGTTGCGAGAACAGCGAGGGCAAAGACCACGTGTTTCACCTAGTACTCCTCAGTCAAGAGATTTAATACTCGAATCATGATACACCGCTCTTGGGTGCAACATTCCTTTGCATCCCATCGTATAATTCTTCCATGCAACGGCGAACCGCAATCAAGACCCTGGCAGGCTTCCCGGCCATCCTCTCCGCCCAAAACCGGCGCCCCAATGTGCTGTTCATCATGACTGACGACCAGCGCTGGGACGCGATGAGCTGTGCCGGCAATAAGATCCTGAAAACGCCCAACATGGACCGGCTGGCGGAAGGCGGCATCCGCTTCGCTCACGCATTCGCCAGCAACCCGCTCTGCTCGCCGAGCCGAGGCACCATCCTCACCGGGCTGTACTCGCATGCCCATGGAGTCACCACCAACGGCGGCCGGAGCCATTACCTGCGAGGCGATGTGCAGGGGTATCCGGCAATCCAGCAGCGTGCCGGCTACTACACCGCGATGGTCGGCAAATGGCACATCGCTTCGATGCCCACCGGCTTCGACCACTGGTGCATCCTGCCCGGTCAGGGCGCTTACCACGATCCGCAGATGGTCAGCCCGAGCGGCCGCCTGCATTTTCGCGGTTATGTCGATGACATCATCGCGGATCAGGCCCTGGTGACGCTGGAAACCCGCCCGCGCAACCGCCCCTTCAGCATCATCTGCAACTTCAAGGCGCCGCACCGAGACTGGCGACCGGCGCAGCGCTTCGAGAAGGTTTACGACAACATCAGCATCCCCGAACCGCCGACCTTCCATACCTCGCTGGCCGATCGTCCTGACCCGATCCGCAACACCGACATGCAAGTCGGCGACATGCCGGACTTCTTCCAGCGCGGAGTGGACCGCAATCTTCCACCGGCGGAGCGCAAGAAGCTCAACTTCCAGTTGTTCTTGAAGAACTACTACCGAACCATTCTGGGCGTGGACGAAAACCTCGGCCGGATTCTCGACTACCTGGACCGGAATGGCCTGGCCGAAAACACGATCGTTGTCTACACCGGCGACAATGGCTTCTTCCTGGGCGAATACGGCATGTTCGACAAGCGCCTGATGTACGAGCCCTCGATTCGCATTCCGATGCTGATCCGCTATCCGGCCGGGTTCAAAGGGGGCCGTGTGGACAACGAGCACATGGCGTTAAACAATGATGTGGCTCACACCTTCATGGACTTTTGCGGGCTCAGCCTGCCGCCGCTGGCACGCAGCCACGGGATGAGCTGGCGGCCCATTCTGGAAGGCAAGGCCAAGTGGCGCGAGGACTGGCTGTACGAGAACTTCGAGTACCCCGGCCCGCACTGCGCTCCCAAGGCGCGTGGAATCCGCACTCCCGAGTGGAAGCTCATTCATTACATTCAGCAGCCCGAGGCCTGGGAAATGTTCCATCTGCCCAGCGACCCGGAGGAGCACAAGAACCTGGCCGGTTCCGGCGCTCACCGGGAGCAGTTGGAGAAGCTGCGCCGCCGCCTGGATCAGTTGCGCACTGAGACCGCCGACGACCGCAGCGAAGATCACACTCCCACCGAGCCATGCGAGAACCGCATGGGGCGGCCGGCGTAAGCGAGCCGGTTCGAACCCCAGGCCGGTTTTCAACGGCGCCGCCTTTGTGCTTTCCGGTAAGAAAAAAAGCGAAAAAAACGCTTGTCAACGCACCAGAGTTTTGATAGCGTTTTCGGAAACAATAAAGCTCTTTGGCAAAGGAGCCGATATGTACTCGATTGAGCGCGGCTGCTGTTGGCGGCTCAACACGGTTGCCCCGCTTGCGGGTAACCGGATCAAGCAACCCAAGGAAATGGCGCGCTATGAGAAAAACGAGAGGTGTGGCTCCAGCCGCAAACGGCGCAACAGCCAGGCGTAACTACCGGCAGATGCTGCTGGACAAGCGGCACGAGGCGCTGGCCAACCTCGGCATCAAGTTCGACACCGTGGCCAAGCTGGGACGCGTCGCCGAGGAGGATCAGGCACAGATCTCGCACGACGAGTTCGTCAACCTGCGCCTGAACAAGCTGGATTACGACAAACTGAAGCTCGTCAATGAAGCGTTGGACCGGCTCGAGACCGGCGAATACGGCGTCTGCGAGCGCTGCGAGGAGCCGATTCCGCCCAAGCGGCTCGAGGCCGTCCCGTGGGCGAAATACTGCGTCCACTGCCAGGAGGAACTGGCGCGAGACTATCAGGAAGAGGAAGAGCCCGCGCTGCTGGCTCGAACCTGGTAGCCGGGCCTTGCGGGAACAATAGCTCAGCTCCCATCAGCGGCGATGTCCAGATAGCGAGCCACGGCTTCCATGCCGCGGTAGAAATTCGGCAGGTAGAGCTTCTCGTTCGGAGCGTGCAGGTTGTCATCCGGAAGGCCGAAGCCCATCATCACGCTGGGAATGCCGAGGTGCTTGTCGAAATGGCCGACGATGGGGATTGATCCCCCTGAGCGGATGTACACCGTCTCGTTGCCGAAGATCTCCGTCATGGCTCGAGCGGCGGCGCGCAGAAAGCGGTTCTCCGGATTCACCATCGAGGGGGCGGCGCCGTGGATCAGCCTGAACTCGGCGGTGACGCCGCGAGGGCAGGTCTTGGCGACGGCTTTTCGAATCTGCTCGATCGCTTCCTCCGGTTGCTGATCCGGGACCAGGCGCGTCGAGATCTTCGCCACCGCCTGCGCCGGGATCACCGTCTTGGCGCCTTCGCCGGTGAATCCGCCGCGGACGCCATGCACTTCCAGCGTGGGCCGCGCCCACAGCCGCTCAAACAGCGGATACTCGGCCTCGCCGGTGAGCTCTTGGGCGCCCATTTCTTCCATGCGATACTTCTCTTCGTCGAACGGCAGCCGCGCCCAGGCCGCGCGCTCGGCGGCCGCCGGCGGCCGCACACGATCGCAGAAACCCGGGATGCGGATGTGGCCGTCTCGATCCTTCAGCGCGCAGAGGATCTCGGCGATCGCCATCAGCGGATTCGGCGCCGCGCCTCCGTAGATGCCGGAATGCAGGTCCTGGCGAGCGCCTTTGACGATCAGCTCACCATAGACGATGCCTCGCAGGCCAATGCACAGCGTCGGCAGCTCCGGTGCAAACATCTCGGTGTCGCAGATGACGGCGGCATCGGACTGGAGGCGCGGCGGTCTCTTCGCGACGTAGCTCTCGATGTGCTCACCGCCGACTTCCTCTTCTCCTTCGATCAGGAAGCGCACATTCAGCGGCAGGGAGCCGCGCATCGCCATTACGCCCTCGATCGCCTTGATCAAGATCAGCGTCAGCCCTTTATCATCCGCAGCGCCGCGGGCGTAGATATTGTCGCCCCGGATCGTGGGCTCGAACGGCGGCGACATCCATTCGTTCAACGGCTCGGGCGGCTGGACGTCATAGTGTCCGTAGAACAGCAGCGTTGGCTTGCCGGCCGCGCCGAGCCATTCGCCATAGACCAGCGGGTTCCCTTCCCCTTCGATCAGCTCGACGCCATTTAAGCCCGCTTTGCGCAACTGCGCTGCAACAAATTCCGCCGCGCGGCGGATGTCGGGTTTGTGCTCGGAGAGCGTGCTGATGCTCGGGATGCGGAGGAACTCCTTGAGTTCTTCCAGGCAACGCTCGCGGTTCTGCTGGAAATAGTTCATAGGCTTATCCACTTATGATGCCACGTCATCGGATCAGGCTCGTCCGCGGGTAGTAGTGTTCGAGGATCGAGCGGAAATCCAGGCCCGCTTCGGCCATGGCGATTGCGCCACGCTGGCACATCCCAATGCCGTGGCCGTGCCCCTTACCGTGAAGAATCACCGCGCCACCGCGCCGCTCGATTGTGAACTGATTCGATGCGACACGGTTCCAGCCGAAGCGCCGGGCCAGATCGAGGCGCGCTGCCTCCGAGTCCGGCGGTTCTTCGCCGGCGGGCAGCTCAAAGGTCCAGGCGTGGGGGCTGCGCAGGCACTCTTCGCACCGCACTCGGAAATAGGGATACGCTGACGCATTCGCGGCCGCCCGTGTCTCCCCGCCACAGCTTCGAAAATACATCGCGCCGAAAACGCGACCCTGGTAAGCCAGCACCAGGCCGCGTGTCGCGGCATCCTCGGGGCCCGGATCTTTCAGCAACTGACAGTGCGTCGTATCACAGAAATCAAAACCGCCATGCCGGCGGCTGGTGGCGGCGTAGTACGATCGCGCGGCGATGGCTTGCGCTTTGTGCGCTTCCGCAGGCCCCGATGGCATTTCCGCGGCGGCGACAGAAGCGACTGCGGTTTCCAGATCCATCCGAATGACGGGCGTCAGCGTGCCGGCCGTGGCCGTCACTTCCAGCTCACCAAGATACTGGCGCTCGATCTTGCCCGGGACACTGATAGTGATCCGCGGGCCGGCCAGGATGCGCCGGGTTCGTGACTCCCGCCCGCCGAACCGGCAGAGGACTTCATCGCCGGCGGCAATCAATTCCACCGGCTGTTGAGGGGCAAGCCGCTCGACGCCGATTTGCCATTCGAAGGCGGAGACCAGCAGCCGCTTCGGCTGAAACAGCGCCAGCACACCGACGCGAATCCCGGCGGCGGGGGCCGTCGCGGCCAGTGCAACCAGCAGAATCGCCTTCATGACCCTTTCGCGGCGGCGACTTCCGCCGCTCGGCCGCTCACGATGAGCTTCGTTTGCGGCCTGGCGTGCTCCGCCCGGATGTAGGCGAACGCAACCACGCTGCCGAGCGCTGGCGAATACGCAGCCGACATCGTTTCGCCAACCGCGGCTTCGCCCGCCATCACCGGCGTGCCCGGAGGAGGTGGCTGCTCCGCCTGGATGGAAAGCGGCACAAGCAGGCGATGCACCTGGCCTCTCGAGCGAATGCGCTCGACGATCTCCTGGCCCAGATAGCAGCCTTTGTTGAAGTGCACGGCGTCGAGAAGCTGCGTCTCCTGCACCAGGTGCTTGTCGGTGATGTCGGCGCCGTAGCGTGGATGGAAGCGCTCGAGCCGCACGATGTTCTGCTCTTCCGGGCCGGCAGGGACGGCTCCGCCCGCTTCGAGCCTCGCCGCCAGATCCGCTTTGGCGGCGCGCGGGGCATAGAGGCGGAATCCGGCCGCGCCCGTGGCGGTGAACGGCGCCAACGTGCAGTCCTTCAATTGCTCGCGCAGGGCAGCCGCCCGCGGCCCCTCGAGGCCGATCGCCGCCGTGTCCTGGCGCGCGTCTTCAAGTGTCACATCGTCCGCGATGATGTACTTGTCCAGGTGTTGGAAGAGCGGCTCATGCATTTCCGGCTCCGTATCCAGCAGGAAATGATCCTCGAGGCACAGGATCTGCACATCGCTGAGGATGCGCCCCTGCGCATTGAGAAAAAATGCGTAGAGTCCTTCGCCGGGCCTCAACTGCTCGATGTGGTTCGTGGTCATGGCGTGCAGCAGGCGGGCGCGATCCTGGCCGCGCGCGCGAAACCGCCCGCGAGCGTCCAGATCGAGCCAGGCCACGCCTTCGCGCAACGCCGTGTACCCGGAAGCCGCCATAATCGAAGTATAGCCACCTGCCTATGATTCACGAGATTCTGCCCGTCGGGATGCTGCAATGCAACTGCTCGATCTTCGGGGACGAAACCACGAGCGAGGCCATCGTCGTGGACCCGGGCGACCAGATCGAGCAGATCCTCGCCATCGTCCGCAAACACGGCCTCAAGGTGAAGGCGATCGTCATCACGCACGCACACATCGATCACATCGGCGGCGCACAGAAGCTCAAAGCAGCCACCGGCGCGCAGGTCTGGATGAATGAGCAGGACCAGGAGCTATACGACGGGCTGGACATGCAGGCGGCCTGGCTCGGCATTCGCGCCCCGGAGCGAACCGAGATCGATCACGCGGCAAAGGAAGGCGACAAGCTGGTTCTGGACGCGGCGGAATTCCACGTCCTCCACACGCCAGGGCACACGCAGGGGAGCCTGTGCCTGTGGATCCCGCGTGAGAACAAACTGGTGGCCGGTGATACGCTGTTTCGCGAAAGCATCGGCCGTACCGATCTGCCGGGCGGCGATTTTCGCAAGATTCTGTCGTCGATTCACACCAAGCTGTTCGCGCTGCCGGAGGAGGCGGTGGTCGTTCCCGGCCACGGGTCGAATACCACCATCGGCCACGAGAAGGAGTTTAATCCGTTCGTCTGAGGAACGCGACGCGTCGCGGGCGCGGTCCGTTGTTCGCGAGTTTCTAAACAGCATGTCGGCGGCGACGCTCAAGTTGGCGCGCTCAGCCAGACGGAAGCGACGGAGGATCTTGACGTCCAAGCCGCGGAAGCCGTCGGCGCGGAGGGAGCCGAGCCGGGCGGGGAAGACGCGCTGGTGAAACCAACTGCCCGCGAAGGGCGATAAGGCCGCGCGCCTCGTGACCGAGGTCGTCGTGACCGGCATCGAGAAGCTGGACCGGCCGCCAAAGGCCGTTCTGGCGCAGCCCGAAACCCCGGACGTTGCCCTTCTAAGGGCACCCGGTGCGTGCCCCGCGTGAAGCGGGAGGATCTCTCTCAGGCAGAGATCGGCAGCGAGCGGGGAACGCATTTCGAGAAGCGGTCGTCGAGTTCCGCATCGCCACTCAAGAACGCGCGCCGCGGACGTGGTGGGATTGGTGACACACCCAGGATGGTATGCCAGTACTGCCAAGACTGAAGATCGAAGAGGCCGATTGGAACGGCTCGCAAAGCGGCTCGCAATTGATCGTCGGACACATGCCGGCGAATCCGTGAAAGCGCCTCCTCGGTAGCATAAGCCATTGCATAGGGAAGGAAGAATTCAAGATCGGCCTTCGCTTGAGAACGCGCGGGTTCCCACCAAACGGTCTGGTCTACCACGGGGTGCAAGTCCAACGGCGTCATCATTGCGCCAATCCTACCTCTCCTATTGTCCCGCGCGAGGGGAGCGCAGGCAAGCTATCCAAGCGCACGGAGGCAACCGCGTTCTGGATGGTTCGTTTTGCAGCCGGAGACAATTGATCGCCCTTCAGATCGTCGAAAAATCCGAGTGCTCGCACGGCGACCACAGGATTGAATTGCTTTCCATAGATCGTCTGACCCGCCGACAGAAGCCTTTCCAGAGTCTGACCGGCACCGAGCAGGGCCGCTGTATCCAGGTAGTCCTTCGCCTCCCCTCGACTCGTGCTAGCGGTAAGTCTCCAAAGAACGAGACCTGGGCTTGTCCCTTCGCAAAAGGGACTACGCAACTCAGCGTGTTTTCAGACGACTGGGTAATGCGGCCCGAGTGAAGAAAGCCAAGACCGGCCTGAAGCTGATTTGGATCGAAGGCTTGCGATGAAAAGAAGTCGAAATCAACCGATTCACGGTGGCCCAACTGAATCGCCAACGCGGTTCCTCCGTACAGCGTGAAGCGTGCGGGGACAGCGGCGAGCATTGGCCACAATTCCCGCTGCCCTTGGGGCTCGATCATGAAGCTGGTTAGTTCGCCTCGACGTGCAACCGATCTTGGGGGACAGTATATACTAATTCAGAAGCTCAGCTTCAACGCGAACTGCACAATTCGCCAGCTTTCGCCGTTCTGATTGGTCGTGGCCGAGCTCGCCGTGGAGAGTGTCACACAGCAGGCCTGTCCGAACAAGCCGGATGTGATCGCCGGCGTGCCGACACTGGCGTCGCGCGGGTTGCGGAAATTGGCGTGGTTCAGCGCATTGAACAACTCGGTGCGGAACACCATCCGGAGCCGCTCGGTGATCTGGAATCGCTTCGAGATGCCGGCATCCAGGTTCCAGTAGCTGGGACCTTGGAAGATATTGCGGCCGAGGCCGACGTCGCCGGGAGCGGGGAAGGTGAATGCTTCGGCATTGGGGAAATAGACAGGGCCAATGACGCCCGCCTTCTCCTGCAATCGGGCCTGTGGGAGCGCCACGCCCTGCTTCAGAGCCGCGCGTGACTGCGCGGTGAAATTGGCCGTGAGCACACCCGCGCGGACCGAAAACGGCTCGCCCGACTGGTAGGTGTAGATTCCGTTGAGACTCCAGCCGGCGGCGATCAGATCGACAACGCGGTTGGGGCTCGAGGCGAGCTTCTTGCCCTTGCCGAACGGCAGCTCGTAAATGCCGGTGAAGCTGACCACGTGGCGCTGATCGAAGTCGGAGCGGGCGCGCTCGTTGCGGTAGTTGCGCCCGTCGGTCGCAGTGCGGGAGTTGGTGGTCGTCAACCCGCCGCCGACGGTCGCCAGAACGGGATCGATCGAGAGCACGTCGATCGACTTGCTGAGCGTGTAGGCGCCGTTGAGCAGCAGCCCGGCCTGATCGAAACGCTTGCGGAGGGTAAACTGGCCGGCATGATAGTTCGAGTCGCCGCCGTTGTCGATCATGAGGATCTGGGCGAACTGCGGGTTGGGGCGCAGTCCGGCGGCCAGCGTCGTCTGCTCGACTCGCCAGGCGAAGCTGCCGGCTGCGTTCTGGCTCAGCTCAGTCTGGGAAGTTGCGCTGTTGGCAAAGGCCGCCGTGATGACGCCCTGCTGGATGATGGGGACAGGGACAGCGCCGGGGCAAGCCGGGCCGCTGGCCAATGTTCCATCGGGACGGCAGCCGCCCCCGAGAGCCACATTGCGCTGCATTGCGAGAAACGAAGGCAGAATGGGTCTGGCGTCAATCTGGTTGGCGTCCCAGGAGCGGTAGAGCCTGGTTCCCCGCCGCCCCACGTACGCGCCCGTCACCACATAGCCTCGGGGCAGCTCGCGCTGAACGGTCAGATTCCACATGTGAACGGTGGGCAGCTTCAGGTTCTGATCGAAGACGCGGGCCGGAGGAGCGGTGCTCTGCAATTGCGCGGGAGGCGTCAGGAAGCTCGAGGGCTTCACCGTGGGCGGCGACACTTCATTCGGGAAGGCCGCGCCGAGGCGCACATCACGCACCGGCTGGCAGCCCGGCGTGGTCACCAGCGCGCCGCCCGTGCCGGAGAACTGCGAGCTGCAACGGAAGGTCTGGCCGGGAACGGCCGCGGCAACGGAAGTCACCTGAAAGGTGTTGAGTGCATCGAACGCCAGTCCGTAACCGGAACGGATCACCATCTTCGAAGAATTGCCCGGCGACCAGGTGACGCCAAAGCGCGGCGCGAGGGCGCCGTAGTTGAAATTCGAGAACCAGCGATCGGCATGGGTGAAGCTCACCGGACCCTCGCGGCCGTCGATGGATTTGCTGGGAATGTAGACGCGGCCGCCCGCTTCCGATGGCGGCGGATTGAATTCCCAGCGCAGGCCGACGCTCAGGGTCACATTGCGCCGCACTTTCCACTCGTCCTGCGCAAAGAAGTTGTACTGCCTGGCCCGCTGCCCCTGGGCCCACAGGGTCACCTTTTTCTCGCCCGAGCGGAAGGGCAGGAAAGTGTCGCTCTTCAGGTCGCCCATAAAGACCTGGGTCAAGCCGGCGGGAATGCCCAGCAGGTCATTGATCGCTCCCTGAAGGCGATTCAGATCCACGGCGGCGATGCCGGCCGTCGTAGCCGTTGCCAGCGCCGGGAGATTGAATCCGGCCGGGGGGCGAGTGGTGCGGGAAAGCGAAATCGCCGGCGTCAGGCTGGTGCCGCCCACGTCGCCGCGCTGATCGTTGTGCTGGTAGAAGCGGAGATTCGCGCCAAAGCGCATCACATGCTTGCCACGCAGATAGCTGATATTCTCGACGATCTGCGGGGCGTTGACAGCGCGATAGGTGTGGGGGTTGGAGGTGTAATCAACGTCCGAGTTGTTGAAAGTGAACCGCGGGGTGTTGGGGAACGACGGGTTGGCTTCGCCTTGGGTGAACAGGAACTGCCAGCGGGAGAATCCGAGCGTCAGCTCGTTCACCAGCCGCGGTGAAAGGACACTGCGGAAGCCGATGGCGACGTTGGTCGCCGGTCGAAACACTTCTCCGCGGGGCGGGTAGCCGGGGATGACGACCGGGCGGCCGTTCAGCGGATCGCCGTTGAGGGTGGCTTGCTCAGCGCCCAGCCAGCGTCCAAACACGGTGTGTTTGTCATTGATGGTGTGGTCGAGGCGCAGCAGGTACTGCGGCCCGCGGACACGGAACGGGGTGTTCCATTGATAAATGCCGGTGTTGAGGGCGTCGCCGGCATTGTACGAATTCGGCGCCGGATAGCCGCCCAACACGGACCTCACCGCCGAATCGAGGCCGCCGCGTAAGGGATCGGCGGCGAAAATATTGTAGGAAGCGACGCAGTTGGTGTCGGAGGCGGCGGCGCAGTCTTTCACACCGGGAACATACTGGCCGCTGCGCGGGTCCACCAGCAGCGGGCTGTTCTGCGTGATGCGCTGGCCGCTGATCACCAGCGGGTTGCGCGGGTCGGCCACCCAGTAGCGGTAAATGCCGGACAGGGCCGTTTTCGTATAGAGGTCCACCGAGTCGCCGAACGCTTTGTCGACCGGGTCGGCAAAGTTGACCTTCTGGCCTTGCCAGCTTCCGAAGAGGAAGGTCTTGTTCTTGCGAATGGGCCCGCCGATCTCGAATCCGTACTGGTTGAGCTGGATGATGGGCTTGAGGGAACCTTGGGCGGAGGAGTAGAATTCCTGGGCGTTCAGGCTGGTGTTGCGGAAAAACTCGAACATCGTTGCATGAAACTGGTTGGTCCCCGAGCGCGTGGCGATGGAGACATTGGCTCCTGAGTTGCGCCCTTCCTCGGCGGTGGGGTTCGAGGTGGTGACCTTGAACTCCTGAACGTTATCCGGATTCAAGCGGAAAATATTGTTGATCGGATTGGGGTTGGTGGATTCGTTGGCCTCGATGCCATCAATGGTGACGTTGACCGCCGTGGCGCGCGATCCGTTGACATTCACCGTGTTGCCCGATCGCTGCACCACGCCGGGCTCGTACATCAGCAGGTTGAGCGGGTTACGCCCGTTCAACGGCAGCGAGACAATCGAGCGCTGCTCGACCACGTTGCCCAGCGTTGCCGAGGAGGTCTGCAACACTTCGGAACTGGCGCTCACCTGGACACTTTCCACCGTGGCGCCTACTTCGAGCTGGATGTCGACCGAGGCCGGCGTATTCACCTGCACGGTGTTGCCCGTCCGCACCGAAGTCTTGAAGCCGGTGGCTTCGACACGGATGGTGTAGATACCCACCGGGATTGCGGGAAACGCGTACACGCCGGCAGGTGTCGTGGATAGCTTCTGGACGACACCAGTGGCCTCGTTGACAAGCGTCACCCAAGCCCCGGGGACGACGGCGCCAGTGGGATCAAAAACCGTTCCCGAGATCTGGGATGTGGAAGTCTGCGCAAGAATTGCCGTGGCTGACAAGCAGGCCACAGCGAGCTGAAAAAGACCCTGCAAACACTTCATATGGATAACTCCTGAATTCGAGTTTAGCGAGACGAAGTTATCCACAGTATAGCCCGCGCTGGCCACCCGACTTATGGCCGCACCACCGCCCCCTCCAGCGTCCGGTCCGTCCGATAAGCCCCGCCGTCCTTGATCTCTCCGAGCGGATATTTGGCCGCAACCTGCTCGTTGAGGTCAACGCCGAGCCCCGGCTTGCCGCTGCCATAGAGATACCCTTTGCGGATCTGGGCCGTCCCCGGCAGCATCTCGTGAACCAGCGGCGGGAATCCGTTTTCCTCCTGGATGCCGAATGCGGTGCTCGAAATGTCGACATGATACGCCGCAAGCTGATTCACCGGATCATTCTCACCGCCCTCCTGAAACGCTGTCTTGACGCCGAACAACTCGCACAGCGTGGCCACTTTCCTGGCCTGCGTGATCCCGCCGATCGCCGACACGCGGCAGCGTACATAGTCGATCAGCCGCTCGGTGATCAGCGGCAAATACTCGTACGGATGGGAGAAGACCTCGCCCACCGCCTGCGGTGTCGTCGCCGCCTGGCGGATCTGGCGGTACCACTGGATCAGCTCCGGCGCCAGCACATCCTCGAGAAAGAACAATTGATACGGTTGCAAGCGCCGCGACAGCTCGACCGCATTGATGCCGCTGAGGTGCGAATGGACGTCATGCAGCAGCTTCGGCCCGAAGCCCACCTTGCTCCGCACGTAATCGAACACCTTCGGAATCGTATCGACGTACATCTCTTCATCAAACGCCAGCCCCTGGTAGCCGCCTTCGGGGCGATTGCCCTGGCCGGCGGGAATGAAACCCCCGCCGCCATAGCCGCCTTCCCCATATTGGACGCGGATGTGGCGGAAGCCGTTCTCGATCGACTTGCGCACGCTCTCGACGGCCGACTCCATGTCGCGGCCGGCGGCATGGTCATAGCAAGGCACCGCGTCACGCGCCTTGCCGCCAAGCAGGTCATACACCGGCATCCCGGCGCGTTTCCCCTTGATGTCCCACAGCGCCACGTCCATCGCGGCCAGTGCGTTGTTGTTCACCGGCCCGTTGCGCCAGTACGTCCGGTAATGCGCGCTCTGCCACAGATCTTCGATGCGGTCCGCCTCCTTGCCGATCAGCCACGGCCCGAGGTGCTTTTCCAGAGCCGTGATCACGGCGTGCGTCTGAAAGTGGTTGCCCGCGGTGCCGATCCCATACAGGCCCGGCTCGCTGGTGAGCAGCTTCAGAAAAATCCAGCGGTAGTTGCGGCCGCCGCTGGTGGCGATCACTTTGAAACCGGTGATCTTCAGCGGCGGCAATGCGGTGGTGCGCTGCGCGTAAACCTGCCCGGACAGCGCGGACATGGCCGGAGCGGCCAGAAGCGATTGATACAGGTCACGTCGTCTCATAAGAAGGAACTCACGGTCATTGTACGACTGCCCGCGGGGGTGTATCGTAGACCCATGCCGCACATTCTCGACCGCCGCACGTTCTTCGCACTGGGCTCCGCCGGCCTGTTGCGCGCCACCGAGGAAATCACTCGCCCGGCCATCTCCGAGAAGGCCTGCCCGCTGGAAGCGATCTCGCCAGTCGCCCGCGACGGCCACCACGGGCAAGGCTTCCTGCGCAAGCCTCCGGGAAACGGGCCGTTTCCCGCGATCCTCTTCATCCACGGCGGATTGCAGACGCAACCCGCCAAGGTCCTCCAGAATCTTGCGCTCAATGAGCCCAACCCTTGCCGCTTCCTCGCCGCCGGCTACGTCGTCGCGCCCATCACCTACCGCAGCCGCAATCACGATCCGCAATCGAGAGTCTCTCTCGAGGATTGCCTGGCCGCCGTCGAGCACTTGCGTGGATTGCCGTTTGTGCACAAGGACGGCGTGATCGTGTACGGCTGTAGCGGCGGAGGCGATCTCGCGTTGGAAGTGGCCGCGGCGACAACCAGCGTCCGCGCCATCGTGCCCGAGGAGCCGGCGAGCCTCATTCTCACAGGCATCTTCCATGCCAGGTTTCCGAAGAAAGGCGAATTCCTGACGCCGGCGGATTCGGCCCCCATTTCGGAGAACCCGAAAAAATACTACACGCCTGAATACCAGGAGATCACACGGGCCAAGCTCCGCAAGATCCGCTGCCCGATCCTCATCATTCAGGGGGACGTGCACGCGATCAACCACTTCAACGCCGAGGTGCTGATTCCGGAGCTGAAGAGCGCGGGCAAAACGCTCGAGGTGAAGACGTACCCGGGCGCTCCGCACTGCTTCGCCTTTGCGGGCAACCGCAGGCCCGCTCAGGCGCTCCAGGTGTTTCAGGATACAGACGCCTTCTGCCGGCGTTACCTGCCGGTACAGCCGAAGTCCATCGATCGCAGCCTGGTCCAGGAAACGCCAGTGGCCGCCGCGTCGCTCATTGGGAGTTGCGGATGTGATCCACCATGGCGCGTGTGAACGCGTCCACAAAAGCCCGCCCCTGGCCGAGCAGGTTCTCCCGAGTCATGTAGTCCTCGACGACGTCCGGCCGCACGCCGATGTTCTCGACGTACGGCGCGGTGGGATACTCGGGAGTGACGATTGGATTTTTGCGGTTCATCAGCGACACGGTGACGCGGGCGAAGCCCTCAGTGTAAGTGGCGCCGTTGAATCCGAGGACGCTTCCGCCGGCGCCCATCGTGCGCATGCCGAAAATCCTGCCGCGCTGGTTGTCCTGAACGACGGCGGGGAAGTAATCGCCGCCCGAGGCGGAGAATTCGTCCACCAGCGCCATCAGCGGTTTGGTGTAGGCGATCACTTTCCCGGTGCGGTCAGCGGCCGGGTCCAGATCGATCTGCACGCTTCCGAGGATAGGGTTTGTGCAGACAAACACCGGACCGGTGCGTCCCCGGTTCTCCGAGTACGCCCCTTTGACATCGCCGAGCACCGCTTCCAGATATCGGATTTGCCATTCCGGCGCGCCCACCAGACGGGCAATGGTGACACTCGAGGAGAAGCTGATGACCCAGTTCGCCGTGGCGCGAAGCTCGAATCCCAAGGTGCGGAATTTGTAGGGAATCACGCGCTGCAACAGCGAGTCCGCGTAGCAGGCATTGCCGCCCGGGTTGCGCATGTCGTCGAGAATCAGCCCGTCGGTATTGTCTTGGAAGAAAATAATCTCGTTTTCAAACTGCGTCAAAGCAGCGCCGGTCTGCGGCTGCGAATAGTTCGGGATGCGCAGGAAGCCGATCTTGAAGCCGCCGGCTTCGTAGATGCCGGAAAAGAAGAAGTCGGTGCCGACGCGCCCGAGTCGCTGGGTGAAGTTTTGCGGCATGGCGAACAGCGGATTACGACCGCCGACGTTGAGCGCCGTCTGACGCTCAGGAGCAAGCATGACGTGGCGCAGCGGCAACAGGACACGCAGGTAAGAAGGGAGATCATCGTCCCAGGGCGTCTCGATGGATTGGGCCGCGCGGACCGTCGTCATCTTGGGGGATGGCACAGGGCCCACCGCCAGCAGCGGCGTTCCTTGCTTCAGCCACGAGATCGTGTACGTCTCCAGGTTGCCATTCTGCCTTCGGATCACGACGCTGGCCGTGTCCCCGATCTCGTGTGCGCGCGGCTGGACTGACTGCGAGCGGTTGGTGATCCTGGCCGCCGCCGAGCGGCGCGTGCTGCGCTCGTTGGCCGCAATCGCGTACTTGGACAGGAGGCTGATCCACTCCTCCACCGTCCTCCCGTCCACCGACACCAGCTCGTCGCCGGCCACGAAAGGAAACGACTGCACGGGCAAGCGCACCCGGTTGATCGAATCGATCAGAACTTTACCTTCGTAAATATCCACCGTGAAGCCGAGGGTCGCGGAGAAATCGCTGGGGAGGATGAACAGATCATGGGCGTCGTTTAGCGAGGCGACGTACTCGATGCACAAATCGTAGAACTCGAGGTCATCTTTGGCTCGCCGGACGCGATCGAGCCACGGCGCGATGTTGAGCAGATCGAACCCCTGGGCCAACTTCCATTCATAAGGGCCGTAGTTCTTGGCGTAGGTGGCGGCAAGCTGCTGGAAGTCCGCCAGCCGCTGGTCCATCGTGGTCTGAGCGAAGCACACGGCGGCCAGCGCCACAAACAGCGAGCAAAGCATTCGGCTGATCATCCCCCCAGTATAGGAAAACCGGGGACAGGCTACCCGTTCCCCCCATTTCCTCGCGGAAGTACTGGGAGCGGTCCGCTGCGTACAGGTTTCCTCTACAATGAGACAATGGCGACAGCAACCACGTATACGCCGCCAAAGACGTAGCGCTGATCCCGGCGTCGGAGCTGGCCGGACTGGTGGAGACATCGCATCTGTTGCGTTCCCCGAGGAACGCGCTCCGGCTGCTCTCCGCACTGCGCCGCGCCGCATCCTCGAGAAAGCGGAGAGCAGAATCGGCCGACATGTTACGTCGAGAGATGGGGCTGGAGCCTTGAAGCCTCGCGTGAAGACGCGCTATTTCAAGCCAAACAACGCCGGATTCGCCTTCTGGAATGTGAACCGCTTCGGATTGACCGCCGTCACCCCGCCGCTGTCCACTTCGATGATCTTCGCGGCAATCGGCTCATAGGCGGCGCGCGGCGCCACCGTTCCTTTCGCCACCAGGATCTTCTGCCGCTGCGGATAGATTCCGTTGCTGGTGAGCTGATGAACGCTGAAGGGGATGATGCGCTTCCTGGTCAGCAGCAAGAAATTCGACAGGTCCCGTGTCGAGCCGTCGGCTTCGATCACAGCGGTGTGTCCCATGTCCCAATAGCGCAGGCCGCCGTGGCGCACTTCCGGCTCGATGAACCGGCCGTCGCTGAGCGACTTCACCCGGCCGCGCACGCGCAGCGGCTCCCCGTGCAGCTTGTCGGTCTTGCCTCCCACCGGCATGTCGAAGCTGCCGCCGACGCCCGCCTTGAACGCCGCCTCGGTGGCCTCCGGGTCCGAGATGGCCACCACCCAGCCCGGCGCTTTCTGCTCGAGCAGCTCGGCCAGCAGGAAGGTGCCGTCGCCGGATGAGCCGCCGCCGATGTTGTCGCCGGTGTCCATCAGGACTACCGGGAAACGGTCATTCTTCATTGCCATGGCGACGGCGCGAGCCGGATCCGGCAGATTCAGGACAAGCCTGTCTCTTAAAGCCCAGAGCATGTCGCTGAGCCGCTGCGCTTCGCGTTTGGCCAGCGCGGGATCGTTGTCGGTGGCCACGATCACACCAGGGCCCATCGCCGGGATGTCGGCCCACTGATATCCGCCCGGTACGCTGGCCGCGAGGATCTTGGGATTCGTTTCCAGGCGCTTGGATTCGTCTACGATCGACTTGAGCGGATCGACAAATGTATTCTGAAATACCAGGTTCAGAAGCATCGGCGGCTTCACCAGGACCTGCACAGGCTTCACCTTGCCACGAATCACATCCGCCATGATGCGGGCGGCCTGCAAGCCACGTTCCCTGGCATCCAGGTGCGGGCATTCCTTGTAAGTGATCAGCACCGTCGAGTGATCGATGATCTCCTGCGACACGTTGGCGTGGTAGTCATGGGTGACGATGATCGGCAGCTTGGGAAAGGACTGGCGTACCCGTCGCACCACCTCAGCATCGGCGTGAGGAAAGCCTTCCGCCACCATAGTGCCGTGCAGGGTGAGCAGGATGCCTTCGAGCCTGGGGGCAGCCTTCAGGCGCTGCAATAGCTCGCCAGCCAGGCTCTCGAACGTTTCGCGGGTCACCATACCGATGGTCTGCGGGCCCGCCTGCACGGTGGGGAACAAGTCGAGGCCGTATCGTCTGGCGCCCTCGATGATGCCACTGGTGGTCGAATTGGCGAGCTCGGATTCACGGAGAATGTCCTCTCCTCGCAGAATGCCCGAGCCGCCTATGCCCGTCTCGAAATCGGCAACAGTCGTCTTGCGAGGGTTGAACGTGTTGGTCTCGTGAATGATCCCGCCTACAGCGACAACGGGTTTTTCAGCGGCGCTGAGACCGAGGGTAAGGAGGCTCAAGTAATAGAGTTTCATTTGCGAAAGGACCGGACGCAACGGAAGCCGACGTTGGGGCTGCGCTCCGCGGGGCGTGCCCAGCTCCGGTAGGCGCAGGTGAGGTATTTTTCCACGTCCGCCCAGGAGCCGCCGCGAAGGACGTGGTAGCGGCCGGCGGAGGGGCCCTGGGGATTGGCCGCGGGCGCCGAGGCGTAGTAGTCGCGGTCATACCAATCCGAGCACCACTCCCAGACGTTGCCGGCCATGTCGTAGAGACCGAAGGCGTTGGCTTTGCACTTGCCAGTCTCGCCAGGTCCGTCAATGACGTTGAAGCGAGCCAGTTCCCTGGTCGGCCTGTTCTCGCCCCAGGGGTAGGTGGCGCCCTCGGCATTCCCGCGGCAGGCGCGCTCCCATTCGGCTTCCGTGGGAAGACGCTTGCCCGCCCATCTGGCGTACGCCATCGCATCGTCCCAGCTCACGGCGGCAACGGGCTGCCTTTCTTTGCCCGCGGGCGCCTTGCCACCGGGCCAGTTGTATGGCGCGCGATGGCGCGTGGCCGCGACGAACTTCGCGTACTCCAGGTTGGTCACTTCGTGCGTGTCCATGTAGAAAGGGTCGATCCGGATGCTCCGCACGGGACGATCGTCTTTCAGCACCTCGGGGAACCACTTGAGTCCATCATCGGGCAACGCGTGCGCCCGGCCGCGCTTGTACTCTCCACCCGGGATAAAAACCATTCCGGGATCGGCGGCCAGAGAGAGCGTGGCGAGCAGGCTAAGCGTACAGAGAAGCGATCTCATCAGTCGGGATGTAGCCATGGGGCCCAAGCGCATCGACATATGGATAGGCACGGCCGGAGGGCGTGTTGGTGATCTCCTTGGACCAGTCGATGCCGAGCGCCGAATAGATGGTGGCGACGACGTTCTCGATGCGCGGTTGCTCTTTGTGCGCCCATCCGGTCTCGAGGCATTTGGCGCCTTCCGAGTCCGTTTGGCCCAGGATCTTGCCCCCCTGGATGCCGGCGCCAGCAAACATCGCCGGGAAGCATTTGTTGTAGTGGTCGCGGCCGGCCATGTTGTTGAGCGCGCCAGGAGTGCGGCCGAACTCGCTCATCACCACCAGCAGCGTCTCATCGAGCAGCGTTTTGGACGGATCGGCCTTCGAGGGCATGGCCGACAGATCCTCGATGAGGCTCGAAAGAGCCGAGTCCAGCTCGGCGCACAGCATGTAGTGGTTGCTCGATGCCTTGCGGTCCCAGATCTGCACGTGGTGGTCCCAGCCGGGATGGCAGAGATGAAGGAAGCGCGTACCGGCGTCGGCAGCGATCACGTTGCGCGCCAGGATCGAGGAGATGCCAACGGCGTGATTGCCATAGCGCCGGCGGTCCTCTTCTTTGATCTGGAAGGCATCGGGCCAGCGCGGGTCGGTGAGCAACCGGTGCGCCGTCTCGTAGAAATCGCCGTAGCCAAGCATATCTCTGCCGTAGCCGGCGATGCTGCTGCGGGAAGCATCGCGGAGCCTGGAAAGAAGCTGCCATCGCTGCTCCATCAGCTCGACGGCTTTCTGGTCGAGCGTGCTGCCCTTCACGGCAGACTCGGGGTTGATATCGACCACGGAGAACCGCGGCGGCAGGAAGCCGGTCGAGAGCGCCCCGGCCGCGCCTTTCTCGAGGTAGAACGACATGTAGCTGGGAAACGTCTCGTTCTGGCGGCGGCGCGGCTCCATCTCCATGGCAATCAGCGAGCCGACTGCTGGAATCTCCTTGGCGAACGCAAGATTCAACTGCCGGCCGGTCTGTACGTAGTACTGGCCGCGGAAGTGAACCTCCTCATGGCTCTGGAGCGAGCGCAGAATGGCGAACTTGCCGATGTGCTTTCCCAGCTTGGGAAACAGGAGGTGGGAGAGATAGAAGCCGTCCTTGATCTTTCGGACATCCAGGTCTTTGGGCGTCCCGGCGTTCTCTTTGAAGTCCCAGCCCTCGACGTGACTGATGGCGCCGGACAGTTCGAAGTAAAGGACATGGCGGGCGCTCGAGCGCGGCGTCACCTTTTCCTTGGCGGCGGCCGAAACACGGAGCGGCCAGACACCGGGGACGGCGGCGCCGGCGAGGCCGAGGCCGCCGAACTTGAGCAATTCGCGGCGAGTGGGGAAGAGGTCGCCTACGCGCATGGGTTGCTCCTTAGTGGTTGAACAGGAATTCCGGATGGTTGATCAAAGCCCATTGCAGGTTCTGGGCGCCTTCGGTGCGGTTCTTCGCCAGCGCCTCGAGCGCGATCTGCTGTTCCGCCGCCGTCGCCGGCCGCGCCAGCGCGCCGAGGAAGATCTCCTCGACCAGGCGGTTGTCATCGTCCTTGTAAGTCTCAAGCAGGCGCTGCACGCGGCTGTCTTTGGCAGCGATCACTCGATCCATCACTACCGGGGATTGCATCAGCAACATCGCCTGCAATGGCGATCCTGTCGGCGCTTTCGGCGGATTCGAGCGGTTGGACTGGCCGAAGGTCTGGAGGAAATAGCGCACATCGCCGCCGCCGCCGGGACCGGAGAGCTGCATCGCCCAGCCCATCTTCTCGCCGCCGTAGGTGAACGAGCCAGGGCGGCCGGTCGCCTGCACGATCGAATCATGCACCTCTTCGGCGTTCAACTGACGGACGAACTTGCGCGCGTAATACTTCGTGTAGGCCTCTTTCCACTCGCCTTCAAAGCGGGCCGAAAGCTGGTAGGCCGTCGAGCCGCAGATGATGCGGACCAGGCGCTTGATGCTGTGGTTGTTCCTGCGGAAGTCGGCGGCCATCGCGTCCAGCAACGCCGGATGCGACGCCTGTGCCTGCCAGCCTTTGGGCGCCGACTTCTCATCCAGCCGCGCCAGGTCGAACTCATCATACGGCTCGACGATCCCGAAGCCCATCAGCCTGGCCCAGAACAGGTTGGCGGCGGCGCGAGCGAACTGCGGATGCCCGGCGATCATGCGGCCAAGCTCGGCGCGCGGCTCATGGCCAGGCCGCGGCTTCTCGCCTGTCATGATGAAAGCTGGCGAGCCGGCGCCGCCGAAGCGCGGCACGCGGATCATGCTCTTGCCCTTGGTGTCGTAGCCCGGGTTTTCATCATCGATCATGAACTCGCCCGACTGCGGCTTGCCGTGCTCCCAATACATGAGATACCGGGAGTTGCCCAGGAACGAAGCAAATTGGAAGAATTCGGAGCGCTTCCTCTGGCTGAGCCAGACGTTTACCTTCTCCAGGTGGCCTCTCCCGTCATGGCAGGAAATGCAGGAGAAGTTGATTCCGAGAAATGTCTTGCCGTAGAGAATGGCGAGCTCGTCATGCGTGTCGAGCTGCTGCACCATGCCGAAGTCCTTGCCGTCATCCGGCTGCGGCTTGCCCTGCACGTGCTCGCGGGCGATGACATTCGAGGCGGCCACCACGTGATTGGATTTGGCCGACGAGGCGATGATGTCGCGGGCCACGTCGTCATAAGGCCGGTCGACGCGCAGGTTCTCCTTCATCCAGTAATGAAACAGATTCTGCCCGCGGCCCATCTTGCCATTGGCGCGGAACAAATCCATGAAGAAGTACGCCCATTTGTCAACGAA